>NZ_BAABKC010000044.1:0-30465 GCF_039543625.1 Streptomyces similanensis | reverse complement strand
AGGCCGCCGTCGGACGCGGTGACCGTGGCGACCCCGGTCGTGACGCCGGCGAACGCCTCGGGCGGCCCGGCGGACGAGACGGCGGTGCTGCCGCCGGTGCGCGACGACCGGGCGGCGGACGCGCCCGCGGACCGCTCCGGAGCCGAGGACCGCGCCGGCGCGTCCAGGACCGAGAACCGTTCCGGCGCGTCCGGGACCGAGTCCGAGTCCGAGAGCACGGCCGAGCTGCCGCAGCCCGCGGTGCCGCCGGCCGCCGCGGGAGCCGCGGACGAGACGACGGTGCTGCCCCCGGTCACGGGCGCCGCGGACGAGACGGCCGTGCTGCCGCCGGTCACCGGGGCGGCCGACGAGACGGCCGTACTGCCTCCGGTGCGGGACGAGGGGCCGGTGCCGGGGCGCGGTGACGACCCCGCGGACCGGGTGCCGCCCGGCTACTTCCGGGACGAGCGGCCGGCGGCCGCCCGGCCCGACGGTTCCGACGACCGCACCCGCGAGCTGCCCCGGATCGGCCCGGACGGCCCGGACGGTCCGGCGCGGGTCGCTCCGGACGGACCGGCGCGCCGCCGGTCCCGCCCCCGCCCGGACTGGGCCGAGGAGACCCCGCTGGACGACCTCCCGACGCTCGCGGACGAGTTGCTGGGACCGCGCGGCGACGACGGGGAGCACGGCGCGTACGGCGATAGCCGAGGCGCCGACGGCACGGACGGCGGGGACGGCGGGGACGGCCGCAGGCGCGGCGGCCGCCGCCGCTGAACCGGCCGGCCGCCCGCGTACCGCCGGGCGGCCGCGCGACGACGGTGGGCCCGGCCCCCGCCCCGCCCGGGGTGGGGGCCGGACCGCGTTGTCAGTGGGGCCCCGCACAATGGATGCCGCACCGCGAAACATGACGGAAGGGCGGCGTGACCCATGAGCGTGTGGGACGACCTCGTCGGGCAGGAGAGGGTCAGCGAGCAGCTGGGCGCCGCTGCCCGGGACGCCGATGCCCTGGTCACGGCGGCCGCCTCCGCCGCCCCGCCGCCGGAGGCGTCGAAGATGACGCACGCGTGGCTGTTCACCGGGCCGCCCGGCGCCGGGGTCGCGCAGACGGCGCGGGCCTTCGCCGCGGCGCTCCAGTGCGTGAGCCCCGACCGCGCCCTGGGCGGTGCGCCCGGCTGCGGCTTCTGCGACGGCTGCCACACGGCCCTGATCGGCACCCACGCCGACGTCAGCACGGTCGCCGCCGTGGGCACCCAGATCCTCGCCGACGACATGCGGGACACCGTCCGCAAGTCCTTCACCTCCCCGGCGAACGGCCGTTGGCAGGTGATCCTCGTGGAGGATGCCGAACGTCTGAACGAGAAGTCCGCCAACGCCGTCCTGAAGGCGGTCGAGGAACCGGCGCCGCGCACCGTCTGGCTGCTGTGCGCCCCCTCCCTCGAAGACGTCCTGCCGACGATCCGCTCCCGCTGCCGCCACCTGAACCTGAGCACCCCGTCCGTGGACGCCGTGGCCGACATGCTCGTACGCCGTGAGGGCGTCGAGCCCGCGGTCGCGGCGGCCGCCGCCCGCGCCACCCAGGGCCACGTCGACCGGGCCCGCCGCCTGGCCACCGACCCGGCCGCGCGCGAACGCCGGGCGGCCGTCCTGAAGCTCCCGCTGCGCCTCGACGACATCGGCGGCTGCCTCAAGGCGGCCCAGCAGCTCGTCGACGCGGCGGCGGACGACGCGAAGGCGCTGGCCGAGGAGACGGACGCCAAGGAGACCGAGGAACTGAAGGCGGCGCTGGGCGCGGCGCAGGGCGGCCGGCTGCCGCGCGGCACGGCGGGGGTGATGAAGGACCTGGAGGACAAGCAGAAGCGCCGGCGCACGCGCACCCAGCGCGACAGTCTCGACCTGGCCCTGACCGACCTCACCGCCTTCTACCGCGATGTGCTCGCCCTCCAGCTCGGTTCCCGTCTGGCGATCGCCAACGGGGACGTCGAGGACACCTTGGACCGCATCGCCCGGGGCAGCTCCCCCGAAGCCACCCTGCGCCGGATAGAGGCGATCGCCGCCTGCCGCGACGCCCTCGACCGCAATGTGGCGCCGCTGCTGGCGGTGGAGGCGATGACGATGGCCCTGAGAGCAGGCTGACGACCGGCGTGACCGGCGCCGGCCAATGACCGGCGTGACCGGAACTGAACGATGAGTGCGCGTCGCGTCACACCCGCTTGACGACGTCACTCGTACGAGCCCGACCAGGCGCGGAGCGCGGCGAATTGGTCGCAGAGAGTTACGATCGCTGGATGTACCTCAGGCGCGCCCTTCGTCCGGACACCCCTCCGCGCAGCAGCCGACGCCCCCGGACCGTCCGCACGGCCGGTTCCTTCCTAGCGGCCGCGGTCCTGCTCGTGTCGGCCTGCTCCTCCGGAAGCACTCAGCACCGGACCACCCCCGCGGCGGAGGCGGTGCTGGCCGCGCTGCCGCGGGCCACGCCGGCCGCCCTGGCGCCGTACTACGACCAGAAGCTCTCCTGGCGGGACTGCGGGGTCCCCGGTTTCCAGTGCGCCACGATGAAGGCCCCGCTCGACTACGCCAAGCCGTCGGCGGGCGACGTCCGGCTGGCGGTGGCCCGCAAGAAGGCCACGGGACCGGGCTCGCGCCTGGGCTCGCTGCTGGTGAACCCGGGCGGACCGGGCGGCTCGGCCATCGGCTACCTCCAGCAGTACGCCGCCCTGGGCTACCCCGCCGAGATCCGCGCCCGCTACGACATGGTGGCGATGGACCCGCGCGGCGTGGCCCGCAGCGAGCCCGTCGAGTGCCTGGACGACCGGGCCATGGACGCGTACACGCAGACGGACGTCACGCCCGACGACCGCGAGGAGACCGACGCGCTGGTCGCCGCGTTCCAGAAGTTCGCGGAGGGCTGCGGCGCCCACGAGCCGACGCTGCTGCGGCACGTCTCCACGGTGGAGGCGGCCCGTGACATGGACGTCCTGCGCGCCGTCCTCGGGGACCGCAGGCTGAACTACGTCGGCGCGTCGTACGGCACGTTCCTCGGCGCGACGTACGCCGGGCTGTACCCGGACCGGGTGGGCCGCCTCGTCCTGGACGGCGCGATGGACCCCACCCTGTCCGCGCGCCGGATCAACATCGACCAGGCGACCGGCTTCGAGGCGGCGTTCCAGTCGTTCACGAAGGACTGCGTGCGGCAGAGCGACTGCCCGATCGGCGGCCCGGGCACCACACCGCAGCGGGCCGGGGAGAACCTGGCCGCCTTCTTCCACAAGCTGGACGCGCACCCCGTCCCGACCGGCGATCCGAGCGGCCGCCGCCTCGGTGAGGCGCTGGGCACCACCGGCGTCATCGCGGCGATGTACGACAAGTCGGCCTGGCCGCAGCTGCGCGACGCGCTGAACGCGGCGATGAGGAAGAACGACGGCGCGGGCCTGCTGGCCCTGTCCGACAGCTACTACGAGCGCGACTCCAAGGGCGGCTACAGCAACCTGATGTACGCCAACGCGGCCGTGAACTGCCTGGACCTGCCCGCGGCCTTCTCCTCGCCCGCGGAGGTGAAGAAGGCGCTCCCGGCCTTCCGCAAGGCGTCCCCGGTCTTCGGCGAGGGCCTGGCCTGGTCCGCCCTGAACTGCGGGTACTGGCCGGTCAGGGCCACCGGCGAGCCGCACCGCATCGAGGCGAAGGGCGCGGCCCCCATCCTCGTGGTCGGCACCACCCGCGACCCGGCGACTCCCTACCGCTGGGCCCAGGCCCTGGCCCACCAGCTCTCCTCCGGCCGCCTGCTCACCTACAACGGCGACGGCCACACCGCCTACGGCCGCGGCAGCCGCTGCATCGACTCCGCCATCGACGCCTACCTCCTCCGCGGCACCCAGCCGCCGGCCGCGAAGCGCTGCTCCTAGCCCCACCGCCCGCCCCGGAGCCCCCTCCGGGGCGGGTACGTAGCACCCTCGGAGACTGTGTAGACTTACGGACGTTGCCGCTCGCACCACGGTGCGCTCAGCACGCCGCTTTAGCTCAGATGGCCAGAGCAACGCACTCGTAATGCGTAGGTCTCGGGTTCGAATCCCGAAAGCGGCTCCGTCGGGAAGGCCGGCTAGGAATGTTCCTAGCTGGCCTTTCGTCGTTCAGTGGATGCGGTGGCGGCGTCGTGGCGGCAGGTGTGGGGTGGGCGGCGGCCGGTCGACTGGGTGTCCCCTAGACACCCCCTACGGCCAAAGAACTACCCGTCATCACCGTCGCGGGTGATGCGCTCGGTGTGCGGTGGACAGTACGTTGGGGGCATCGAGTCCCCTGGACTCAAGCACCGCTCCCTTTGTCGGGGGTGAGTGCCGCGCAGGGGGTTCATCTTCGGGTGAATCTCCCTGTGCGGCATTCGCTGCACGCTCGACAGAAGGGAGTTCCCAGTGGAAAGGTTCGAAGCTCTTGCTCGGCTCCTCCGCCGGAGGGCAAGCAGTGGTTCGGCCGGTCACAACTCAACAGTGAGTGATGACTGCGCGAACGGTCACGATCCCGACTCGACCAGAGGGGCGGGTGACGCACGTTGGCGCAGGTGCAAGTCGAGAGCGATCGGCGTCGTCCGAGGGGTTTCTCTGGCACTCGCCCTGCTGCACAACGGTGGCGATGCCTTGATGTTCCTGGAGCACGTTCACGATCGTGGGGGATTCTGCTCCCTCGATCTTGTGCGCGACAACGAAATGCTCGACAACTTTGTGTGTTCTCTGTGATGTATTTTCTGTCTGCGTGACTTGCGAATCTTTTAAACGCTGAAGTTATCTGTGTATCTCTGTTATGTGTATCTCTGAAGCGATTATTCTCTGTGATAGCGAACTTGTGGCGGCCCAGCATCTCTGCTGGGCCGCTTTTCTTTGTTCGGGCTCCGGCAGGTTCCGCGCTCGCTGCTCCGTGTCAGCTCAGGACGCGGATCGGGGCGCCCGAAAGCCAGGCACCGATGGCCTCCACCGCCTGGCCGTAGTAGCGCTCGTAGTTGGCGCGGGAGACGTAGCCCAGGTGGGGGGTGGCCAGGAGGCGGGGAGCGGTGCGCAGGGGGTGGTCGGTGGGGAGGGGCTCGGTGTCGAAGACGTCGAGGCCCGCGCCGGCGATACGGCCCTCGCGCAGGACGGTGAGCAGGGCGTCCTGGTCGACGATCGCGGCGCGCGAGGTGTTGACCAGGTAGGCCGTGGGCTTCAGGAGGGCCAGTTCCCGGGCACCGAGGAGGTTCCGGGTGCGGTCGCTCAGGGCCAGGTGGATCGAGACGAAGTCCGAGGACGCCAGCAGGTCCTCCTTGGTGCGGGCCAGGGTGACTCCGACCTCCGCCGCCCGTTCCTCCGTGAGGTTCTGGCTCCACGCCGTGACCTCCATGCCGAAGGCGAGGCCGACCGCGGCCACCTTGCCGCCGATCCTGCCCAGGCCCAGCAGGCCCAGACGGCGGCCGTGCAGGTCGGCGCCCACCGTGGACTGCCAGCGGCCGCCGGCGCGCAGCGCGTCGTTCTCCTGGACGATCCCCCGGGCCAGACCGAGCAGCAGGGCCCAGGTGAGTTCCACCGGCGGGGTCCCCGAGCTCTCCGTGCCGCACACGGTCACGCCGTTCGCGCGTGCGGCGGCGTAGTCGATCACCGAGTTGCGCATGCCGGAGGCGATCAGCAGCTTCAGCCGCGGGAGGCGGTTCAGGAGCGCGGCCGGGAACGGCACCCGCTCGCGCAGGGTCACGACCACGTCGGCGTCGGCGATCGCCGCCACCAGCGCGTCCTGGGTCGCGAAGTGCTCGTCGTACGTGACCACGTCGACCCGGTCGCCCAGCGGCGACCAGTCGGCGAAGGCGGTCGCGGCGTTCTGGAAGTCGTCCAGCACGGCACAGCGCAGCGGTCGCATGTCGGTTCTCCCCCTCGATCGGGATCGGGCGGGGCGGCGGCACCGGGCAGCGACGGGCGGCCCGGCAGGTCCCCACTCCGTTCACGATGATCTTCCACCTGCTGTCTGCCACCCGGTCCGCCGGGGGTGTGGCGGCTCGGCGTCGGCCGGGACGCTCACTTGGCGTCCGCGTAGCACTCCACCACCGCCGTCGTGAACGGGAACCGCACCGGGGTGTCGCCGAACGTCAGCCGGCCGGCCAGTTCGGAGGCCACGCGGATCGCCTCGACGATCGTGTCGGCCTCCTCCTTCGGGCAGTGCACGATCACCTCGTCGTGCTGGAAGAAGACCAGCTCGGCCGCCATGTCCCGGCAGGTGCGGCGCAGCGCGGCGAGCAGCAGCAGAGCCCAGTCGGCGGCGCTGCCCTGGACGACGAAGTTGCGGGCGAAGCGGCCGCGGGCACGGGCGTCGGAGGAGACGTGTCCCGGCATCCAGCCCCGGTCGCCGCCTCCCCAATCGCCGGTCCTGCCGGGGGAGTGCTCGGCCGGGTCGTCCTGCGGCAGGCCCGCCTCCTCGGTGGCGTCCTCGGAGTCCGCGGCGGCCGGCGGGCAGGTCCGGCCCAGCCAGGTCCGTACGAGCCGGCCCTCCTCCCCGGCCCGCGCGGCCTCGTCGACGTAGGCCACCGCGCGCGGGAAGCGGCGTCTGAGGGCGGCCAGGTTCTTCAGGCCGTCGCCCGAGGTCTGGCCGTAGACCGCGCCGAGCACGGCCAGTTTGGCCTGGGCGCGGTCGCCGGAGAAGGCGCGCTCGGAGACGGACTGGTAGAGGTCGGAGGTGCGGCCGGCCACCTCCATCAGGCCGGGGTCGCGGGAGATCGCCGCCAGTACGCGCGGTTCCATCTGGTCGGCGTCGGCGACCACCAGGCGCCAGCCGGGGTCGGCGACCGCGGCCCGGCGGATGACCTTGGGGATCTGGAGCGCGCCCCCGCCGTTGGTCACCCAGCGGCCGGTCACGGTGCCGCCCGCCAGGAACTCCGGCCGGAACCGCCCCTCGCGCACCCAGTCCTGGAGCCACGACCAGCCGTGCGCCACCCAGATCCGGTACAGCTTCTTGTATTCGAGCAGGGGCGCCACGGCCGGGTGGTCGATGGACCGGATCTCCCAGCGGCGGGTGGAGCGGACCTTGATCCCGGCGCGGGCGAAGGCCTTGACGACGTCGGCGGGCAGGTCCGGCCGCACCCGGCGGCCGAAGGCGGCGGACACCTCGTCGGCCAGTTCGGCCAGCCGCCGCGGTTCGCCGCCGCCCGCGTAGCGCTCGCCGAGCAGATCGTGCAGCACCCGGCGGTGCACGTCCGCGCTCCAGGGCAGACCCGCGCGGTTCATCTCGGCCGCCACCAGCATGCCCGCCGACTCGGCCGCGGTCAGCAGCCGCATGCGGTCGGGGTGCGTGGTCCTCTCGTGCCGCCGCTGCTGCTCGGCGTGGACCGCGATCAGGTCCGCCAGCGGCAGGTGGACGCCCTCGGGTTCGAACAGGGAGGACTGCGCGCCCGGTGCGGCCGGCCGCTGCGGTGGGTCGGGCGGTACGGGACCGCCGCGCAGCCTGGCCAGCGCGGCGGCCGCCGAACGGGGCTCGCCGTGGTGTCCCTCGTGGCCGAGCAGCAGGGTCTCGGCGTCCTCGATGTCGTAGCACCGCTCCACGCGCACCCCGGCCGCGAGCAGCCGGGGATAGACCTCGGCGGTGGACCGCCACACCCAGCGGGTGACGTGCGGCCGGCTCCGGACGGCCTCGGCCAGGTCCGGCTCCCGGCGCACCGGGCCCGCGGGCAGCCCGTCCGGACCGAGGGGGGCGACCTCCGCGCCGCCGCCCTCGGCCGGCGCCAGCGCCCACCGGTCGGTCATGCCGTCGAGTGTCGCAGGGGGGTCTGACATTGATACTCGTAGCGAGCCGCACGGTGGGCACGCGCCGCGGGGGTCCGGCAGCGGGGGTCCGGCAGTGGGGGTGTGCGCCGGGGAAGCGGCCGGGGTCAGGCGGGGCCGTGGTCCCCTTCGGGCTGCCGGTCGTCCTGCCGTGCCGTCGTGTCGAGGAACCGCGCCAGGGTCGCCACGACGTACTCCTCGGTGCGGTCCTTGCTGAGGCCGGCGCCGCTCAGGACGCCCTCGCCGTTCTCCAGCTCCAGCAGGGCCAGCAGGATGTGTTCGGTGCCGATGTAGTTGTGGCCGAGGCGCAGGGCCTCCCGGAAGGTGAGTTCGAGGGCCTTCTTGGCGGCGGGGCCGTACGGGATCAGCTCGGGGGCGTCCGGGGAGGCCGGCGGGAGTACGGCGGTGGCGGCCTCGCGGACCGTCTCCAGGGGGACGCCCTGCTCCTGTACGGCCTTGGCGGCCAGTGCCTCCGGTTCGGTGAGCAGCCCGAGGACCAGGTGCACGGGCAGGCCCTCGGTGTTCCGGGCGGCCTTGGCCGCCTCGTTGGCGGCCATCACCACCTTGCGCGCGCGGGGCGTGTAGCGGCTGAAGCCCTGGCTGGGGTCGAGATCGAGGGACTCCTTGGGCACGAACCGCTTCTGCGCGGCCTGCCGGGTGACGCCCATGCTCCTGCCGATGTCGGTCCAGGAGGCGCCGGAGCGCCGTGCCTGGTCGACGAAGTGCCCGATGAGGTGGTCCGCGACCTCGCCGAGGTGCTCACCGGCGAGAACGGCGTCCTGGAGCTGCTCCAGCGGCTGTTGGTGGACGTTCTTGATGGCCGAGATGAGGTCGTCGAGACGGATGGACGACCTGATGCTGGGGTTCGTCATACCGCAACCGTAGGTTGACAGTGGGGGACTGTCAACCGATGGTTGACGGCCGTGTCAGATGGGCTTCCGTACGTCGGCGGACCGTCCCGCCGTCGGTTGTCCACAGGGTGTGGACAGTGCGGGAGGCGGGGCATGGCACGATCGGACCGTGACCACGTCCAGCACCGTCGACCGCGCCCTGTCGGCCGCCCTCTACGCCGCCACCGACGACGCCCTCGACGCCGGCGCCTCGATGCTCGCCGCCGATCCCACGGCGGACGCCGAACTCGCCCGCCGCGGCGTGGAGTTGGTCGCGGCGGCCTGGCAGCGGGGCTGGCAGCCCGGCGATCTCACGCGCGTCGTCCGGCGGGAGCTCGACGACCTCCACCTCCGGCTCGCGGCGGCCCTGATCCGCGCCCAGGTCCCGCACGACCGGCCGCGCGGCCCGCGCTGGGCCGCGCAGCTCGACGAACTGACCGCCGACGAGGCGCCCGCCGACGACCGCTTCTCGTACGCCACCGCCGTGCTGGAGCTGTACCGGCTGCTGCTGCGGCTGCCCACCCTCGAAACGCTGGACGACCTCGCCGCGCCGGGCCCCTCGGCGCCCCGGGGCGACTCCCGGACGCTCGGCCGGATCCGGGCGCTGCTCGCCAAGGCGGAGGCGACCGGGTTCCCGGAGGAGGCGGAGGCGCTGAGCGCCAAGGCGCAGGAGCTGATGGCGCGGCACAGCATCGACGAGGCGCTGATCGCCGCGCACGGGCCGGCGCCGGACGCGCCCGGCGCCTGCCGGATCGGTGTCGAGCCGCCGTACGAGCAGGCCAAGGCCGTGCTGCTGGACGCCGTCGCCACCGCCAACCACTGCCGGGCCGTGTGGAACGAACCCCTCGGCTTCTCCACCGTCGTCGGTTTCGAGGCCGACCTCGAAGTGGTCGAACTGCTGTACACCTCGCTCCTCGTCCAGGCCACCACCGCAATGACCCGAGCCGAGGCCGCGCAGAGGGCGGGCGGGCGCAAGCGGACCAAGACCTTCCGGCAGTCCTTCCTCGCCGCCTACGCCCACCGCATCGGCAGCCGCCTCGCGGCCGTCGCCGAGCACCAGGTCACCGAGGACCTGCTCCCCGTCCTGGCGACCCGCGACGTGGCGGTCGCCGACCGGCTGGACCGGATGTTCCCGGACACGACCACCACCCGGCTGCGCGGGGTGAGCGACGCGGCCGGCTGGACGGAGGGCGCGCAGGCGGCGGACCGGGCCCAGATGCGGCATCGCCGGCCGCTGAGCTGAGCCCGGGGGCCCGTCCGGCGGCCCGAGTCCGGGGACGTGGCGGTCCGTCAGTCCCCGGCCTGCTGGAACGCCGTCACCGACGCGTCCGGGTGCGCCGCGTCGCTCTTGCCCTGCACCGGGCCGTACGACCACGGGTAGCTCTTGGCGTCGGACGCGCCCGGCAGCGCGATCTTCAGCGAGGTCGCCGCCAGGCTCTTCGCGTCGCCCGCCTTGCCCCGGACGTAGGTGAGGGTGAAGGAGGCGGTGTCCCCCTTGGCGAGGGTCAGTTTCTGCGCCTGCCCCGTCTTGTCCTGCGGCACGGCCGCCGTGTCGCTCCCGGCGGCCAGGGTGAGGCCGGGGAAGCCGTCCAGGGTGCACGCGGCGCCCTGGTTGGTGAGCGTGACCGGGACGTTGCCCGTGTCCCCGGCGGCGGGCGCGGCGTTGGCGGGGCCGACCTGGAGGCCGACCGCGCCGAGCCGGCAGGCCGTGTTCTCGGTGGTGTCGGTGTTCTTGCTCCCGGTGTCGGTGCCGTCGCCGTCGCTGCCGCCGCTGTCGCAGGCGGTCAGCAGGAGGGCGGCGGCGAGGGCGGTGACGGTGATCGCAATGGCGCGCATGAGGTGGTTCCTTGGGTCGTGACGATGCTCAAGGATCATCACGTACGAGGGTGCGGCGCGGTTGCCCGCCCCGCCACCGGGCTCCGGAGCGGTCAGGAGCCGGGACTCGCCGTGGGGAGCCCGAGGGTATCGTCCCGCCCTCCGCCCGCGTGGACGTCTCCTCGCCGAGACCACCCTCCCAGGTAACGCGGAAGGTGGTCTTGTTGACGGAGTCCACCGTGCCCCCCGTACGGGACGCGCGGGGGACTGTGGGAGGCTTCCCGGTGGCCGGAGACCACCGTCCCCGACCGTTGCAGATGCATCCGCGCAACCACGGACCGCACCGCCCCCCCGCGCGTTCGCCCCCTTCGCGTCCGCGTCGGCCGGCTTGCGCGCTCCACCGACCGGAAACCGCTTCCCGCCGCCCGCGCCCGGCGCTTCGCCGCCTTTCCGAACGTCCCGCTCCGCAACTCCTCGGCCGACGCCGGAACAGGTGAGGGGCCGCATGCGTCTCTTCCTAGTACGCGCGGCGTGTGCGCGGGAGGCGGAAGTCCGCGGGCGCATGGTCGTCGGGTCCGGGGGCAGGCGCTGGAAACCGCTTCGGTAAAGCGTTCGCCAACGCTGTAACCGCCGAAGCACTCCGCGTGCACGTGCATCTGCTCATGCAGCTGCACATGAACAAGGTTATGATCCGGGTCAGTTGACCGATGCATCAATGGCCACATCAGCCAGTGCACCACCGGGGAGCGACCTGTGAACCACGACGTCGAGGGCGTGTACGGGGAGTGCGACGTGCACAACGGCATGGCGGCCACACAGCTGCACGGAGTGGCCTGGCAGAAGAGCAGACACAGCAACTCGCAGGGTTCCTGCGTGGAGTTCGCGCGGCTGCCGGGCGGTGACGTGGCCGTGCGGAACTCGCGGTTCCCGGACGGGCCCGCGCTCGTCTACACCCGCGCCGAGATCGAGGCGATGCTGCTGGGCGTCAAGGACGGGGAGTTCGACCACCTCGTCGGAGGCTGAGCAGAATCGGTTCGCCCGAGTACTCCCGCACACTCGGTGACCGGTGTGCGGCAGAGCGTGACGCGCGTAGATCCACGGCGTGCGAGAACCGTGCGGCGTCAGTCGGCGGGGCGGAGCCGGAACAGCGCCCAGACGACCTTGCCGCCCAGCGTGCCGGCCAGCGGGTGCCAGCCCCAGCTGTCGCTGAAGGAGTCGACGAGGAACAGGCCGCGGCCCGACTCGGCGGAGAAGTCCTCGGTGTCCTCGCGGGCGACCGGGCTGTCCTGGCTGGGGTCGCGCACGGCGCACACGAGCCGTTCGCTCCAGTGCATCAGGTGCAGCCGCACCGCCGGGGCCTGCTCGCACGACCGCGGCCCGGGTACGGCAGGCATCGCGTGCCGCAGGGCGTTGGTGACGAGTTCGGAGACCACCAGGCAGACGTCGTCGAAGCGGTCGCCCAGCTCCCACGTGTCGAGCGTGACCCGGGTGAACCGCCTGGCCTCGCGCACGGCTTCGTAGCGGGCGGGCAGGGCGCAGGAGGCGGCGTCCGACACGGACGCGAGGTCCATCGGCGGAAGGCCCTGCCGTAACGGCTGGAGCATGGTCGATCCATTCGTCCCCATGCGAGGCACTCCCGATAATCCGCGGTCGTTGCGATGCAGCGGTGGTGCGGGACCATGGTTTCGGATGCGCACAGCAGATGCAAGGGCAGATGCACGTGCACGTGACCGAAATGCGCCTTCCCGTACCGCTTGCTGGCCATTTTTTCCGCCATCCTCATGTCCGTCGCATGCCTCCTTCTTGCCGTGGGCTGCACGGTTTCTGCGATCTCTTTCCGTTTCCGTAATCACGCGAGTACAGCTCGAAGTGATTTAGTGGCAGACTGCGGCCCTTAAGACGGTTGGGGAGGCTGGCGAAGGTGAGCGCGGGAGAGCCCGGATCGGTGGTGCGGCGGATGCTGCTCGGCTCGCAACTCAGGCGACTGCGGGAATCGCGGGGGATCACGCGGGAGGCGGCGGGATACTCGATCCGCGCCTCGGAGTCGAAGATCAGCCGGATGGAGCTGGGCCGGGTGAGCTTCAAGACCCGTGACGTGGAAGACCTGTTGACGCTGTACGGCATCACGGACGAGGCGGAGCGCAGCTCACTCCTCTCGCTCGCCAAGGAGGCCAACGTCGCGGGCTGGTGGCACAGCTACTCCGACGTCCTGCCGAGCTGGTTCCCCACCTATGTGGGCCTGGAGGGCGCGGCGTCGCTGATCCGCGTCTACGAAGTCCAGTTCGTGCACGGCCTGTTGCAGACCGAGGAGTACGCCCGCGCGGTGGTCCGGCGGGGCATGCGGGGCGCGAGCGAGGCCGACGTGGAGCGGCGGGTGGCGCTGCGCCTGGAGCGGCAGAAGCACCTGGTCGCCGAGAACGCCCCGGACCTGCACATCGTCCTGGACGAGGCCGCCCTGCGCCGCCCCTACGGCGACCGCGAGGTGATGCGCGGCCAGCTCCAGCACCTGATCGAGATCTCCGAGCGGCCCAACGTGCGGCTCCAGGTCATGCCGTTCAGCTTCGGCGGGCACGCGGGCGAGTCCGGCGCCTTCACCATCCTCAGCTTCCCCGAGTCCGACCTGTCCGACGTCGTCTACCTGGAGCAGCTGACCAGCGCGCTCTACCTGGACAAATCCGAGGACGTCGGCCAGTACGAGAGGGCGCTCAAGGAACTCCAGAGCGACAGCCCCGGCCCCGACGAGAGCCGTGACCTGCTGCGCGGCCTCCTCCAGCTCTCCTAGCCCCCCGACGCCCTCGCGGCCCTCCGGCTCCGCCCGCGCGGACACGTCAACTCCGCTGTCCCACGCGTACGATGACGTCCCATCAGACAGCGCGAGCCTGGGATTAGAGGGATCACCATGTCGTCCTACTTCACCGACCTGGCCCAGCAGTACATCGACGGCGAGTGGCGTCCCGGCAGCGGATCCTGGGACATCATCGACTTCAACCCGTACGACGGCGAGAAGCTGGCCTCGATCACCATAGCCACGGCCGACGAGGTCGATCAGGCCTACCGGAGCGCCGCCCGAGCCCAGAAGCAGTGGGCCGCCACCAACCCCTACACCCGCCGCGCGGTGTTCGAGAAGGCGCTGCGCCTGGTCGAGGAGCGCGAGCAGGAGATCACCGAGGTGATCATCGCGGAGCTGGGCGGCACCCACCTCAAGGCCGCCTTCGAACTGCACCTGGTCAAGGAGTTCCTGCGCGAGGCGGTCCATCTGGCGCTGGCCCCCGAGGGGAAGATCCTGCCCTCGCCGACCGACGGCAAGGAGAACCGCGTCTACCGCGTCCCGGTCGGCGTCGTGGGCGTCATCAGCCCCTTCAACTTCCCCTTCCTGCTGTCCGTCAAGTCGGTCGCCCCGGCGCTCGCGCTCGGCAACGGCGTGGTGCTCAAGCCGCACCAGAACACGCCGATCACCGGCGGCTCCCTGGTGGCCAAACTCTTCGAGGACGCGGGGCTGCCGGGCGGGCTGCTCAACGTCGTCATCACGGACATCGCCGAGATCGGCGACGCCTTCATCGAGCACCCCGTGCCCAAGGTCATCTCCTTCACCGGCTCCGACACCGTCGGCCGGCACGTCGCCACCGTCTGCGCCGCCCACTTCAAGCGCGCGGTGCTGGAACTGGGCGGCAACAGCGCGATCGTGGTCCTGGACGACGCCGACCTCGACTACGCGGTCGACGCGGCCGTCTTCAGCCGCTACGTCCACCAGGGCCAGGTCTGCATGGCCGCGAACCGGGTGCTGGTCGACCGCTCCGTCGCCGAGGAGTTCACCGAGAAGTTCGTCGCCAAGGTCAGGACGCTGAAGACCGGCGACCCGCGCGACCCGGGGACGGTCATCGGCCCGGTGATCAACTCCACCCAGGCGAACGCGATCTCGGGCACCGTGGAGCAGGCGGTCGCCGAGGGCGCCACCGCCCTGCTGCGCGGCGCCGTCACCGACAACCTGGTCGAGCCGTCCGTGCTGACGGACCTGCCCGCCGACTCCGCGCTGCTGAGGCAGGAGGTCTTCGGCCCGGTCGTCTTCCTCGTCCCGTTCGACGGCGAGGAGGAGGCGGTCCGCCTCGTCAACGACACCCCGTACGGCCTCAGCGGCGCCGTGCACACGGCGGACGTCGAGCGCGGCGTCGCCTTCGCCAAGCGGATCGACACCGGCATGTTCCACGTGAACGACGGCACCGTCCACGACGAGCCGCTCGTCCCCTTCGGCGGCGAGAAGCACTCGGGCATCGGCCGGCTGAACGGCGAGACGACCGTGGACGCCTTCACCACAATCAAGTGGATCTCGGTGCAGCACGGCCGCAGCGGCTTCCCGTTCTGACGCCCCGGCCTCCCGCCGCGCGCGGGAGGACGACATCGCGGAAGGACGACACCCCGCGCCCTGGACCCTTGCGGACAGAACCTGACCGCAAGGGTTCGTAGCGTGGTCGGTGTCGGGGCACGAGGGCGCCGACGCGGACGGAAGGCGGGCCGGTCATGGTCACTCACGTGGGAGCCGAGGAGCGGGGCGACGAGCGCGGGGCGCTGCTGGCGTTCCTGGAGGAACAGCGCGGCGGCATCCGGCGGGCGCTGCTCGGGCTGACCGAGGAGCAGGCGCGGTCGCGGCCGAGCGCGAGCGAGCTGTCCCTGGGCGGGCTGCTCAAGCACGTCGTGGAGGTCGAGCAAGCCTGGGTCGCCCGGGCGAAGCAGGTGCCGCCGGCGATCGTGCGCGACGCGTCGAACTGGCACGAGTGCTTCGAGCTCGCCGCGGACCAGACGGTCGCGGGGCAGCTGGCGTACTGGGAGGAGGTGGCCGCCGAGACGGAGGCGTACATCCGTTCGGCGCCCAGCCTCGACGACACCTTCCCGCTGCCGGACGAGCCCTGGTTCCCGCCGGACGAGCGGGTCTCGCTGCGCTGGCTGTGCCTGAACCTGATCCGGGAGACGGCCCGGCACGCCGGTCACGCCGACATCATCCGGGAGTCGCTGGACGGGCGGACCGCGTTCGAGCTGGTGGCCCTGGCACGGCAGGACTGACCCGGCGACCTGGTCCGTCGCGCGATCTGTCCGGCCCGGGCTACTCCCGGGCCACGACCACCGCCGTCCCGTACGCGCAGACCTCCGTGCCGACGTCCGCCGCCTCGGTGACGTCGAAGCGGAAGGCCAGCACCGCGTTGGCGCCCCGGGCGCGGGCCTGCTCGATGAGCCGTTCCATGGCCTGGTTGCGGGTCTCCACCAGCGTCTTGGTGAGCCCCTTCAGCTCGCCGCCGATCATCGACTTCAGGCCCGCGCCGATCTGGCTGCCCAGATGCCGGGACCGGACCGTCAGCCCGAAGACCTCGCCGATGACCTGCTCGACCCGGTGGCCGGGCAGGTCGTTCGTCGTGACGACCAGCACATCCGCGCCGGCGCCCTGGCCGCCGCCGTACTCCTCGATTCCCATGGCTCACAGGGTGGACCCGGGCGGCGCACAGCGCATCCCCGCGCAGGCGATGGAACCTGGGCCGTACACCATCCGTTGATACGTTGTGCGGCAGTACCACGGGGGCCGCAGCGCCGCCGTCCTTCCTCACCCCCTCAGGAGCCCGGTACCGTGACGACGCTCGCCCTCGGCCCGAGCTGGCTTGATCCGAACTACCTCCTCGACACCTTCGGCATCTGGGGGCTGCTGCTCGTCGTCTTCGCCGAGTCGGGCCTGCTGATCGGCTTCTTCCTGCCGGGCGACTCCCTGCTGTTCACCTGCGGGCTGCTGATCACCTCGCACCAGTTGGACTTCCCGCTGTGGGCCGCGATCGTCCTGATCTGCCTCGCCGCCGTCCTCGGCGACCAGGCCGGCTACATGTTCGGCAAGAAGGTCGGTCCGTCCCTGTTCAACCGCCCGGACTCGCGCCTGTTCAAGCAGGAGAACGTCACCAAGGCGCACGAGTTCTTCGAGCAGTACGGCCCCAAGTCGCTGGTCCTGGCCCGCTTCGTGCCGATCGTGCGCACGTTCACGCCGATCATCGCGGGCGTCAGCGGCATGAAGTACCGCTCGTTCCTGGTCTTCAACCTCATCGGCGGCATCCTGTGGGGCGCGGGCGTCACCCTGCTCGGCTCCTGGCTGGGCAACATCGCCTTCGTCAAGGACAACATCGAGGCGATCCTGATCCTGGTCGTCCTCGTCTCGGTGGTGCCGATCGGCATCGAGTTCCTCCGGGCCCGCTCCAAGGCGAAGAAGAACCCGCAGGCCCCGGCCCGGGAGGAGCCGGCCTTCGCGCCGCAGTCGCCGTACCAGCAGTCGCCGTACGCGCAGCAGGCCCACGGTCAGCAGGGCTACGACCAGCAGGGCTACGGTCAGCAGGGGTACGGCCAGCAGGGATACGGGCAGCCGGTCGCGGACGACGCGACGACCCAGCTGCGCCGCATCGACCCGGCCGCGCAGGGCGCCCCCCGCCCGCAGTCCGGCCCCCACGACGGCCAGAACCCCCCGCACGGACAGCAGCGGTACGGCCACCCCCACCCGCAGCGGAACCAGCACTACGGCGAGCAGTACCCGCAGCAGCAGCCGCACCAGCAGCCCTACGGGCAGCAGCACCAGCAGCCGCAGCAGCCCTACGCCGGCCAGCACGGCCAGCACGGCCAGCAGGGCCGGCAGGGTCAGCAGCACGACCAGTACGGCGAGTACGACCC
Source organism: Streptomyces similanensis (assembly GCF_039543625.1). NCBI lineage: Bacteria > Bacillati > Actinomycetota > Actinomycetes > Kitasatosporales > Streptomycetaceae > Streptomyces > Streptomyces similanensis. The sequence goes on along the minus strand of NZ_BAABKC010000044.1, from coordinate 13,334 downwards.
CGACCGGAACCAGCCGGACCCGCGGGACCAGGGCTATTACCGCGCCCCCTGACGTCCCGGAGTCCCCCGGACCCTCCAGGCGGGGCGGACCGGGTCAGAAACCCCTCGTCCGCTTCGCCGCCCGCCGCTTCCCGGCGGAGCCGATCCGCAGGAACATCCGCGAGATCTCCGAACCGAGGTTCACGCCGATCGCGATGGCCATGGCGAGCGACACCGCCTTGGCCATCGACACCAGCCCCTTGTCGACGTTGTTCTGCGCGATCGACAGCAGACCGAAGTACGTCGCCGAACCCGGCAGCAGCGGTCCGATCGCGGCGGTGGTGTAGGGCAGCGCCGAGACGAACCGGTAGCGGGACAGCAGCTGCCCGAACAGGCCCACCAGACCCGCCGCGACCGCCGTCGAGGCCACCGGCGAGATGTCGCCGACGTTGTGCATCGCCCCGTACACCACCCACGCCACTCCGCCGTTGAGCGTCACCCACAGCACGGTGGACCGCTCCTGCTGGAGCAGCACGGCGAAGGTCAGCGACAGCAGCATCGAGGCGATGATCTGGAGCACCGGCCGCTGGCTGCCGATGAGCGCCGCGTCCGGGTTGAGCTGGGCGCCCAGCTTCACCCCGAAGTAGAGGACCAGCAGCACGCCCACGACGATGCCGACGAAGAAGTACATGACCTCCAGCAGGCGCGCGGAGGCGGTGATGTAGAAGCCGGTCAGCCCGTCCTGCACGCCCGCCACCAGCGCCCGCCCGGGCAGCAGCGCGAAGAGTCCACCGGTGATCACCGCGGACGCCTTCACGTCGACGTCCGCCACCGTGAGCGCCACGCCGATCGCGGCCGGCGGCATCGCGGCCACCGTGAACTGGTAGAACTCCGGCAGTCCGCGCCCCGCGCACAGCCACGCCAGCCGGTCGCCGAGCATCGCGCCGATCGCCGCCGCGGCGAAGACCAGCGGGCCGCCGCCGACGAGCAGGGAGGCCGCGCCGGCCAGCAGCCCGGCCGCGCAGGTCAGCGCCCAGCCGGGGTAGGGGTGGCGGTTGCGGCGGATCTCCGCGAGCCGCCGGTAGGCCTCCTCCAGGGAGACATGGGTCTCGGGGTCGCTCAGGTCGTCGACGAGCCGGTAGACGGCCGCCAGACGGGTGTAGTCGGTGCCGCGGCGGCGCACCACGCGGGTGGCCGAGACCGGGTCCTCCACCAGGGACGGCTGGTAGGAGACGGACAGCAGGGTGAAGGTGACGTTCGGCTCGCAGCGGTCCAGGCCGTAGGAGCGGCACACCGCGAACATCGCGGTCTCCACGTCCTCGGCGCCCTCGCCGCCGGCGAGCAGCAGCTCGCCGATGCGCAGGGTCAGGTCGAGGACGCGCGGGACGGCCGGGCCGCCCTCCTCCGCCTTGTGCGCCTGTTCGAGCGCGGGCCGTTCGGTGACCGGCATGCGCAGCATGGTGCGCATCCGGTCCTGCCAGGGCACGTCCTTGGTCAGGCTGACCGCCGGGACGCCGCCCGGCGGGGTGAAGGCGCCCGGGGCCTGCCGGGCGGTGTAGGTGCTGGGCGTGCTGAACGCCGATCCCTCCGGCTCGGTGACCGGCGGCTCGGGCGCCTCCAGACCGGTCGGGAGGGCGAACTCCGAGGTGGTCTCGGACTCGCCGCCGCCCGCCTTGGGCGCGGCCAGCCCCTCGGGCAGCGCGAACTCCGACGTCGTGGACGACTCGTTGTCGACCGGGACGGGCGCCGGGACCGCCTTGGGCACCGGGATCACCTGCGTCGCCTGGGTCGTGGACGAGCCCGAAGGAGGTCTGAACGCGCTCCTCGCCTCGTCCGACTGCGGTTTGCGGTCCTCCGCATCCGTCACTGGGCAACGCTCCCTGAACGACACCTTCCGTATGCCTCAGTATGCGCGGGAACACCCGCCGACATGCCAAAGGGCCGCGTCACCCCGGTGGGGTGCACGCGGCCCGCGGGCGTCGAACGGTCAGTGACCGCCCTGCTCCTGGAAGCGCTTGCGGGACCGCTCGATCTCCGCCTCGGCGTCGGTGCGGCCGACCCAGTTGGCGCCCTCGACGGACTTGCCGGGCTCCAGGTCCTTGTAGACCTCGAAGAAGTGCTGGATCTCCAGGCGGTCGAACTCCGACACGTGGTGGATGTCGCGCAGGTGCTCCACCCGCGGGTCGGACGCCGGGACGCACAGCAGCTTGTCGTCGCCGCCGGCCTCGTCCGTCATCCGGAACATGCCGATGGCGCGGCACTTGATGAGGCAGCCCGGGAAGGTCGGCTCGTCCAGGATGACCAGCGCGTCCAGCGGGTCGCCGTCCTCGCCGAGGGTGTCCTCGACGAAGCCGTAGTCGGCCGGGTAGCTGGTCGAAGTGAAGAGTCGACGGTCAAGGCGGATACGACCGGTCTCGTGGTCCACCTCGTACTTGTTCCGCGAACCCTTCGGAATCTCGATCGTGACGTCGAACTCCACCGGTGGCTCCTCCATGATCAGCACATAGTTCTGGTGATTAAGTGTCCCTCACGCAGGTGTGTGATCGCGAAAGGGGCTGGTGGTCGTGCCGGAGCTGAGGGGCTGGCGGGCGGCGCGACCGCGTCTGGAACGCCTGGCACGGGCCGCACGGCCGCGTCTGGCGCGGGCCGCACGCACCGCGGGACCGGGGCTCGCGCGCCTGGCGCGGTCCGCCGGGCCGCGGATCGCACGGCTCGCCGGACCCACCGGGTCACGGCCGGCCCGGCCCAGAACCTGGCAGTACACCGCCGGCGCCGCCACCGCCGGGCTGGCGCTGGCCGCCGGTGTGGTGACCGCCGCCGGTCCCTGGGACTCCACCGGTCAGCGTACGGCCGAGCGGGACCGGGCAGTCGCCCTGGGGCGGACGGGTGGCGCAGATCACGGCCGCGGTTCCGATACGTCCGCTACGTCCCCCGCCCGGGCCGGCGAGCCGAAGCCCGCGCCCAGCGCGGGGGCGGTCCTGGTGGGCCTCGACGCGGCCGGCGCCACGGTGAAGTCGGCGTCCGGCGCGAAACCCCTGGGCGCGGTGCTGGACCCGTTGCTGGGCGACGCCGCCCTCGGCTCCCGGCACTCCGCGGCGGTCGTCGACGCGGCCACCGGCCGGACGCTGTACGACCAGGACGCCGGCCAGGCGCTCACCCCGGCCTCCGTCACCAAGATCGCCACCGCGGTCGCCGCGCTGTCCGCCCTCGGCCCCGACCACCGCTTCACCACCCGCGCCGCGCTGGAGCCCGGCGCCCGCGAGGTCGTCCTGGTCGGCGGCGGCGACCCGACCCTGACCGCCCGCGCCGACGCGCACGGCTGGGCCTCCCTGCGCACCCTCGCCGACGGCACGGCCGCCGCCCTCGCCCGGCGCGGACTGCGCGAGGTGACGCTCTCGTACGACACCTCCCTGTACACCGGCCCCGACCTGCACCCGATCGGCGTCAACGACAACGTGGCCAGGGTGACGGCCCTGACCGCCGACGAGGCCCGCACCGACGGCTCGGCCAGCGGACCCGCGCCCCGGGCCGACGATCCGGCGGCGGACGCCGCCCGCGCCTTCGGCCGGTTCCTGGCCGGGCACGGCGTCAAGGTCACCGACCCCGGCCCGTCCAAGGCCACCGGCCGCGCGCGGACTCTGGCGAGCGTGTCCTCGCCGCCGCTGTCCGACGTGGTCGAACGGATGCTCACCAACAGCGACAACGACATCGCCGAGGCGCTGGCCCGGCAGACCGCCGCGGCGAGCGGCGAGCACGCCGACTTCGCCGGCGGCGCCCGGGCGATCGCCGCCCGGCTGAAGAAGCTCGGCCTGCCGCTGGCGGGCGCGCGGTTCCACGACGGCAGCGGCCTCGACCGCGACGACCGACTCACCGCGAACCTGCTGACGGCCCTGCTGCGCACCGCCGCCGACCCGGCCCGGCCCGGACTGCGCCCGGTCCTCACCGGCCTGCCGGTGGCCGGCTTCACCGGCACCCTGGCCGACCGCTACGCGGCGGACGGCGCGGCCGGGATCGTGCGGGCCAAGACCGGCACCCTCACGGGCGTGAACACCCTGGCGGGGACGGCGGTGGACCGCGACGGCCGGCTGCTGGTCTTCGCCTTCCTCACCGACGGCACCACGGACCCCCAGGCGGCCCAGTCCGCCCTGGATACGACGGCGACGGCCCTGACGGCGTGCGGCTGCCGCTGACCCGCTCCGGGGCGGAACCTTTCCACCCCAGCCGTTCCGCCCGGACGGAACCTTCCGCCCCGACTGCCCTGCCCGGACGGAACTTTCCGCCCCGACTGCCCTGCCCGGGCGGATCCTTTTGCCCCGGCTGCCCTGTCCGGGCGGAACCTTGCTGGCCCGGCCGTCCCGCCCGGGCGGAATCTTGCTGGCCCGGCTGTTCTGTCCGGGCGGAACCTTTCGACCCCAGCCGCCCGGCCAAGGGCCGCACGTTCCGCCGGGCGACCGCCCGCACCGCCGAGGGGTTGTCCATACCGCCGAAGGCTGTATCCGCCCCGGCCGGCGTGGCGTACCGCCGTGGGCAGGCGTTGCGCACGGCGCGGGGGCGGGCGCGGCCCGTCACTCGGGTGCCCGGCCGGGTGACGGCGCCCGTCGGCCCGCGCCCCGGGCGGCAGCCCTCCGCCACGGCCTGCCCCAAGTGGCGGCGCTCACGTACCGTTGACGCATGACGAGCATCGGTGGTGCCGCAAGTCCCGGGATGGTCGACTGGAACCTCGCGGTGGCGACCGCGACCCGGCTGGTCAGGCCCGGCCCGGAGGTGAGCCGGGACGAGGCCCGGGCGGTCGTCGCGGAACTGCGCCGGCACGCCAAGGTCTCCGAGGAGCACGTCCGCGCCTTCACCCGCATGGGCTCCGAGGAGACCCACGACACCCCGGTCCTCGTGGTCGACCGGCCGGGCTGGGTCCGGGCCAACGTCGCCGGCTTCCGGGAACTGCTCAAACCCCTGCTGGACAAGATGCAGCAGCGGCGCGGCGGCGGCCCCGGCAACGCCGTCCTCGGCGCCGTCGGCGGCAAGGTCACCGGCGTGGAGCTGGGCGTGCTGCTGTCCTTCCTCGCCTCCCGCGTCCTCGGCCAGTACGAGACCTTCGCCCCGGCCACCCGCGAACTGCCCGCGGGGCAGAACGGCGGCGGACGGCTGCTGCTGGTCGCCCCCAACATCGTCCACGTCGAGCGGGAACTCGACGTCGAGCCGCACGACTTCCGGCTGTGGGTGTGCCTGCACGAGGAGACGCACCGCACGCAGTTCACGGCGGTGCCCTGGCTGCGCGACCACCTGGAGGGCGAGATCCAGTCGTTCCTCTCGGAGACCGACGTCGACCCCACCGCCTTCCTCGAACGCATCCGCGACGCCGCCCAGTCGCTGGTCGGCGGCCGCCCCGAGGGCGAGGAGGACGACGGCGGCCGGTCCCTGGTCGAACTGGTGCAGACGCCCGCCCAGCGGGAGATCCTGGGCCGGCTCACCGCCGTCATGTCCCTGCTGGAGGGACACGCCGACTACGTGATGGACGGCGTCGGCCCCGACGTCGTGCCGACCGTGGCGGAGATCCGCGAGAAGTTCCAGCAGCGCCGCGCCAAGGGCGCCTCGCGGCTCGACAGCGCCCTGCGCAAGCTGCTGGGCCTGGACGCCAAGCTGCGCCAGTACCGCGACGGCGAGCGGTTCGTCCGCGCGGTCGTCGACGAGGTCGGCATGGACGGCTTCAACCGCGTGTGGACCTCCCCGAACACCCTCCCCACCAAGACCGAGATCGCCAAACCGGCGGACTGGGTCGCACGGGTGCACCGCAGGGGCGAGTGAGGAACTCACGTGCGGAGGGGGCGGACCGAATCCGGCCGACGGCAGGCGAACGCCCCTCCAATCACCCGTCCGAGGGACCGTAGGCAATGGGTAGGCGTGCAATGCTCGGGGAACGGCCCGTTTCTGTCACCATCGACACACTCTGAGTGACCGATCTCGGGCTCACCCCCCGAATACTCCGTGAAGGGAACCGGACATGGGTCCCCATCCTGCGGTCGCGGCGATACGCCTGGCGGTACGCCGCGTCCTGAACGACATCCTCGACGAGCAGACCGCGCCCGGCGCCGGGCCGCCCCGCCCCGAGCTCCAGACCGCGCACGCGGCGCAGCAGGCGTACGGCGGGCAGGTGCGCCACGCCGCCCCCGCCCCGCGCGCCGAGTGGTCCGCCGGGCGGCCGCAGCGCGGCGTGCCGACCCCCGGCCGCGGCCGGGAAGCCGCCGCCCGCCCCGGCACCGGGGCGCGAACCCCGCACGAGCACCCGCCCGCCCCGCTGGTGCTCGTCGCCTGTTCCGGCGGCGCCGACTCCATGGCGCTCGCCTCCGCCCTCGCCTTCGAAGCCCCCAAGCTCGGCATCCGGGCCGGTGGCGTCACCGTCGACCACGGCCTCCAGACCGGCTCCGACCTCAGGGCCGGCGAGGTCGCCCAGCGGCTGCGTGAACTGGGCCTCGACCCGGTCGACGCCGTCGCCGTCAGCGTGGGCCGCGAGGGCGGCCCCGAGGCCGCCGCCCGCGACGCCCGCTACGCCGCCCTGGACACCGCCGCCGAACGCCACGGCGCCGCCGCGGTCCTGCTCGGCCACACCCGCGACGACCAGGCCGAGACCGTGCTGCTGGGGCTGGCCCGCGGCTCCGGCATCCGCTCCCTGTCCGGAATGGCCGCGGTCTCGGGGGCCGGCGGCCGTTACCGGCGCCCGTTCCTGCACCTGGACCGCCAGACCGCCCGCAAGGCCTGCCTGGTCCAGTCCCTGCCCGTCTGGGACGACCCGCACAACGCGGACCCCGCCTACACCCGCTCCCGACTGCGCCACGAGGGCCTGCCCGCGCTGGAGAAGGCCCTCGGCAAGGGCGTCGTGGAGGCCCTCGCCCGCACCGCGCAGCTCTCCCGCGACGACGCCGACGCCCTGGACGCCTGGGCCGGGCAGGCCGACGCCGCCGTCCGCGACGACGCCGGCCGGCTGGAGTGCGCCAAACTCTCCGTCCTGCCGCCCGCCGTGCGCCGCCGCATCCTGCGCCGGGCCGCCATCGAGGCCGGCGCCCCGGCGGGCTCCCTGTTCGCCCGGCACATCGAGGAAGTCGACCGGCTGATCACCGGTTGGCGCGGTCAGGGAGTCATCAACCTCCCGGGCAAAGTCGTCGCCCAGCGGCAGGGTGGCAGACTGGTGATTCGGCAAGGCTGAATCCTTCCCTCTCGGGGAGGCCCCGGTCTCCCCTCCGGGGAGGTGCCGGACGGCCGGCCTCCCCGCAGGGGGAGGGCCGGAACAGCCGGTGGGACGACCGACCGAAAGTGATGCGGGTGGACGCGAAAGACATGGGTGCCGACCTTCAGCAGGTGCTCATCACCAAGGAAGAGATCGACGCGAAGCTGGCGGAGCTGGCCGCGAAGATCGACGCGGAGTACGCGGGCAAGGACCTGCTGATCGTCGGCGTGCTCAAGGGCGCGGTCATGGTCATGGCCGACCTGGCCCGGTCCCTGTCCACCCCCGTCACCATGGACTGGATGGCGGTGTCCTCCTACGGCGCCGGCACCCAGTCCTCCGGAGTGGTGCGGATCCTCAAGGACCTCGACACCGACATCAAGGGCCGGCACGTCCTGATCGTCGAGGACATCATCGACTCCGGGCTGACCCTGTCCTGGCTGCTGTCCAACCTCGGCTCCCGCGAGCCGGCCTCCCTCAAGGTGTGCACGCTGCTGCGCAAGCCGGACGCCGCGAAGGTCGCCATCGACGTGGAGTGGGTCGGCTTCGACATCCCCAACGAGTTCGTCGTCGGCTACGGCCTCGACTACGCCGAGAAATACCGCAACCTGCCGTTCGTCGGTACGCTCGCCCCCCACGTCTACGGCGGCTGACCCGGGCGGTTCCGGCTCCATGACGGTGATCGGGAACCCCGGCGGCCCCGGAGCCGTTGGAGCATGCAGACGGGGACGCCGGCTCTCCTGTGCGGCTACCAGCCGCCATGCTGGGGTACCGTCAGAAGAACTGTCTTATCAAACTCACTATGGCAGGAGGGACGGGGCGGCACCGCTCCGTATGGATGGACGTGAAGCGATACTTCCGTGGGCCGGTCATGTGGATCGTGCTGGCCGTCCTTGCCGTGGTCGTGTTGATGCAGGTCGTCGGCTCGTCCGGCGGCTACAAGTCGGTGGACACAGGCCAGGTCGTAGCGGCGATCAATGACAACCGGGTCCTGCAGGCCAAGCTGACCACCGGCGACGAGCAGACCATCAAGGTCGAGCTCAAGGACGGGCAGAAGGTCGACGGCAGCTCGAAGATCCAGGCGAGCTACATCGGCGATCAGGGCGTGACCATCGCCAACACGCTGCAGACCAAGTACCAGGACAAGCAGATCCCGAAGGGCTACACGGTCTCGCCGACCAAGCAGAACGCGTTCGTCGGCGTCCTGCTGTCCCTGCTGCCCTTCGTCCTCATCGTCGTCGTCTTCCTGTTCCTGATGAATCAGATGCAGGGCGGCGGCTCCCGGGTCATGAACTTCGGCAAGTCCAAGGCCAAGCTCATCACCAAGGACACCCCGAAGACGACGTTCTCGGACGTCGCCGGCGCGGACGAGGCCGTCGAGGAGCTCCACGAGATCAAGGAGTTCCTCCAGGAGCCGGCCAAGTTCCAGGCCGTCGGCGCCAAGATCCCCAAGGGCGTGCTGCTCTACGGCCCGCCCGGCACCGGCAAGACCCTGCTCGCGCGCGCCGTCGCGGGCGAGGCGGGCGTGCCGTTCTACTCGATCTCCGGTTCCGACTTCGTCGAGATGTTCGTCGGCGTCGGCGCCTCCCGGGTCCGCGACCTGTTCGAGCAGGCCAAGGCGAACGCCCCGGCGATCGTCTTCGTCGACGAGATCGACGCGGTCGGCCGCCACCGCGGCGCCGGCCTCGGCGGCGGTCACGACGAGCGCGAGCAGACCCTGAACCAGCTGCTCGTCGAGATGGACGGCTTCGACGTCAAGGGCGGCGTCATCCTGATCGCCGCCACCAACCGGCCGGACATCCTCGACCCGGCGCTGCTGCGCCCGGGCCGCTTCGACCGCCAGATCGCGGTCGACCGTCCCGACATGCAGGGCCGTCTGGAGATCCTCAAGGTCCACCAGAAGGGCAAGCCGGTCGCGCCCGACGTCGACCTGGCCGCCGTCGCCCGCCGCACCCCCGGCTTCACCGGCGCCGATCTGTCCAACGTCCTGAACGAGGCCGCGCTCCTCACGGCCCGCAGCGACCAGAAGCTGATCGACAACAAGATGCTGGACGAGGCGATCGACCGGGTGGTCGCGGGCCCGCAGAAGCGGACCCGGATCATGTCGGACAAGGAGAAGAAGATCACCGCGTACCACGAGGGCGGACACGCCCTGGTCGCGGCGGCCTCGCCGAACTCCGACCCGGTCCACAAGATCACCATCCTGTCCCGCGGCCGCGCCCTGGGCTACACGATGGTCCTGCCGGACGAGGACAAGTACTCGACCACGCGCAACGAGATGCTCGACCAGCTCGCCTACATGCTGGGCGGCCGGGCGGCGGAGGAACTGGTCTTCCACGACCCGACCACCGGTGCCGCCAACGACATCGAGAAGGCCACCTCCACGGCCCGCGCGATGGTCACCCAGTACGGCATGACCGAGCGTCTGGGCGCCATCAAGTTCGGCGGCGACAACACCGAGCCGTTCCTCGGCCGCGAGATGGCCCACCAGCGCGACTACTCGGAAGAGGTCGCCGCGCTGGTGGACGAGGAAGTCAAGAAGCTCATCGAGAACGCGCACAACGAGGCCTGGGAGATCCTGGTCGAGAACCGCGACGTCCTCGACAACCTCGTCCTGGCGCTCCTGGAGAAGGAGACCCTGGGCAAGGAGGAGATCGCGGAGGTCTTCGCGCCGATCGTGAAGCGTCCCCCGCGGCCGGCCTGGACCGGTTCCTCCCGCCGCACCCCCTCCACCCGCCCGCCGGTGCTCTCCCCCAAGGAGCTGGCACTGACCAACGGAGCGAACGGCGCCACGGCGTCGATCAGCACCGTGAAGTCGACGGCGACGGAGTCCGCCCCGGCGACGGAGCAGACGCCGGAGGACCGTCCGGAGAGCTGACCGGAGAGCCGTCCGGAGGCAGCCTGGCCGCCTCCGGCCCCGGAATGGATGCCGCGCCCCCCTGGTTCTAGCCTTGGGGGCGCGGCATTTCGCATGCCCGCTGATGAGACACACAGGAACGAGGCTTCAGATGACCGACCCCGTGACGCTGGACGGCGAGGGCACCATCGGCGAGTTCGACGAGAAGCGCGCCGAGAACGCCGTGCGCGAGTTGCTCATCGCGGTCGGCGAGGACCCGGACCGCGAGGGCCTGCTCGACACCCCGGCACGGGTGGCGCGGGCGTACCGGGAGATATTCGCGGGACTGTGGCAGAAGCCCGAGGACGTCCTGACGACGACGTTCGACCTGGGGCACGACGAGATGGTGCTGGTGAAGGACATCGAGGTGTTCTCCACCTGCGAGCACCACCTCGTGCCGTTCCGCGGCGTCGCCCACGTCGGATACATCCCGTCCGCCAGCGGGAAGATCACCGGTCTGTCCAAGCTGGCCCGGCTGGTGGACGTCTACGCCCGCCGTCCGCAGGTGCAGGAACGTCTCACCACGCAGGTCGCGGACTCGCTGATGGAGATCTTGGAGCCGCGCGGCGTGATCGTGGTCGTGGAGTGCGAGCACATGTGCATGTCCATGCGCGGCATCCGCAAGCCCGGCGCGAAGACCATCACCTCGGCGGTGCGCGGCCAGCTGCGCGACGCCGCCACGCGCAACGAGGCGATGAGCCTGATCATGGCGCGCTGAGCCGTCCGGCCCCCATCGGAGGTCCGTGTCCCGCCCCGCCCCTGGTCGTCGGGGCCGGGGCGGTCACCCGGCCGGCGGCGCGCTCAGGCCGCCGGTTCCGCGTTGCCGTGGTCCTCGTCGTCGTCCTCGGGGAGCTTGCAGACCCGTTCGAGGAAGAGGGCCGCCGCTATCACCGCGATGCCGGCCAGGACCGAGAAGGCCGCGTAGACGGCCTGGTCGCGGCGGGCCGGGATGTCGAGGAGTTCCAGCAGGAAGACGCCGGTGCCGCCGTACATGCCGGCGACCAGCGCGGCCACCAGGGCGCTCGCCTGGCCGAAGACGACCGCGCGGGCCGCCATCAGCGGGTCCACGCCCTTGGCGCCGGGCCGCCGTTCGCGCTGCGCCTTGAACCGGGCGCGCAGCGACAGCGCCGTGGACAGCAGGACGACGGCGATCAGGCCGAGGACGATCGGCGCGGCCACCGGCACGCTGGGCAGCGTCCCCACCGAGTTCCACAGCCGGGCGCCCGCCCAGGACAGCACTCCGGCCACGACGAACACGCCGGCCAGCACCCTGATGCGCAGCTCTTTCACGGTGTCCCTTCAGCTCCCCCGGACCGTGGTCGGGCGTGGGCGGCCGCCGGCCGGACCCGGTCGCCGGGTCCGGCCGCGGCCGAACATCGTCTGGACGTACGGCCGCGGCCGTACGTCGTCTAGACCTTAACGACTACTCGGGCAGCCGGAGTTCCAGGTCCGCGCGCGGTTCGACGCCCGCACGGGTGACGGAGGCCAGCAGGCCGGAGACCGGTCCGCGGCCCGGGAGCTGGGCCTCGGGGTCCACGTCGTGCCACGGGGCGAGGACGAAGGCGCGTTCGTGGGCGCGCGGGTGCGGGAGCGTCAGCCGGGGGTCGTCGGAGACGACGTCGGCGTAGGAGACGATGTCGACGTCGATGGTGCGCGGGCCCCAGCGCTCGTCCCGGACCCGGTTGAACGCCTCCTCGACGGCGTGCGCCCGCTCCAGCAGGGAGGACGGCGGCAGCGTCGTCTTCAGCACCACCACGGCGTTGAAGTACGACGGCTGGGAGCCGGGATCGACGCCCCACGGCTCGGTCTCGTAGACGGGGGAGACCGCCTTGATGCGCACGCCGGGCGTGTCCTCCAGGGCGTCGATGGCGCCCTGGAGGGTCTCCAGGCGGTTGCCGAGGTTGGAGCCGAGGGAGACGACGGCCCGTTTCGGGTTGCTGAGGGTGGTGTCGGCGGCGTCGACCTGCTGGACGACCGAGGCGGGCACCGGCTGGACGGTCGGGTCGCTGTGACCCTGGAGGAAAGGTCGGGTCATACTCGGCTCCGGGTGATGGTGACGGTCACGTCGTCGAAGGGGACGGTGATCGGGGCGTCCGGTTTGTGGACGCAGACCTCGACCTGCTCCACCCCCTCGTGCTTCAGACAGACCTGGGCGATGCGCTCGGCGAGCGTCTCGATCAGGTTCACCGGCTCGCCCTCCACCGCGGCCACGACCTCTTCGGCCACGATGCCGTAGTGCACGGTCTTCGCCAGGTCGTCGTCGGCGGCGGCCGGCCGGGTGTCCACACCCAGGACGAGGTCGACGAGGAACGTCTGGCCCTCCTCACGCTCCTTGGGGAACACTCCGTGGTGCCCGCGGGCCTTCAGGCCGCGCAGCGCGACACGATCCACGCGAATCACTCCTGCAGTCGTCGGTGACGGCCGGTCCCTGCCGCGTGCGGGCGGCACACCGGTCTCGGACGAATCTACCCGCGGCCACCGACAGCGCCGGGCGGCGGGGCGGGCGACGGCGGGCGGAGCGGGGAGGTTTCACCGTGTGTTTCCCCTGGCGAAGCCGTCTGCTCACGGCGCGGCGGCCCCTCCGGTACCCGAAGTCGTGATTCCGGCCACTCATGCGCTCCGCCGCCCTTCCCCAGGGCCCCCTACCCGCTCAGGCGGGGCTGTCGTCGTCCTCGTCGGCGTCGTTTTCGGCCAGAACCGGGGAGGCGTGGTGCGACCAGAGCTTCCAGCCGGCCGGGGTGCGCCGGAACACGTTCGTGGCGACCACGAGCTGCCCGACCAGCGGTCCCAGCTCGTCGCCGTCGCCGGGGGCGGGGCCGCCGCTGAGGATGTTCTCGGCGCAGGTCACCAGGGCCGTGTCACCGGTGACGGAGACGTGCACGTCGGTCAGGAAGAACTGGATGTAGTCGGTGTTCGCCATGATCAGCGCGTACGAGCGCAGCACCTCGCCGCGGCCGGTCAGGGCCGGCCAGCCCGGGTGCACGCAGGAGATCACGCCGGCGTCGGCCGGATCGTGGTACTCCTCGTCGACGCCCAGGTCGGAGGGGGTGAGCCAGAGTGAGGTCAGTTCCTCGAAGTCGCCCCGCTCCAGTGCCTCGTAGTAGGCGGTGTTGGCTGCCTCGACCTGCTCGACATCCGTGTGCGGCGCGGTCACCGGGCTCCTTCGGGCGAGGCGGCCGGCTGTGCGGCGCGGACGCCGTCGCCGGCGGGCGCGGCGGCGGCCGGGGCGGCGGCGGCCGGTCC
>NZ_BAABKC010000043.1:0-21025 GCF_039543625.1 Streptomyces similanensis | reverse complement strand
CCGCATCCCGGACGCGCCCCGCCCCGCGCGCCGGCCCCCGGCCGCCCCCCGGGCCCGCCGCGGTACGCCACCGACGCCGCCACCGGTCTGCGTCCGGTCCCGCACCCGGTCACCAGCGACCTCTTCGCCGACCGGCTGCTGGCCGTGCTGAGCGGACAGCGGCCGGTCCACTGGATGCTCCGGCACACCGCCGGCCGCGCCTACGACGAACTCGCCCGGCTCGCCGAACGCGGCCCCCTGCGCACCCGCGGCGCCCGCCCCGTCGTCCGCGACATCGGCTACTACGAGGCCCGCCCGGACGCCCTGGAGGTCTTCGCCCGCATCGGCGCCGGCCCCCAGCTCCGCGCCCTCGCCTTCCGCCTGGAACAGGGCCGGGACCACCGCTGGCGCTGCACCGCGGTAGAACTGGGCGGCCCCCGCGACACGTGATCCGAGCCCGCAGCCGCGGGCAGCACTCCCCTCCGTAGCCGCGGGCAGCACCCCCCTTCGTAGCTGCGGGCATACGTGCCGCTGGGGCGGCACGGGTGGGCGCGGCGGCACCCCCTGCGCGGGGCCGGCGCTCCTCACCCCCGGCCCAGCTGCCGCCGGGTCACCCACGAACCCCGGCAGGGCACGTGAAGGGGCCGGGTGCTTCGAGCACCCGGCCCCGTCAACCACCGCTCACCCGCGGCGGCGGCTACTTCTTCCGGCGCCGCCCGGCCTTCGCCTGCTTGCGCCGCTCCGCCCGGGTCAGCCCGTCCGACTCCGACCGCACCGGCTCGTCGTCGCTGGCGAACTCACCCTCGACGACACCGCCCTCACCGTCCACCGTGGGAGCGGAGAAGTGCAGCTCCCGCCGCTGCGGAGCGTCGAGCCCCTTCGCCCGGATCTCCGGCCGCGCACCCGCCTGGGCCGGCACCGCGTCCTGCGGCGCCTTCTCCAGGGACGGCGCGGCGTCCTCCACCGGGACCTCCTCGACCTGCTGCTCGACCTGGACCTCCAGGTTGAACAGGTAGCCGACGGACTCCTCCTTGATGCCGTCCATCATCGCGGAGAACATGTCGAAGCCCTCGCGCTGGTACTCGACCAGCGGGTCCTTCTGCGCCATCGCGCGCAGGCCGATGCCCTCCTGGAGGTAGTCCATCTCGTAGAGGTGCTCGCGCCACTTGCGGTCCAGGACCGACAGCACGACCCGCCGCTCCAGCTCACGCATGATCTCCGAGCCGAGCTGCGCCTCGCGCGCCTCGTACTGCTCGCGGATGTCGTCCTTGACGGAGTCGCCGATGAACTCGGCCGTCAGGCCCGCGCGGTCGCCGGCCGCCTCCTCCAGCTCCTCCACGGTGACCTTCACCGGGTACAGCTGCTTGAAGGCGCCCCACAGCCGGTCCAGGTCCCAGTCCTCCGGGAAGCCCTCGGCGGTCTCGGCGCCGACATAGGCGTCGATGGTGTCGTTCATGAAGTGCTGCACCTGCTCGTGCAGGTCCTCGCCCTCCAGGACGCGGCGCCGCTCGCCGTAGATGACCTCGCGCTGGCGGTTGAGGACCTCGTCGTACTTCAGGACGTTCTTGCGGGTCTCGAAGTTCTGCGTCTCCACCTGCGACTGCGCGGAGGCGATCGCGCGCGTGACCATCTTGTTCTCGATCGGCACGTCGTCGGGGACGTTCGCCATCGACATCACGCGCTCGACCATCTGCGCCTTGAACAGCCGCATCAGGTCGTCGCCCAGGGAGAGGTAGAAGCGGGACTCGCCCGGGTCGCCCTGACGGCCGGAGCGGCCGCGCAGCTGGTTGTCGATGCGGCGCGACTCGTGCCGCTCGGTGCCCAGGACGTAGAGCCCGCCGAGCTTCTCGACCTCGTCCTTCTCGGCCTTGACCGCCGCCTCGGCCTTCTCCAGGGCCGCGGGCAGGGCGGCGGCCCACTCCTCGATGTGCTCCTCGGGGTCGAGGCCGCGCTGGCGCAGCTCCGCCTCGGCGAGGTCCTCGGGGTTGCCGCCGAGCTTGATGTCCGTACCGCGGCCGGCCATGTTGGTCGCGACCGTCACGGCGCCCTTGCGGCCGGCCTGGGCGACGATGGACGCCTCCCGCTCGTGCTGCTTGGCGTTGAGCACCTCGTGCTGGATGCCGCGCTTGCTGAGCTGCTGCGAGAGGTACTCGGACTTCTCGACCGAGGTGGTGCCGACCAGGATCGGCTGGCCCTTCTCGTGCTTCTCGGCGATGTCGTCCACGACCGCCTCGAACTTGGCGATCTCGGTGCGGTAGATCAGGTCCGACTGGTCCTTGCGGATCATCGGCTTGTTCGTCGGGATCGGGACCACGCCGAGCTTGTAGATCTGGTGGAACTCGGCGGCCTCGGTCATCGCCGTACCGGTCATGCCGCAGAGCTTGCTGTAGAGGCGGAAGAAGTTCTGGAGGGTGATCGTGGCGAGCGTCTGGTTCTCGTCCTTGATGTCCACCCCTTCCTTCGCCTCGATCGCCTGGTGCATGCCCTCGTTGTAGCGGCGGCCGGCGAGGATACGGCCGGTGTGCTCGTCGACGATCATGACCTCGCCGTCGATGACGACGTAGTCCTTGTCCTTCTTGAACAGTTCCTTCGCCTTGATGGCGTTGTTCAGGTAACCCACGAGCGGGGTGTTCACCGACTCGTAGAGGTTGTCGATGCCCAGCCAGTCCTCGACCTTGGCGACGCCGGACTCGTGGATGGCGACGGTGCGCTTCTTCTCGTCGACGTCGTAGTCGCCGGTCTCCTCGACGCCCTTGAGCGGGTTGCCCGCCTCGCCCTTCTTCAGCCGGGTGACCAGCTTGGCGAAGTCGCCGTACCACTTGGTGGCCTGGTCGGCCGGGCCGGAGATGATCAGCGGCGTACGGGCCTCGTCGACCAGGATGGAGTCGACCTCGTCCACGACGGCGAAGTTGTGCCCGCGCTGCACCAGTTCGTCCTTCGACCACGCCATGTTGTCGCGCAGGTAGTCGAACCCGAACTCGTTGTTCGTGCCGTAGGTGATGTCGCAGGCGTACTGCTCGCGGCGCTGGGCCGGCGTCATGTTGGCGAGGATGCAGCCGACCTCCAGGCCCAGGAACCGGTGGACGCGGCCCATCATCTCGGAGTCGCGCTCGGCCAGGTAGTCGTTGACCGTGACGATGTGCACGCCGTCGCCGGACAGCGCGTTCAGGTACGCGGGCAGCGTGCCGACCAGGGTCTTGCCCTCACCGGTCTTCATCTCGGCGACATAGCCCAGGTGCAGGGCGGCGCCGCCCATCAGCTGCACGTCGTAGTGGCGCTGGCCGAGAACCCGCTTGGCGGCCTCGCGGACGGTGGCGAACGCCTCGGGCAGCAGGTCGTCCAGGCTCTCCCCGTCCGCGTAGCGCTGCCGGTACTCGTCGGTGAGGGCGCGCAGCTCGGCGTCGGAGAGGCCGACGAAGTCCTCTTCGATGGAGTTCACCTGGCCCGCGATGCGGTGCAGTTTGCGCAGGATCTTGCCTTCGCCTGCACGCATGATCTTCGAGAGGACGGACACGGGGGTTGGTCTCCTTGCCGGTCGGGCCTGGGACGGTCGGTTTCCATTTGACTTGACTGAGCAACGGCCATCGTATGCGAGGACCCCGCCACGCCGGGAGGGCCTGCCGCGACGGCACGCGTCCACTGTGGTGCGTCGCCTTCACCCAGGACAACGGACCAGGACCGCCGATGGTGCCGCGTCGCCCCGGTGAATCGCGCGAAGGGCGACCGGCTGCTCACACGCCGCGAAAGCGGTGGCGTCCGCGCGCGCCCCCGCGCAGAATCGGCCGATGGAACCCGCCGTGCTCACCACCGACCGTCTCCTGCTGCGCACCGTCGGCGCCGCGGACACCGCCGCCGTGTACGCCGCCGCGCAGGCCCCGGACATCCAGCGCTGGACCACGATCCCCTCCCCCTACCTCTACGAGCACGCGCGGGGCTTCGTCGAGCAGCAGGTTCCCGAGGGCTGGGCGGACGGTTCGATGTGCACCTTCGGCGTCTTCCTGCCGCACGGTGAGCTGGCGGGCATGCTCGGCGTCACGATGCGCTCCCCGGGGGCGGCCGAGATCGGCTTCTGGGCGGTGAAGGAGCACCGCGGCAACGGTTACGTCGCCGAGGCCGCCGGCGCCGCCGCCCGCTGGGCCTTCACCCACCTCGGCGTCGACCGCCTGGAGTGGCGCGCCGAGGTGGGCAACCGGGCCTCGCGCGCGGTGGCGGAGCGGGCCGGCTTCACCGTGGAGGGCACGCTGCGCTCCGCGCTCGACAACAACGGGGCGCGGCGGGACTGCTGGGTGGGCTCCCTGCTCCCCTCCGACCTGGGCCTCGCCTCGGCGGCGCCGTATCTCCCCGCGCGCGCGTGAGCGCCTCTCTCCCCGCGCGCGTGAGCGCCTCCGGTGGGGATTTCCGCAGCTCGGCCCGTGCTGTCGGTGCGGCCGCCTATCGTGCTCAGTCATGACCTCGCTCCCGCGCCCCACCACCGACCTCTCGGCGGACGAAGCCCGCCGGATCGCCCTGCGCGCCCAGGGATTCCTCGGCGCTCCCGACCGGCGCTCGGGCGTCCGGGGCGTCCTGCGCCACCTCGGCGCGGTCCAGCTCGACACCATCTCGGTCCTCGCCCGCTCCCACGAGCTGATCCCCTACGCCCGGCTCGGCGCGGTGGGCCGCCAGGCCGTCGAACGCGCCTACTGGACTGACGCCCACGCCTTCGAGTACTGGTCGCACGCCGCCTGCGTCCTGCCCATCGAG
Source organism: Streptomyces similanensis (assembly GCF_039543625.1). Lineage (NCBI taxonomy): Bacteria > Bacillati > Actinomycetota > Actinomycetes > Kitasatosporales > Streptomycetaceae > Streptomyces > Streptomyces similanensis. The sequence goes on along the minus strand of NZ_BAABKC010000043.1, from coordinate 16,306 downwards.
GAGTGGCCGCACTTCGCCTTCCGCCGCCGCGCCTACCGCGCCCGCCCGCACTGGGGCCACGAGCTGCCCGAGGGCGTCTACGACCAGGTCGTCAAGCAGCTGCGCGCCGAGGGCCCGCTGACCGCCACCGAGCTGGGCGGCGCCAAGAAGACCAGCGACTGGTGGGACTGGTCCGGCACCAAGGTCGCCGTGGAGCGCGCCCTGATGTACGGCGAGGTGGTCTGCGTCGAGCGGCGCGGCTGGAAGCGGGTCTACGACCTCGCCGAGCGCGCGGTCCCGGCGGAGCTGCTGCACGACGAGCTGGACGACGCCGAGTGCCTGCGCCGGCTGGTCCGGCTGGCCGGCCAGTCCCTCGGCGTGGGCACGCGCGCGGACATCGCCGACTACCACCGCCTCAAGGGCGAGCAGGTCGACGCGGTGATAGAGGGTTCGGGCCTGGTCCCGGTGACGGTCGAGGGCTGGGCCAAGCCGGCCTGGGCGGACCCGGCCGCCCTGGCGACGCCCCCGCGCGGCCGGCACCGCACCACGCTGCTGTCGCCGTTCGACTCCCTGGTCTGGGAGCGGGCGCGCACCGAGCGGATCTTCGGCTTCACCCACCGCCTGGAGGCCTACGTCCCCAAGCCGAAGCGGGTGCACGGCTACTTCGCCATGCCGGTGCTCGCCGGAGGCCGGCTCGTCGGCCGGGTGGACCCCGCCCGCGAGGGCCGCACGCTGGTGGCCCGGCAGATCACCCTGGACGGCGCCCGCGCCGTGCCGTCCGTCGCCCAGGCGCTCGTCGAGGCGGCGAGCTGGGTGGACTGCACGGACGTACGCGTCGAACGCGTGGACGCCCCCGAACTGCGCGAGCCCCTCGTCCTGGAACTCGCCCGCGCCCTGGCCTGAGCCGGTCTGCGAGCCGGTCTCCGAGCCGGGGCGGGGCCCTGCCGGGGTTCGGGGTCAGCGGATCTCGAGGATCTTCTCGCGCATCGCGTAGACCACCGCTTCCATCCTGGAGTGCAGCTGGAGCTTCTCCAGGATGTTGCGGACGTGGTTCTTCACGGTGTTCTCCGAGATGAACAGCTCCTTGGCGATGTCCCGGTTGTTCATCCCGGTGGCGACGAGCTTGAGGACCTCCAGCTCGCGGTCGGTCAGCCGGGGCGCGGGCACCAGGCGGCGCTCGTCGGTGCGCTGGATCATCGACTTGAACTCGGTGAGCAGCTTCGACGCCATGGACGGGCTGATCTGCGACTGGCCGTCGGCCACCGCGCGGATGGCGGTGGCCACCTCGTCGGTGGAGATCTCCTTGAGGAGGTAGCCGGTGGCGCCGGCCTTGATGGCGTCGTAGAGGTCGGCTTCCTCGTCGCTGATCGTCAGCATGATGATCTTCGCGCTGGGGGCCACCTCCTTGAGGGAGGTGCACGCCTCGATCCCGCCGCGCTTGGGCATCCGGACGTCCATCAGCACAATGTCGGGCAGCAGGTCGGCGGCCTTGTCGACGGCCTCGGCGCCGTCGCCCGCCTCGCCGACGACCTGGATGTCCTCCTCGGCGGCGAGCACGATCTCCAGTCCGCGCCGGAAGAGGGCGTGGTCGTCCACGACGAGGACCCTGATCGGTTCGGCGCGGGACGCGTCCGGGTCGGGGCCCGTCCCGGCGACGCCGTCGGCGTCCTCGTCCGCCGGCGGTCCGAAGCTGTCCGTCATCGTTGTTCCTCCCCCTGAGGCTGTGGCCTGGTGTGCGGTGCCGTGGCCAACCCAAGGCAACGGCCCAGCGGTTGGGCCGTTGCGGCCATGATTCCATGTCCGGTCGGCACCGAGGTGACCAAGCCGGGGGCGCGACCGGGGCGCGCGGGGGTCGCACACCGGTGCCCCTGGGGCGCACGCGCGCTCCAGGGGCACCGCTCGACTGTCGGCCGGGCGGGTCCGGCCGGGGTCAGTCAGGTTCCGTCAGTCGGGTTCAGCCGTCAGCCGCGGCCGGGGTCGGCCGTGGGCCGTGGGCCGGGCCGGGCCGGGGGGCGGCCGGGGTCAGCCGCCCAGCGTCCCGCCCGCGTCGGGCGAGGGCTCCTCGGCGACCATCGTGTCCGTACTCAGGTGGATCACGCCGTAGTCGTAGGCGTGCCGCCGGTAGACGACGCTGGGCTCCTTGGTCTCGGAGTCGACGAACAGATAGAAGTCGTGCCCGACCAGCTCCATCTCGTAGAGAGCCTGGTCGAGGGTCATCGGAGCGGCGACGTGGGTCTTCTCGCGGACGACGAGGGGTCCGTCCCCCTGCACCTCCAGCGAGCCGACCTTCTTGGTGGGCACCTGGTCCGCCTCGTCCTGGCCGACGACCAGGCCGTCGCCGTTCAGCGTCGCCGCGCCCGGGACGTGGTCGGCCACCTCGGCCGCCGGGATCCGGCGCGCACCGCGGCGCGAGAAGCGCTTGTCGTGCTGCTTGCGCAGCCGGGCGCCGAGCTTCTCCGCCGCCATGTCGAGCGCCGCGTAGGGATCACTGGCCGCTGCCTCCGCCCGGATCACCGGACCGCGGGAGCGGAGCGTGATCTCCACTCGGTCGGACCGGTCGGCCTGTCGGGGGTTGGGCTCCTTGGACACCTCGACGTCGAGGCTGATCACCTTGCCATCGAGCTTCTGGATCTTCTCCAGGTTCAGCTTGTCGGCCACGTGCTTGCGGAACCGCTCGGGCACCTCGGTCTTGCGGCCCTTGACGACGATGTCCACGCAGAACTCCGTTCCCGGATCGCTCCGCTTCGACGGCGGAGCGTCTCCCTTTCGCACCCGGTTCCGGTCAGGTCCGGAACCTCGGACTCGGTGACGTACACCTCCTCCTCCCCCGCGGGCGAGATCTCCACCCTGCCGGCGGGCGATTGCGGGAAAAAATTCCGCGAACACGCTGCACGGCATTCCGATATGACGGGAGCGGCCTGCGCCTTTCCCCTCACCACCGAACATATCTCGCCCGGACGGATGACGTCACCCTCTACTGCGGCGTACCTCCGTTCAGGTGAATTACCCCTGCTATCAGCTGCAACGACGCACGTTCTCAGTCAGTTCCTGTGTTTATTCCGAAGGAAACCGGCGACGACGCCACGACGGCCGCGCAGATCACTTCGCCGACGCCGTACGCGCCCGCCCTTTCCGATGCTCCGTACATCGGGTTTCCCTCCTCTCCCCGTCGTGTTCCCGAGTTCCGTAGCACCATCCCTTCCCGGGCGCGCGCGGTGTACACGGCCGATGACACCGCGCGTGCCGCCTCCGTCAACGACGCGCCCGTCGTCATCAGGTCGTCCACCAGCACGACCGGCCCGCGCCGCAGCAGGCGCACACCGCCCGGCGCCACCTCCAGCGCACCGGCCAGGTTGGCCTGCCGCTGCCGGGAGTCCAGTCCCGCCTGGTCGGCCACCGCACGCCGCTGCCGCAGCACCGCCGGCGCCCGGGCAGGCGTCCCCGTCCGGCGCAGCTCGGCGGCCGCCGCGAGCGCGATCCGCCGCGCCGGATCGTGCCCCCGCGCCCGCACGGCACGCCGCGCCGACGGCACGGGAACCAGCAGCACGGGCCCCACGCCCCCGTACCCGGCGCCGCGCGCGGCCGTCGCGCCCACCGCCCCGGTCCACCGCAACCCGGCCCACCGAAGCCCGGCCAGCACCGCGCCCGCCAGCGCCGCGCCCAGCGGAGCCGCGAGGGACAGCGCGCCGCGCTCCTTGTGGGCGAGGAGCACGGCCCGCACCTCGTCCGCGTAGGGCGCCGCCGCGTGCACGGCGGGCAGCCCGGACGGCTCCGGCGTCGGCCGCACCCACCGCGGCCCGGACCCGCGCAGGACGGCACGGCACCGGGGGCACAGCACCGTGCGCGGCCTGCCGCACCCCGCGCAATCGGCCGGCAGCACCAGGTCGGTGAGGTCCTGCCACCACCCGTGCACACCTCCACTGTGCCCACGCGGCACGGCCTCGGCCACCCCTGTGGACAACGCGCCCCACAAGCCTGTGGACAACTCCGCCCACGCTTCCCGACCGTTCACTCACACGAGTGAGGCCACAGTCGAGAAGCGCGGGCGGGAGGCACGAGCGGGGAGCGAGTGCGAGACGAGCGCGGCGAGAACGACGGGGACGACGGGGACGACGGGGACGACGTCACCCGGGATAGACCGGCGCCGCCCCCTCCTTGAGCACCTTCTGCCACTGCGCCCCGGCCGGCAGCCGCACGATGCCGTCCGCCGACGAGTACGCCACCAGCGGCAGCCGGTCGTCCTCGGACGCGGCGATCGACCGCACCCCGGTGAGCGCGGCCGGCGTCGGCCCCTCGGGCGTGGAGCCGTCGACCTGGACGTACCGCATCGTCTGGACGCCGCCCTGTTCCTGCCCGGCCACCACGAGCCGGCTGTCGCCCGCCCACGACATGGCGGTGACGTCCTCCAGCTCGGGCGCGGCGGGCCGCAGCTCCAGCACCGACACCGCCGGCCGGTCGCCGCTCGTGTCGCGCTCGATCCGGCCGACGACCAGTGAGCTGTTGCCGTCCTCGTGCTGGACGACCAGCGCTATGCGCACCCCGTCGGCGGCCACCCGCACCGCGTCGACGCGCCCGTCGAGTCCGGGCACCGTCACCTCGACGGGACGCCCGGCACCCTGCTCCAGCACCAGCAGCCGCGGCCGTGAGGGATCGCGGTCGGCCACCCACAGATCACCGCGCGCGTCCCAGCTGGGCGCGGTCAGCCGGTCGTCCTCGGTGGCGCCCCGGCTCGTCAGCACGGGGTCGCCGAGCGGGCCGCCCGACACCAGCGATCCGACGAACAGCGACTTCTTGTCGAAGCCGATCCCGGCCGCGGTGCGCTCGTCCCACGACACGGCCGCCGAGCTGAGTTTCTGCGCGCCCTCGCCCAGCGCGCCCGGCACCGGTTCGGCGCCCGTCACGGCGCTGCCGCCGGACATCCGCACCAGGCGGCGCTTGTCGTCGAGGAGGTACAGGTACTCGGGCCGCTTCTCGGAGCCGCGCGCGGCGACGGCCCGCGCCTGGTCCTCGCCGAGCGCGCACAGCGTCTGCCCGTCCGCCCCCTGCAAGGTCACCGCGTCCACGGTCGGCGTCAGGTTCTGCAGCGTGAACAGCAGCTGGGTCGCCATCTCCGAGCACCGCGCGCCGCCGACCCGGGACGCCTTCACGTCCAGCGGCACCGTCAGCCGGTTCTGGTCGTCGGGCGACAGGGCGGTGACGCCCTTGCGCAGCGCCGCACCGGTCGGGAAGCTCGACCGGACCACCGGCCGCAGCCAGTGCGTGGGACCGGCCAGGACGGAGCGCACCGTCTGCGTCATCGCGTCCACCCGCCGGCGCACGAAGACGGGGTCGGCGACGGCCGTCGCCGGCGTCCCCGCCACGGCCCTGGTGTTGGAGGCGAAGTAGTACTTGTTGACGGACATGTAGTTGCGCTGGAAGTCCGACTGGCCCATGACGACGCCCTGCGGCGGCGCGTCGATGCGCCACTGCTCGGTCTTCTTGTCCCGCGTCAGGTGCACCGCCTGCCCGTAGTGCCCCTCCAGCGGCGCGTACGACTGCTGCCGGTCCACCCGGGCCACCTTGCTGCCGGTCAGCGTGACCCCGTAGTCACCGGCGTCCTCGCGTCCGGCCGAGCGCTCGGTGCGGATGTCCGGCCCGTTGGCGAGGACGGTCGTGGACTCCTCCGGGTCCCACTGCCGCGAGGCCGCCGCGGTCAGATACTGGCGCGCCGTCGCGTACGTGGGGTCGTCGCTGGTCAGCGCCTCCAGGAAGCCCTGCACGATCTCCGCGGGCGGGGCGTCCTCACGCGGCGGCATGGCGAACACCCGTACCTCGGCGTCCTGGCGCTGGGTGGACTCCACGTCGCGCAGGTCGCCGCTGTCGGGCATCGAGGCGCACCCGGCCAGCAGAACCGTCCCACAGGCGGCGTACGCCACCGCGCGCATCGGCCGACGCCGCGCGCCCCCCTCGCGCTCAGCGCCCACGAAATGCCTCCCCTTGCTGCTGCGCGTCCCGCACCCCGGCTCCCTCCGGGTCCGCGGAGCCCGCGCTCCGTTCCTTGGCCGCCTCCGCGCCGGGCGCCGTCTCCGGCCGCCGGCCGCCCGAGGCGGGCCGGGGCACCACGCGCGCGCCGTTGCCGGGCAGCGCCGTCGGGTCGGCGGTGGGCGCCTGCACGGCCGGGCGGGCCGCTATCGGGTCCCGGCCCGGTGCCGACCGCTCGCCGGAGGGCTGCACCGGCACGGTGGCCGGCTTGGCACCGTCCTTGGCGGCGGCGTCGCCCAGCCCCCGGTTGCGGCGCGAGTCCTTGGGTTCGAGCGGGATCGGCGAGCCGCGCAGCGGTTCGTCCGCCGTCCGGGGCAGCGTCAGCCGGAACTGCGAGCCGCCGCCCGGCTCGCCCCACGCCTGGAGCCAGCCGCCGTGCAGCCGCGCGTCCTCCAGGGCGATGGACAGCCCGAGGCCTGTGCCGCCGGTGGTCCGCGCGCGTGCCGGGTCGGCGCGCCAGAAGCGGCTGAAGACGCGGGTCGCCTCGCCCGGCTTGAGCCCGACGCCGTAGTCGCGGACCGCGACGGCGACCGCGCCGCCCGCCGCGGCGAGCTTGACGACGACGTCCCGGCCCTCGCCGTGCTCGACGGCGTTGACGACGAGGTTGCGCAGGACGCGCTCCAGGCGGCGCGCGTCGGCCTCGGCGACGACGGGCTGCTGGTCGCCGACGACGCGTATCAGGGTGCCCTTGCGCTCGGCGAGCGGTTCGGCCCCGCTGACCACCCGCCGTACGACCTCGCGCAGGTCGATCGCGTCGGCGTCCAGCGCGGCGGCGCCCGCGTCGAAGCGGCTGATCTCCAGCAGGTCGGCGAGCAGCGACTCGAACCGGTCCACCTGGTCCAGCAGGAGTTCCGCCGAACGGGCGGTGACCGGGTCGAAGTCCTCGCGCGCCTCGTGGATGACGTCGGCGGCCATCCGCACGGTCGTCAGCGGCGTACGCAGCTCGTGCGAGACGTCGGAGACGAAACGGCGCTGCATCCGCGACAGGTCCTCCAGCTGGTTGATCTTCAGCTGGAGGTTCTGCGCCATCTTGTTGAAGGCCTCGCCGAGCCGGGCGATGTCGTCCTCGCCGGTGACCTTCATCCGCTCCTGGAGCCGGCCGGCCGACAGCCGCTCGGCGATGCCGGCCGCCATCCGCACGGGCGTGACGACCTGGCGCACCACGAGCCAGGCGATGGCGCCGAGCAGGACGACGACGAACAGGCCCGCCGTCGCCAGCGTCCCCTTGACCAGGCTGAGCGACTTCTCCTCCTGGCTGAGCGGGAAGAGGTAGTACAGCTGGTACGGGTCGCCGTTGGGGTCGTTGACCTGCTTGCCGATGACCAGCGCGGGCTGCGGATTCTTGTCGGTGTCCTTGTAGATGATCCGGGTGTAGCTCTGGGCGGCGGTCATGCTGCCGTTGATCCGCGCCCGCAGGTCCTCGGGGACGCTCGCGGCGGGGTCCACCCGGCCGGAGGCGCGCGGGCCGCGGCCGCCGGTGCCGTCGTCGGTGGGCAGCGTGACCACGTCGAAGGCGCCCTGGCCGCCGCTGGAGAGCGAGGAGACCAGCTCGCTCATCCACGAGATGAGGTTCTGGGAGGCGCGGGCGTCACCGGAGGCGCCGTCGTCGGCGGTGCCGGCCGCGGCCTCGTCCGCCTTCTGCTTGGCGACCGCGAACCCGCCGGTGGCCTGGCTCTGCGACGCCTTCACCTTGGCGTCCAGCAGTCCGTTGCGCACCTGGCCGATCACGACGAAGCCCAGCAGCAGGACGACGCCGAGCGACATCAGCAGCGTGGTGGCGACGACCTTGAGCTGGATGTTGCGCCGCCACAGCCGCATGACCGGCAGCAGCGGCCGGCGCACCCAGCGTATGAGCAGGCGCAGTACGGGGCTGCCCTGCACGCCTCCGTGCAGCAGCCCGCCCTCCAGGAGGCGTCCCCAGCGCGAACCCGCACCCGATCGGCCGACAGGCCGCCCCGTGCGGGTTCCGGACCGTCCGGACGCCGAAGCGGCACTGTCTCCGGTCATGTCAGCTGGGCCCGGCCTTGTAGCCGACACCGCGGACGGTCACCACGATCTCGGGCTTCTCCGGGTCCTTCTCGACCTTGGAGCGCAGCCGCTGGACGTGCACGTTGACCAGGCGCGTGTCCGCCGCGTGGCGGTAACCCCACACCTGCTCCAGCAGGACCTCGCGGGTGAACACCTGCCACGGCTTGCGGGCGAGCGCGACCAGCAGGTCGAACTCCAGCGGGGTCAGCGCGATCGACTGGCCGTCGCGCTTCACGGAGTGCCCGGCCACGTCGATGACGAGGTCGCCGATGGCCAGCTGCTCCGGCGCCGGCTCCTCCGACCTGCGCAGCCGCGCCCGGATACGGGCGACCAGCTCCTTGGGCTTGAACGGCTTCACGATGTAGTCGTCGGCGCCGGACTCCAGGCCCACGACGACGTCGACGGTGTCGCTCTTGGCCGTCAGCATCACGATCGGCACCCCGGACTCGGCCCGGATCAGGCGGCACACCTCGATGCCGTCCCGTCCGGGCAGCATCAGGTCCAGCAGCACCAGATCGGGCTTCGCCTCCCGGAAAGCGGCCAGCGCCTTGTCGCCGTCGGCCACAAACGACGGCTCGAAACCTTCACCACGCAGCACGATCCCGAGCATCTCGGCCAGTGCGGTGTCGTCGTCGACGACAAGGACTCGTCCCTTCATGAACGACATCATCCCATTCTCGTAACGGCTGCGAAGATCCAGGTGAGGCAGCTCACTGGCCTGTGACGATAGTCGTATCGAGCCGTCACTGTCTGCCCTCGCCCCGAGAACACCGCCGCGCGCCGAAACGGGAACGGAGGGTCCGTCCGGTCCGAGCCGGACCCCACGAGCCCGACCCGAACCAAACCGAACCCCACCGAACCGGTCCGGACCAGCCCGAACCGGTTCCGCACCGCAGGTCCTACGTGGCCGAAGCCGCCTGCCGCGACCGCGCGCACAGCTCGGCGAGCCCCTTGCCGGTCACCGGCGACAGCGCGCCCTCCTCGGTGACGATCGCGGTCACCAACTCGGCCGGGGTCACGTCGAACGCCGGGTTGTACGCCTGGGTGCCCAGCGGCGCCACCGGGATACCGCTGCCCGCCCCGGTCGCCGGCATCTGGGGGGCGATCAGCTCGGTCACCTCGTACCCGGGCCGCTGCTCTACCTCGATGGACCCCGCGTCCGGGGTGTCCAGATCCACCGTCGTCACCGGGGCCACCACGACGAACGGCACGTGGTGGTAGCGGGCGAGCACCGCCAGCGGATATGTGCCCACCTTGTTCGCCACCGAGCCGTCCGCCGCGATCCGGTCCGCGCCCACCAGCACCGCGTCCACCTCGCCGGCCGCGAACAGCGACCCCGCCGCGTTGTCGGTGAGCAGCGTGTACGCCAGATCGTTGCGGGCCGCCTCGTACGCGGTCAACCGCGCGCCCTGGAACAGCGGCCGGGTCTCGTCCACCCACAGCCTGCGCAGCCGCCCCGCCCGGTGCGCGGCGAGCGCCACCGCGAACGCCGTGCCCTCGCCGCCCGACACCAGCGAGCCGGTGTTGCAGTGGGTGAGGACGCGGTGCCCGCCGCCGGGCAGCAGCTCGTCCAGCAGCGCCAGCCCGTGCTCGGCCATCCGGGCGCTGGCCCGGGCGTCCTCCTGGTGCAGCTGCCGCGCCGCGGCCAGCGCCGCCGGGGCGGCCTGCCGCGGATCACCGGTACGGGCGAGCGCGGCCCGGTAGGCGGACTGCGCCCGGCGCACGCCCACGGACAGGTTCACCGCCGTGGGCCGGGCGCCGGCCAGCGCGGCGGCCGCGTCGTCCACCTCGAAGCCCCGGGCGGCGGCGAGCGCGACCCCGTACGCCCCCGCGATGCCGAGCAACGGCGCCCCGCGCACGGCCAGCGACCGGATCGCCTCGACCAGCGCGGGCGCGTCCGTGCACACCAGTTCGACCTCTTCGGCGGGCAGCCTGGTCTGGTCGAGGAGCACCACGACCGGACCCTCGGGCGGCTCCTCCCAGCGGATGGCCGGGGAACCCGCCGGCCGATTGTCCTCACGAGTCTGCGCGTACTGATCAGCCATGCCGTCAGTCTTCCCCGTATCCCCCGGACAATTGAAGCGCCACAGCCCCTACCGCTGCCGGACAGCCGAAGACCACCCCATGGCACGATGGCAGCCAACCTGCCGCCGCGACCGCGGACGGGCACCGTGAAGGAGCGACGATGAACGACACTCCGGGCTGGTCCTCGCCCGGATCCGCCCCGTCCGACGACCAGCGCCCCGGTACGTCCGGACCTGGCGACGCCGCCGAGCGCCCCGCTCCCGCGCAGCCCGCGGACCGGCCGGGCACGCCACCGGCGGGCTCCGGCGTGAAGTGGTCCAAGGAACAGCCGCCCCCCGGCCAGTGGTCCGCGCCCACCGGAACCCCGGCCGCACCGCCCTCCGGCCCGCCCGGCCCTCCCGGCCAGAGCGCACCCCCGCCGCCCCCCGCCCCCGGCTGGGGCACACCCCCTGCCGGCGGCGCCCCCGGCGGCTACGGCCCGCCCGGCCCCGGCGGCTACGGCGGCCCTGGCGGCCCCGGCTACGGCGCCCCCGGTTACGGAGTCCCCGGCGGCCACGGCCCCGGCTACGGCGCCTGGGGCGGAGGCTGGGGCGGACCGCCGCCCGCGGCCAAGCCCGGCGTGATCCCGCTGCGCCCGCTGGGCGTGGGCGAGATACTCGACGGCGCCGTCACCACCATGCGCACCCACTGGCGCGCCGTCCTCGGCATCTCCCTGGCCGTCGCGGTCGTCACCCAGATCGTCCTCATCCTGGTGCAACGCCTGATCCTCGGCACCACCAGCACCCAGGCGCTCAACGACCCGAACGCCACCAGCGGCGAACTGCTGCGCGCCATGCGCAGCGCGATGCTCGGCTCCGGCGTCGTCTTCCTGGTCTCCCTCATCGGCACCGTCCTGGCCACCGCCCTGCTCACCACGGCCACCAGCCGCGCCGTCCTGGGCAAGCCGGTCACCGTCGCCGAGGCCTGGCGCGACTCGCGCCCCCAGCTCCTCAGGCTCTTCGGCCTGATCCTCCTCCTGCTCGTCATCGGCCTCGGCGTCTTCGCCCTCGGTCTGCTGCCCGGCATCCTCGTCGGCCTGTCCGGTTCGCCCGTCGCGGGCACCGGCCTCGCCGCCCTGGGCGCCCTGGGCGCCGGCGCGGTGGCGATCTGGCTGGTGGTCCGCTTCTCGCTGGCCTCGCCCGCGCTGATGCTGGAGAAGCAGAGCGTCAGGAAGGCGATGAGCCGCTCGGTCAAACTGGTCAAGGGCGCCTGGTGGCGGGTCTTCGGCATCCAGCTGCTGGCCGCCGTCATCGCCGGCATCGTCTCCGCGGTGATCGTCATCCCGTTCGGCATCGTCGGCGCGGCGATGAGCGACGACGGCATCTCCGGCATGCTGAACGGCGACAGCAGCCTCAGCTGGACCTACCTCCTGGTCAGCGGGATCGGCGCGGTGATCGGCTCCATGATCAAGTTCCCGATCAGCGCCGGCGCCACCGTGCTCCTCTACATCGACCAGCGCATCCGCCGCGAAGCCCTCGACCTCGAACTGGCCCGCGCCGCCGGCGTCCAGAACCCCGCCACGCCCGCCTCGGGGAGCTGATGCGGTGAACTCGCCGGGGGGAGTTCTCACCGCGCTGCCCGCGCTCGGGCACACGGCCCACGAAGCCGTACGCCCCTTGCTGCCCGCCCACGCCGCCGCCCTGCTCAGCCAGGCGCGTTCCGACGGGGAACCCCCCGTCACCCTCCCGCGCGACCCCGCGCGGGAGGCGGCCCGGCGCGAGCTGTCCAAACGGATGTACCACGAGAACGACCCCGGCCTGCTGCGCCGCGCCCTCGACCACCTCTGGGACTGGCTCGACAAGCTGTTCGGCTCCGCGTCGGGCGTGACACCGGGCGGAGCGACCGGCCTCGTCATCGTCGTCGTGGCCGTCCTCGCGGTGCTGGGCGCCCTGTGGTGGCGTCTGGGCACCCCGCGCCGCGCACCCGTCTCGGCCCCCGCCCTCTTCGACGACCGCCCCCGCAGCGCCGCCGACCACCGCGCCGCCGCCGAGGCGCACGCCGCCCAGGGCCACTGGAACCAGGCCCTCCAGGAACGCATGCGCGCCCTCGTCCGCTCCCTGGAGGAACGCGCCCTCCTCGACACCCGCCCCGGCCGCACCGCCGACGAGGCCGCCGCCGAGGCCGGCCGCGCCCTGCCCGACCACACCGGCCGGCTGCACGCCGCCGCCCGGGACTTCGACGACGTCACCTACGGCGGCCGCGCCGCCACCGAGCAGGCGTACCGGCGCATCGCCGAACTCGACGACGAACTCCGGCGCACCCGCCCCCGCCTCACCGCCGGCGACCCCGCCACGGCCCCCCACACCCACCAGGGAGCCGCCGGATGACCGCCCCCACCGCAACCGGCACACCGGCCACCCCCACCGCGACCGGGACACCCTCCGCCGCCACCTCCGTCACCCCCACTGTCCGCCAGCGGTGGACCCGCGCCCGCGGCGTCCTCCTCGCCCTCGTCCTGCTGATCGCGGGCGCCCTCGCCCTCGCCGCACTGCGCTCCGCCGACCAGCACGGCCGCCTCGACCCGCGCTCCGCCGACCCCTACGGCAGCCGCGCCGTCGCCGCCCTCCTCGCCGACCACGGCGTGCGCACCCGCGTGGTCACCACCCTCGACCAGGCCCGCACCGCCGCCGGCCCGGACACCACCCTCCTCGTCGCCGCCCCCGACCTGCTCACCGACCACCAGCAGACCCTGCTGCACACGGCGACCACCGCCTCCGGCGCCCGCACCGTCCTCGTCGCACCCGACACGCCCTCCGTCGGCCGCCTCGCCCCCGGCGTCACCGCCGCCCCCGCCCCCAGCTACGACACCGCGCTCGCCCCCGCCTGCGCCCTGCCCGCCGCCCGCCGCGCCGGCACCGCGGAGACCGGCGGCATCCGCTACCGCTACGCCACCACCGCGCACGGCTCCGACGCCTGCTACCCGGCCGACGGCCTGCCCACCCTGCTGCGCGTCCCGCAGTCCCGGGGCGGCGACACCGTCCTCCTCGGCGCCCCCGACATCCTCTACAACGAGCGCCTCGCCCAGCAGGGCAACGCCTCGCTCGCCCTGCAACTCCTCGGCTCGCGCCCCCACCTCGTCTGGTACCTGCCCTCCCTCGCCGACGCCTCGGCCGCCCCCGACACCGGCGAGCGCGGCTTCTTCGACCTGCTCCCGTCCGGCTGGCTGTGGGCCGCCCTCCAGCTGTTCATCGCCGCCGCCCTGGCCGCCCTGTGGCGGGCCCGCCGGTTCGGCCCCCTCGTCCTCGAAAAACTCCCCGTCGCGATCCGCGCCTCCGAAACCGTCGAAGGCCGCGCCCGCCTCTACCGCAAGGTGAACGCCCGCGACCGCGCCGCCACCGCGCTGCGCACCACCACCCGTACCCGCCTCGCCCCCCTCGTCGGCGTCCCCGCCACCCAGGCGCACACGCCCGAGACCCTCCTCCCCGCGCTGTCCGCCCACCTCCACGGCGACGCGCGGCCCCTGCACGACCTCCTCTTCGGCCCGCCGCCCGGCGACGACGCGGCCCTCGTCTCCCTCGCCGACCGACTCGACGCCCTCGAAAGAGAGGTACGCCGTCCATGATGGACCCGACCACTGACAACGCCGGGCACACCGAGGACGCGGCCGCCGCCCGGTCCGCCCTCGAAGCCCTGCGCGCCGAGATCGCCAAGGCCGTGGTCGGCCAGGACCCCGCCGTGACCGGCCTCGTCGTCGCCCTCCTGTGCCGCGGCCACGTCCTGCTCGAAGGCGTCCCCGGCGTCGCCAAGACACTCCTCGTGCGCACCCTCGCCGCCGCCCTCGAACTCGACACCAAACGCGTCCAGTTCACCCCCGACCTGATGCCCGGCGACATCACCGGCTCCCTCGTCTACGACGCCCGCACCGCCGCCTTCTCCTTCCAGCCCGGCCCGGTCTTCACCCACCTCCTCCTCGCCGACGAGATCAACCGCACCCCGCCCAAGACCCAGTCCGCGCTGCTGGAGGCGATGGAGGAACGCCAGGTCACCGTCGACGGCAACCCGCGCCCACTCCCCGACCCCTTCCTGGTCATCGCCACCCAGAACCCCGTCGAGTACGAGGGCACCTACCCGCTGCCCGAAGCCCAGCTCGACCGCTTCCTCCTCAAACTCACCATCCCCCTGCCCTCCCGCCAGGACGAGATCGACGTCCTCACCCGTCACGCCGCCGGCTTCGACCCGCGCGACCTGCACGCCGCCGGCGTACGCCCCGTCGCCGGCCCCGCCGACCTCGACGCGGCCCGCACGGCCATCGCCAAGACCACCGTCTCCCCCGAGATCGCCGCCTACGTCGTCGACCTCTGCCGCGCCACCCGCGAATCGCCCTCCCTCACCCTCGGCGTCTCCCCGCGCGGCGCCACCGCCCTGCTCTCCACCGCCCGCGCCTGGGCCTGGCTGACCGGCCGCGACTACGTCATCCCCGACGACGTCAAGGCCCTCGCCCTGCCCACCCTGCGCCACCGCGTACAACTGCGCCCGGAGGCCGAGATGGAGGGCGTCACCACGGACTCGGTGATCAACGCGATCCTCGCCCACGTCCCGGTCCCCCGCTGATGGCCCTCACCGGACGCACCGCGCTCCTGGCGGCCCTCGGCTCCCTCCCCGTCGGCCTCTGGGACGCCGGCTGGACGGGCCTGCTCGCCGTGAACGCGCCCCTGGCCCTCGCCTGCGCCTGCGACTACGCCCTCGCCGCCCCGGTACGACGCCTCGGTCTGACCCGTTCCGGCGACACCTCCGCCCGCCTGGGCGACACCGCCGACGTCACCCTCACCGTCACCAACACCACCCGGCGCCCGCTGCGCGCCGACCTCCGCGACGCCTGGCCGCCCAGCAGTTGGCAGCCCGGCACGGAGACGACGGCCTCCCGCCACCGCCTGACGGCGCCTCCGGGCGAACGCCGCCGCCTCACCACCCGGCTGCGCCCCACCCGCCGCGGCGACCGCCAGGCCGACCGCGTCACCCTCCGCTCCTACGGCCCCCTCGGCCTCGTCTCCCGCCAGGGCGCCCACCAAGTCCCCTGGACGGTACGGGTGCTGCCGCCGTTCGCCAGCCGCAAGCACCTGCCGTCCAAGCTCGCCCGACTGCGCGAACTCGACGGCCGCACCAGCGTCCTGACCCGCGGTGAGGGCACGGAGTTCGACAGCCTGCGCGAGTACGTGCCCGGCGACGACACCCGTTCCATCGACTGGCGCGCCACCGCCCGCCAGACCACGGTGGCCGTGCGCACCTGGCGACCCGAACGCGACCGGCACATCCTGCTGGTCCTGGACACCGGCCGTACCGCCGCCGGCCGCGTGGGCGACGCACCGCGCCTGGACGCGGCCATGGACGCCGCGCTGCTGCTGGCGGCCCTCGCCTCCCGCGCGGGCGACCGCGTCGACCTGCTCGCCTATGACCGCCGGGTCCGCGCCCGGGTCCAGGGCCGCACCGGGAGCCACCTGCTGCCGGCTCTGGTCGACACCATGGCGACGCTGGAACCGGAACTCGTCGAGACGGACGCCCGGGGCCTGACGGCCACCGTCCTGCGCACGGCGCCCCGCCGTTCGCTGGTCGTCCTGCTCACCAGCCTGGACACAGCGCCTGTCGAAGAGGCCCTCCTGCCGGTGCTCCCCCAGCTGACGCAGCGCCACACGGTGCTGGTGGCCTCGGTAGCCGATCCGCAGGTCGCCGAGATGGCCGAGGCCCGGGGCTCGGTGGAGGCGGTCTACGAGGCCGCGGCGGCCGCCCGTGCGCGGACGGAACGGCGGCGCACCGCCGAACAGCTCCGCCGGCACGGTGTGACGGTGGTGGACGCGGTCCCGGACGACCTGGCGCCCGCACTCGCGGACGCCTACCTCGCTCTAAAGGCGGCCGGCCGTCTCTGAAGCCCGTCGGGGGGCGCAAGCCCCCTCGACCGCCTTTTCTCCGGCCTGTAAACGCAGAAAACCCCGCACCATACGGTGCGGGGTTTTCCCTAAAATTTGTTCGGCGGTGTCCTACTCTCCCACAGGGTCCCCCCTGCAGTACCATCGGCGCTGTAAGGCTTAGCTTCCGGGTTCGGAATGTAACCGGGCGTTTCCCTCACGCTATGACCACCGAAACACTATGAAACTGTCAACCGCACCACACCGTGACCTGGCATGGGGTTGTTCGTGGTTTCAGAACCAACTCAGAACCAACACAGTGGACGCGAGCAACTGAGGACAAGCCCTCGGCCTATTAGTACCGGTCACCTCCA
>NZ_BAABKC010000042.1:40801-103878 GCF_039543625.1 Streptomyces similanensis | reverse complement strand
GCGCCGGCGCCGGCGCCGACGGCGAGGGCGCGAACGGCGCCGCCTCGCCCCACGACACGGGCCCGCCCCCCGCGGCGCTGCCGCCCTCCCGGGCGACGGCGCTGCGCATCCCCTCCCTCGGCATCGACGCCCCGACCGTCGGCATCGGCCTGGACGCCCGGCGGCAACTGGAGACACCGCCGGTCGACAAGCCCAAGCTGGTCGGCTGGTACCAGGGCGGACCCACGCCGGGCGAGTCGGGCACCGCCCTCGCGGTCGGGCACCGCGACACCACGACCGGCGCCGCCGTCTTCGCCGCGCTCGGCCAGGTGGAGCCGGGCCGCACCATCGAGGTGCGGCGGGTGGACGGCCGTACCGCCGTCTACACCGTGGACAAGGTCCGGGTCTTCGACAAGGACCGCTTCCCCGACAAGGAGGTGTACGGCCCCTCCCGCCGTCCCGAGCTGCACGTCATCACCTGCGGCGGCCTCTACACCCGCCGCACCGGTTACTCCAGCAACGTCGTGGTCTTCGCCCATCTGACGGCGACGAAGTGACCCGCGGCGCCACGGGCGGGGCGGAGCGGCGGACCCCCGGAGCCGCCGCCCCGCCCCCGAAGCGGGGCGCGGCGGGGCGCGGGGAACCGGCGGACGCGTCCCGGACTTCCCGGCGCTCTCTGGCATCCGAAAACTATCGACGCTAGTTTATGGGCTTGTCGGTAGGTTGTGACGCGGACGAAGCGACCGCGGTCCGCGGACCCGGACGATGCCGCCCCCGCCCCCAAGGAGCGCAGCACCATGAAGGCACACGACGGCATGTACATCGACGGCGCCTGGCGGTCCGCCGCGGGCCGGGACGTCATCGAGGTGGTGAACCCGGCCGACGAACAGGTCATCGCCACCGTCCCGGCCGGCACCGCCGAGGACGTGGCCGCGGCGGTGCGCGCCGCCCGCGCCGCCCTGCCCGGCTGGGCCGCCACCGCGCCCGCCGAGCGGGCCGCCCGGCTGGCCGCCCTGCGGGACGTGCTCGCCGCCCGCAAGGACGAGATCGCCGAGACCGTCACCGCCGAACTGGGCTCGCCCCTGGCGTTCTCCCAGGCGGTGCACGCCGCCGTGCCGATCGCGGTCGCCGGCTCCTACGCCGAGCTCGCGGCGACGTACGCCTTCGAGGAGAAGGTCGGCAACTCCACCGTCTTCCACGAGCCGGTCGGCGTCGTCGGCGCGATCACCCCCTGGAACTACCCCCTGCACCAGATCGTCGCCAAGGTCGCCCCCGCGCTGGCCGCCGGCTGCACGGTCGTCCTCAAGCCCGCCGAGGACACCCCGCTGACCGCCCAGCTGTTCGCCGAGGCGGCCGACGAGGCCGGCGTCCCGGCCGGCGTCCTCAACCTGGTCACCGGGCTCGGCCCGGTCGCCGGACAGGCGCTCGCCGAGCACCCGGACGTGGACCTGGTCTCCTTCACCGGCTCCACGGCGGTGGGCCGGCGGATCGGCGCCACGGCGGGCGCCGCCGTCAAGCGGGTCGCCCTGGAACTGGGCGGCAAGTCCGCCAACGTCATCCTCCCCAGCGCCGACCTCGCCAAGGCGGTCAACGTCGGCGTCGCCAACGTCATGTCCAACTCCGGCCAGACGTGCAGCGCCTGGACCCGCATGCTGGTCCACCGCGACCGCTACGACGAGGCGGTGGAACTCGCCGCCGCCGCTGCCGCCAAGTACGCCGACCGCATCGGCCCGCTGGTCAACGCCAAGCAGCACGAGCGGGTGCGCGGTTACATCGACCAGGGCGTGGCCGAGGGCGCGCGCCTGGCCGCCGGCGGCGCGCGGCCCCCGCGCGAGCGCGGCTACTTCGTCAGCCCCACCGTCCTCGCCGACGTCACCCCCGCGATGACCGTCGCCCAGGAGGAGATCTTCGGCCCGGTCCTGTCGATCCTGCCCTACGACGACGAGGACGACGCCCTGCGCATCGCCAACGGCACCGTCTACGGCCTGGCCGGCGCGGTCTGGGCGGGCGAGGAGGCGGAGGCGGTCGCCTTCGCCCGCCGGATGGACACCGGCCAGGTCGACATCAACGGCGGCCGGTTCAACCCGCTGGCCCCCTTCGGCGGCTACAAGCAGTCGGGCGTCGGCCGGGAACTCGGCCGGCACGGACTGGCCGAGTACCTCCAGACCAAGTCCCTCCAGTTCTAAGGGAGTCACCCGTCATGGCCGTACGTGCCGCCGTCCTGCCCGCCATCGGCGCCCCGCTGGAGATCACCCGGATAGAACTGCCCGAACCCGGGCCCGGCCAGGTCCGCCTGCGCCTGGCCGCCGCCGGGGTCTGCCACTCCGACCTGTCGCTGACCAACGGCACCATGCGGGTCCCGGTGCCCGCGGTCCTCGGCCACGAGGGCGCCGGCACCGTGCTCGCGGTCGGCGAGGGCGTCGGCCACGTCGCGCCCGGCGACCACGTCGTCCTCAACTGGGCGCCCGCCTGCGGAAGCTGCCACGCCTGCTCGCTGGGCGAGGTGTGGCTGTGCGCCAACGCCCTCAACGGCGCCGCGAACGTCCACGCCCGCACCGTCGACGGCGTCGAACTGCACCCCGGGCTCAACGTCGCCGCCTTCGCCGAGGAGACGGTCGTCGCCGCCTCCTGCGTCCTGCCGCTGCCCGAGGGCGTCCCGCTCACCGACGCCGCCCTCCTGGGCTGTGCCGTCCTCACCGGCTACGGCGCGATCCACCACTCGGCGAAGGTCCGGCCGGGGGAGACGGTGGCGGTCTTCGGCGCCGGCGGGGTCGGCCTCGCCACCCTCCAGGCGGCCCGGATCGCGGGCGCCGAGCGGATCATCGCCGTCGACGTCTCCCCGGCCAAGGAGGACCTGGCGCGCGCGGCGGGGGCCACGGACTACGTCGTCGCCTCCGCGACCACGCCCCGCGAGATCCGCGCGCTCACCGGGAAGCAGGGCGTGGACGTCTCCGTGGAGTGCGTGGGCCGCGCGGTCACCATCCGCGCCGCCTGGGAGTCCACCCGCCGGGGCGGCCGCACGACGGTGGTCGGCATCGGCGGCAAGGAGGAGCAGGTCACCTTCAACGCCCTGGAGATCTTCCACTGGGGCCGCACCCTGAGCGGCTGCGTCTACGGCGACTGCGACCCGGCCCGCGACCTCCCGGTCCTCGCCGACCACGTCCGCACCGGCCGTCTGGACCTCGGCGCGCTGGTGACCGAGCGCATCGCCCTGGACGGCATCCCGGCGGCCTTCGAGAACATGACGGCCGGCAAGGGCGGCCGCTCCCTGGTGGTCTTCTGACCCGCACACCGCGGGCCGTTCAGGACGCGGGCTCGCGGCGCCGTTCCGCGAGCGCGGGCGTCTCCCTTCCCGCCCTTCGCGGGCGGGAGCGGGACACCGCCACGCCCGCCAGGCACAGCACTCCGCCCGCCAGCGTCAGCACGCCCGGCACCTCGCCCAGCACCAGCCACGACATGAGCACCACCAGGGCGGGCACCGCGTACGTCGTCGCGCCCATCCGGCTCGCGGTGGTCCGGGACAGGGCGTACGCCCAGGTGGTGAAGGCGAGCGCGGTCGGGAAGACGCCGAGGTAGACCATGTTGAGCGTGGCGGACGCGGGCGCGCGGGCGGCCTCGTGGACCAGCTGCCCGGCGAACGGCAGACAGCCCACCGCGCCGATCAGACAGCCGAACGCCGTCACCTGCGCCGCGCTCGCGTGCGCCAGCGCGGGCTTCTGCGCGACCACCCCGACGGCGTACCCGACGGCCGCGAGCAGGCACAGCACCACCCCGAGCACCGAGGAGCCCCCCTCGCCCGACATCGACAGGCCCACGGTCACCGCACCGGCGAAGGACACCGCGAGCCCCGCCAGCAGCCGCGGCGGCAGCGCGTCGCCCAGCAGCCGGGCGCCCAGCAGCGCGATGAGCAGCGGGCCGGTGTTCACCACCAGGGCGGCCGTTCCGGCGTCCACCTGCTGCTCGCCCCAGTTCAGCACCACCATGTAGAAGCCGAACCAGAGCACGCCCGATATCGCGATCCCGCGCCACGCCGCCCGCGGCGGCCATCCCTCGCGCCGCAGCAGACAGAGCGCGCCGAGGGCCACGGCCCCGGCCAGCAGCCGGCCCAGCGCGAGCGCGCCGGGCGAGTACGCGGCGCCCGCGCTGCGGATCGAGACGAAGGCGGAGGCCCACAGCACCACGGTGACCGAGGCGGCGCCGGCGGCCAGACGCGACGGCGAGAGGTTCATCATGCTCCCTGAGGCTAGGAGGGGAAGGGGGAGGAGGGCTCGCGGTTTTCGGACGCCGAGACGCGCCGCGCCCGAGCCGCGACGCGCCGGCGCGCGGGCACTTCAGGGCTGCGGGTCATGTCAGGGTCGCGGGCTCATGTCAGGGTCGGGGGCACTCCAGGGTCTCGGCGGTGACGCCCAGCAGTTCGGACAGCGCCCGCTCCCCGGCCGGCGTGAGCCGCACGGCGCGCCGGGTGCCGATGCGCACGCACCAGCCCGCGTCGAACGCGTGCCGGCACAGGGCCGCGCCGGAGACCCCGGCGAGGTGCGGGCGCCGCTCGGTCCAGTCGAGGCAGGCGCGGGCCAGCGGACGGCGGCCGGTGCGGTCGAGGCCGATGCCGGCCGCGCCGAACCACGCCACGCCCGCGTCCGTGAGCGCGAACCCGGTGTCCTGCCGCAGCAGCCCCCGCGCGGTCAGCGCGTCGGTCAGCGCGATGCCGAGCCGTCCGGCGAGATGGTCGTAACAGGTGCGGGCCCGGGCCATCGCCGAAGCGGCGCCCGCCTCCCGCAGGGTGCGCGGCCGGTGCTCCGCCGGGGCGACCTGCGCGACCAGGTCCTCCACCAGCTGGGCCGTCCGCGCGTCGGCCAGGCGGACGTAGCGGTGGCGGCCCTGCCGCTCCTCGGCGAGCAGCCCGCCGCCGACCAGCCTGCCCAGGTGCTCGCTGAGCGTCGAGGCGGCGACGCCCGCGTGCCGGGCCAGCTCGCCCGCCGTCCACGCCCGTCCGTCGAGCAGCGCCAGCAGACACGCGGCCCGGGTCTCGTCGGCCACCAGGGCGGCGAGCGCCGCCAGCCCCGGCGCCCGCGGGTCCCTGCCGCCGCCGGTCCTCCCGGCGGCGCCCGTCGTACGGTTCGCGCGGCTCGTCATGCCCCCAGCATGCGCCCCGCACGTTTCGGCCGGCGCCGAAGTGTCCCGCGGACCGGTCGTGGTCCGGACAAGCGGCCCCCCGCCGCCCGCCCGAGCCGCCCCACGCCTCCGGCCCCGCCGCCCTGAGCCACCCGCCCGAGCGGCCCTACGCCTCCCGCCGCGCCTGCTCGTACTGCTGCGCCAAGCCGTCCAGCAGTGCGGACAGCCCTGCCTCGAAGGCCCGTTCGTCGATCTTCTCCTGCTGCTCGGCCAGCAGGTGCGCCTGGCCGAGGTGCGGGTAGTCGGCGGGGTCGTAGGCGCTGGCGTCGTCCACGAAGCCGCCGGCGAAGGAGCCGAGCGCGGAGCCCATGATGAAGTACCGCATCAGCGCGCCGATGGAGGTCGCCTGGGCCGGCGGCCACCCGGCGTCGACCATCGCGCCGTAGACGGCGTCGGCCAGCCGCAGCGCGGCCGGGCGGCGGCCGGGCCCGCGGGCGAGCACGGGGACGATGTTCGGGTGGTCGCGCAGGGCGGCCCGGTAGGAGACGGCCCAGTCGTGCAGCGCGGTCCGCCAGTCCCGGCCGTCCTCGAACATCGACAGGTCGACCTGTCCGCTCACCGAGTCCGCGACCGCCTCCAGGATCTCGTCCTTGGTGCGGAAGTGGTTGTAGAGCGAGGGTCCGCTCACCCCGAGCTCGGCCGCCAGCCGCCGGGTGGAGACGGCCGCCAGGCCCTCCGCGTCCACGAGGTCCCGCGCCGTCGTGACGATGCGGTCGGTGCTGAGGAGGGGCTTGCGCGGTCGGGCCATGGCGCACATAGTAGGGCTGCGGCTTAAAACTAGCAGTGGTAATTTAAATGTACGACTTTCAAGATCCGTTCGATCCGTCGTCTTTCATCTTTGGGGTGATCCGTCATGAACCTCGGCCTCAGCGAGGAGCAGACCGCGGTGCGGCAGCTCGCCCGCGACTTCGTCGAGCGGGAGATCGCCCCCCACGTCGTCGCCTGGGACCGCGCCGAGGAGGTCGACCGGTCCCTGGTGAAGAAGCTCGGCGAGGTCGGCTTCCTCGGGCTCACCGTCGACGAGGAGTACGGCGGCTCCGGCGGCGACCACCTCGCCTACTGCCTGGTCACCGAGGAACTCGGCCGCGGCGACTCCTCGGTGCGCGGCATCGTCTCCGTCTCCCTCGGCCTGGTCGCCAAGACCATCGCCGCCTGGGGCGACGAGGAGCAGAAGCGGCGCTGGCTGCCGGGCCTGACCTCCGGCGACCTCGTCGGCTGCTTCGGCCTCACCGAGCCCGGCACCGGCTCCGACGCGGGCAGCCTCGCCACCCGGGCGGTGCGCGACGGCGACGACTACGTCATCGACGGCGCCAAGATGTTCATCACCAACGGCACCTGGGCCGACGTCGTCCTGCTCTTCGCCCGCTCCACCGACGCCCCCGGCCACAAGGGCGTCTCCGCCTTCCTTGTCCCCACCGACACCCCCGGCCTGACCCGCCGCACCGTCCACGGCAAGCTGGGCCTGCGCGGCCAGACCACCGCCGAACTGGTGCTGGAGAACGTGCGGGTGCCGGCGACGGCGATGCTGGCGCCGGAGGGCAAGGGCTTCGCGGTCGCCATGTCCGCGCTGGCCAAGGGCCGGATGTCGGTGGCGGCCGGCTGCGTGGGCATAGCCCAGGCCGCGCTGGACGCCGCGGTCCGCTACGCCGGTGAGCGCGAGCAGTTCGGCAGGACGATCGCCCACCACCAGCTGGTCCAGGAGCTGATCAGCGACATCGCCGTCGACGTGGACGCGGCCCGGCTGCTGACCTGGCGGGTCGCCGACCTGATCGACCGCGGCCTGCCGTTCGCCGTGGAGTCCTCCAAGGCCAAGCTGTTCGCCTCCGAGGCCGCCGTGCGGGCCGCCAACAACGCCCTCCAGGTCTTCGGCGGCTACGGCTACATCGACGAGTACCCGGCGGGCAAGCTGCTGCGCGACGCCCGCGTGATGACCCTGTACGAGGGCACCAGCCAGATCCAGAAGCTGGTCATCGGACGGGCGCTGACGGGCGTGTCCGCCTTCTGAGCCCCGGACACGGGGCCTGAGTACCCGCCTGAGTACTCCGGCGGATGTGGCGGCGGCCGCGTCCGCCGATGCTGTCCGGCATGAGTGACACACCGGTCAAGCAGCAGAGCACGGCCGCCTTCCACGGCCAGGCCGTCGCCTCCTTCTCGGTCGCCCTGGCGGCCACCGCCATCGGCATCTTCCGGCTCGACGCCAACGCCTGGGTCCGGGGCTTCCTCGCCGTCGCCGTGCTGTATCTGGTCACCTCCGCCTTCACCCTCGCCAAGGTGATCCGGGACCGTCAGGAGGCCGGCCAGATCGTCAGCCGGGTCGACCAGGCCCGGCTGGAGAAGCTGCTCGCCGAGCACGACCCCTTCGAAAAGCCGTGAGGCCGCCGGTCGGACCCCGCTCCGTCCACTAAGCGCCCGCTCAGCTTCAACGGTATGGTGGGGCCAGGACGCAGAGAGGGGCTTGTGAGCGATGAGTACGGCGGAGGAGACGGGCGGCGACGCGCAGCCGTGGGGCGAGGTCACCCCGGACGCGGCCCGGAGGCTGCTGGTGGCAGCCGTGGAGGCCTTCGCCGAGCGGGGCTACCACGCGACGACGACCCGTGACATCGCGGGCCGCGCCGGCATGAGCCCGGCCGCGCTCTACATCCACTACAAGACCAAGGAAGAACTGCTCCACCGGATCAGCCGGATCGGCCACGAGAAGGCCCTGGAGATCCTGCGCACCGCGGGCCGGCGCGAGGGCTGCGCGGCCGACCGGCTCGCCGACGCGGTCGGCTCCTTCGTCCGCTGGCACGCCGGCGGGCGCACCACCGCGCGCGTCGTGCAGTACGAGCTGGACTCGCTCGGCCCCGACGCCCGCGCCGAGATCCTCGCGCTGCGCCGCCAGGTCGACGCCGAGGTGCGCGCGATCATCGAGGAGGGCGTGGCGGCGGGCGAGTTCGAGGTGCTGGACGTGCACGGCACCACCCTGGCCGTGCTCTCCCTGTGCATCGACGTCGCCCGCTGGTTCAACGTGGACGGGCCCTACACCCCGGAGGAGGTCGGCGCGCTCTACGCCGACCTCGTCCTGCGGATGGTCGGCGCCAAGCCGGCCGGCCCCGCCCAGGAGCGCTCCGGCGCCGCTCAGAGGTAGTCTCCGGCGCCGCTCAGAGGTAGTAGCGGGAGACCGACTCCGCCACGCACACCGGCTTGTCGCCGCCCTCGCGTTCCACGGTGAAGGCGACGGTCACCTGCACCCCGCCCGGCACGTCGTCCACCCCGGTGATCACGGCGGTGGCGCGCAGCCGCGAGCCGACGGGGACGGGGGCGGGGAAGCGGACCTTGTTGGTGCCGTAGTTGACGCCCATCCGCACGCCCTCGGCCCCGAGCAGCTGCGGCCCGAACAGGGGCAGCAGGGACAGGGTCAGATAGCCGTGGGCGATGGTGGTGCCGAACGGGCCGGCGGCGGCCTTCTCCGGGTCCACATGGATCCACTGGTGGTCGCCGGTCGCCTCGGCGAACAGGTCGATCCGCTTCTGGTCGATCTCCAGCCAGTCGGTGTGCCCCAGCTGCTCGCCCACCGCCGCCCTCAGCTCGTCGACGGAGGTGAAGATCCTCGGCTCTGCCATGTGCCCGGCCTCTCGCATCGCGTATCACTGTCTAAGCAACTGCTTAGCATGCTAGCGCCCGCGGCCCCTGTCAACGAACGGCCGCGGCGACACGGCGGGTGGGTAGGCTGTGACGGGTGCCCCAGATTCCCGGCAAGATCCACGAGCTGACCGTCGGGCAGGTCGCCGCGCGCAGCGGCGCCGCCGTCTCCGCCCTGCACTTCTACGAGTCCAAGGGCCTGATCAGCAGCCGCCGCACCAGCGGCAACCAGCGCCGTTACGCCCGTGACACCCTGCGCCGGGTGGCCTTCGTCCGGGCCGCGCAGCGCGTCGGCATCCCGCTGGCCACGATCCGCGAGGCGCTCGCCGAACTCCCCGAGGAGCGCACCCCGACCAAGGCGGACTGGGCCCGCCTGTCGGAGCGGTGGCGCTCCGAACTCGACGAGCGCATCCAGCAGTTGAACCGGCTGCGCGACCACCTCACCGACTGCATCGGCTGCGGCTGCCTGTCCCTGGACACCTGCGTCCTGTCCAACCCGGACGACGTGTTCGGCGAGCGCCTGTCCGGCTCCCGCCTGCTGGCGGAACGCCCCACCGGGGAGCCCCGCCCCACCGCGTGAGTCCGCCCGGCCTCCAACGCCGCGAGGCGCCCCGGCCGACGGCGCCCGGGAGCCCCCGCCGCACCCGGCGCGGCCCGGCACCGCCAGCCGCCCTCGGGCACACGGGAGCCTCCGCCCCGCCGGTTCTGGCGCAGCCCGGCACCCGCAGCCGCCCTCCGGCGCGCGGAAGTCCCCGCCGGATACGACGCCGGCCGCACCGGCAGCCGCCCCCGGCGCGCGGGAGACCCCGTCCCGCCAGGCCCGGCGCGGGCCGCCCCCGGCGGCCGCCCCCGGCGCGCGGGAGCCCCGCCCCGCCGGATACGGCTCAGGCCGACACCAGCAGCCGCCCCCGCCTGGCACAGGCCAGCGCTCCGTCGGTGAGGACCGGGCGCGGGACCAGGATGCCGCAGTCCGCGCAGACCGGGCCCGAGGACGGCTCGTGGTCCAGGCCGTGCCGCCAGACCAGGCGCTCGCCGTCGCACACCGGGCACGCCGCGCCCGGCTCGCGCTCCAGCGCGTCGATCAGCCGGCGCAGCACCTCCGCCAGCGGCTCACCGGGATGCACCCGCGGATCGTCGCACCAGGCCACCCCGAAACCGCCCCAGGTCAGCCGGTGCCAGTCGTCCACGCTGCCCGGCCGGCGCAGCCCGTCGTGCTTCTCCTTCCTGCGCCGCCGGGCGAACCCGGCCTCGTAGTCGAGCCACACCGAGCGCGCCTCCTCCAGCTCCTCCAGCGCGGCCACGAGCCGCACCGGATCGGGAGACCTGTCCTCGGGACCGAACCCGGCCCGCGAGCACAGATGGTCCCAGGTCGCCCGGTGCCCGTAAGGGGCGAACCGCTCCAAGCACTTGCGCAGCGAGTAACGCCGCAGTGCCAGATCGCACCGCGGGTCCCTCACCTGTCTCGCCAGACTCCGAAAACCGGCCATCGCCCTGCACCTCCGTCACACCTGCACCTGTACTTCGGTCACTTCGGCGGCTGCGTACCGTCCTTCGCACCCGGTCGTCGTACGAGCGTCGCCGAGTAGACGTGCCGACCGGCGATCCGGCTCCATCCGATGTCCGATGTCCGCCATGTCTCCGCCGTGCCTCCGTCCCCCTCGACCGTCATCTCCGCCACGAGGTGGTGCCGTGACGCCAAAAAGTGACGCATGTTCATCTTCCAACTCGGGGATACCGGCAGTAACGTCCGGGCCCACCCCATCGGGAGGAGTTGGCCCATGCCACGGCGCACCCCACACGACGCGCTCGACGAAGTGAGAACTCCCCGCAGAATGAACGGGTTCCTGAAGACCGCATCCGTATGCGTCCTCATTGCCGGTCTTTTGTCGCCCTTTTCCCAAGCGGTGGCCGTCGACGCCGCACCGAAGGCCGCCGCGGGCGACTACTGCGGCGGCCAGTGCTCGGACATCCTGCCGCCCGGCGAGAACGGCAACGCCACCCTCGCCCAGATCCTGCTGAACCAGGGCTTCGGCACCCAGCCCAGCCACGCCGAGGACCAGCTCGGCCCGTACGCCAACCTGGCCAAGGGCTATCCGGCGCTCACCGACGACAAGATCAACACCTTCTTCAACGACGCCTCCTTCGGCGTCCCCGCCGGGCAGGTCGCCTCCACCGAGAAGCCCGCCGGCCGCGGCGACGTCACCATCGTGCGCGACAAGAAGTCCGGCGTCCCGCACATCACCGGCACCACCCGCTACGGCACCGAGTTCGGCGCCGGGTACGCGGCCGCCGAGGACCGGCTGTGGCTGATGGACGTCTTCCGGCACGTCGGCCGCGGCCAGTTGACCTCCTTCGCCGGCGGCGCGCCCGCCAACCAGGGCCTGGAGCAGCAGTTCTACCGCAACGCCCCCTACACCGAGGCCGACCTCCAGGCCCAGATCGACAGCGCCGTCGCCAAGGCCGGCGACCGCGGCCGGCAGACCCTCGACGACGTCAACGCCTACCTCGCCGGCATCAACGCCTACATAGACGCCGCCGACCCCGGCCGCTACTTCCCCGGCGAGTACGTCCTGACCGGCCACAAGGACGCCATCACCAACTCCGGCACCATCGACCACTTCAAGGTCACCGACCTGGTCGCCCTGGCCTCCGTGGTCGGTTCCCTGTTCGGC
Organism: Streptomyces similanensis; assembly: GCF_039543625.1. Taxonomy (NCBI): domain Bacteria; kingdom Bacillati; phylum Actinomycetota; class Actinomycetes; order Kitasatosporales; family Streptomycetaceae; genus Streptomyces; species Streptomyces similanensis. The sequence continues at coordinate 92,434 of NZ_BAABKC010000042.1, read as the reverse complement.
TCGGGCGGCGGCGGCGAGGTCAACAACGCCCTCTCCCTGCTGGCCGCCCAGGCCAAGTACGGCGTCCAGGAGGGCACCAAGGTCTGGGAGTCCTTCCGCGAACGCAACGACCCCGAGGCCGTCCTCACCCTGCACGACGGCCAGAGCTTCCCCTACGCCGCCAAGCCCGCCAGCCCCAAGGGCCAGGCGCTGCCCGACGCCGGCTCGGTGACCGCCGAGCCCCTGGTCTACGACCGCACCGGCGGCGCGGCCACCGGCGCCGCCAAAAGCGCCACCGGCACGGCCCAGAAATCCACCCTGTCCTCGGCCAGGCGCGGCATGTCCAACGCCCTCGTCGTCAGCGGCGCGCACACCGCGAGCGGCCACCCGGTCGCCGTCTTCGGCCCGCAGACCGGCTACTTCGCCCCCCAGCTGCTCCTGCTCCAGGAGATCCAGGGCCCGGGCATCAGCGCCCGCGGCGCCTCCTTCGCCGGCCTGAGCATGTACGTCGAACTCGGCCGCGGCCAGGACTACTCGTGGAGCGCCACCACCTCCGGCCAGGACATCATCGACACCTACGCCGTCGAGCTGTGCCAGGACGACCACCACTACCTGTTCCACGGCGTCTGCACGGCCATGGATCAGGTGCAGCAGGCCAACTCCTGGAAGCCCACCGTCGCCGACGGCACCGCGGCCGGCTCCTACACGATGCGTGTGTGGCGCACCAAGTACGGCCCCGTCCAGTACCGCGCCACCGTCGGCGGCAAGAAGGTCGCCTACACCACCCTGCGCTCCTCCTACCTGCACGAGGCCGACTCCATCATCGGCTTCCAGATGCTGAACGACCCCGACTTCGTCAAGGGCCCCGCCGACTTCCAGAAGGCGGCGCAGCACATCAACTTCACCTTCAACTGGTTCTACGCCGACTCCCAGCACACCGCCTACTACAACAGCGGCGACAACCCGGTCCGGGCGAGCGGCGTGGACGCGGAGTTCCCGGTCTGGGCGCAGCCGGCGTACGAGTGGCAGGGCTGGGACGCGGCCGCCAACACCGCGACCTACACCCCCGCCTCCGCGCACCCCAACTCCATCGACCAGGACTACTACATCTCCTGGAACAACAAGCAGGCCGAGGACTATGCCGCCGCGCCCTGGGGCGAGGGCTCGGTGCACCGCGGGAACCTGCTGGAGGACCGGGTCAAGAAGCTCGTCGCGGCCGGCGGGGTGACCCGCTCCGCCCTGACGAAGGCGATGGCGGACGCGGCCCTGGCCGACCTGCGCGCCGAGGACGTCCTGCCCAAGCTTCTGAAGGTGATCGACAGTTCGGCGGTCACCGACCCGGCGGCCGCCGCCGCGGTCGCCAAACTCCGGACCTGGGTGGCCGCGGGCGCCCAGCGCACCGAGACCTCGGCCGGCTCCAAGACGTACGCGAACGCCGACGCCATCCGCATCCTGGACGCCTGGTGGCCGCTGCTGGTGAAGGCCGAGTTCCAGCCGGGAATGGGCGACGACCTCTACAACGCCGTCGGCGCCAACCTGCCGATCGACGAGGCGCCCTCCGCCGGGCACGGCCCGACCGGCTCGCACGCCGGCAGCGCCTTCCAGTACGGCTGGTGGAGCTATGTCGACAAGGACATCCGGTCGGTGCTCGGTGAGTCCGTCCAGGGACCGCTGGCCCGCGCGTACTGCGGCAACGGCGACCTGAACGCCTGCCGGGACAGCCTGATCGGCACCCTCAAGCAGGCGGCTGCGCTGACCGCCGCGCAGGTCTACCCCGGCGACGACCAGTGCTCGGCGGGCGACCAGTGGTGCGCCGACTCGATCGTCCAGCGCGCGCTGGGCGGCATCAAGCACGGCAAGATCAGCTGGCAGAACCGGCCCACCTTCCAGCAGGTGGTGGAGTACACCTCGCACCGGTAACCGCCGGGCGCCCGACGGCGCGGGGCGGGGGCGCGGCACCGCACCCCCGCCCCGCGCACGGCCGGCTCAGTGGTAGGCGAGGTAGCGGGCGCGCACCTTCCGGAACGCGGCCAGCTCGTCGTGCCAGCCGGCCACCACCTCGTCGGTGTCCGCCCCGGCGTCGATCATCGTGCGCACCCGTGCCGAGCCGGTGAGCCTGTCGATCCAGTCGTCCGACCGCCAGGCGAAGCCGTCCCAGACCTGTTTGGCGGTGACCAGCAGCGCGATTCCGGTGCGCACCGGGTCGAAGGCGGCCCGGTCGTGTACGTGGAGCTGCACCCCGCCGACCGTCGTGCCCTGGAACTTGGAGAAGGTGGGCGCGAAGTACGCCTCGCGAAAGCGCACCCCGGGCAGCCCGAGCGCGTCGGCGGCGGCGGCCCAGCGGCCGTCGAGGCCCTCCGCGCCGAGGAGTTCGAAGGGGCGGGTGGTGCCGCGGCCCTCCGAGAGGTTGGTGCCCTCGAACAGGCAGGTGCCGGAGTAGACGAGGGCGGTGTCGGGGGTGGGCATGTTCGGGCTCGGCGGCACCCAGGTCAGGCCCGAGGCGTCGTAGAAGTCGGACCGCCGCCAGCCGGTCATCAGGACCGTCTCCAGCGGCACCGGCGTGCTCAGGAACTCGCCGTTGAACAGCCGCGCCAGCTCCGCGACCGTCATGCCGTGCGCCTGGGCGATCGGCTGCCGTCCGACGAAGGTCGCGAACTCCCGGTGCAGCACCGGACCCAGGGCCTGGCGGCCGGTCGCCGGGTTGGGCCGGTCCAGCACCACGAACCGCTTGCCGGCCAGCGCCGCGGCCTCCATGCAGTCGTACAGGGTCCAGATGTAGGTGTAGAAGCGGGCGCCGGCGTCCTGGATGTCGAAGACGACCGTGTCCACCCCGGAGGCGGTGAACACGTCGGCGAGCGGCTGCCCGCTCTTGAGATACGTGTCGTACACGGGCAGTCCGGTGGCCGGGTCGGTGTAGCGGCCCTCGGAGCCGCCCGCCTGCGCGGTGCCGCGGAAGCCGTGCTCGGGGCCGAAGACGGCGGTCAGCGCCACCCGGCGGTCGGCGTGCAGCACGTCCACGATGTGGCGCACGTCCCGGGTGACGCCGGTGGGGTTGGTGACGACGCCGACGCGCTGTCCGGCGAGGAGGGCGTAGCCGCTCTCGGCGAGCCGCTCGAACCCGGTCCGCGGCGACCGGTCGCGGCCCCGCGGGGCCGCCTCGGCCTGCGCGGCCGGGACGGACGAGGCCGCGACCGCGGCCGTCGTGGCGAGCAGGCTCCGGCGGGACAGCTTCATGCGGTGACCTCCGTGATCGCGACACGTGTCATGCGCACGCACGCTAGCGCGAGGCGGCGCGGCGGGGAACGCGCCGGACCGCCCCGACGACCGGACACCGGGCGGAAACCCCCCTTCCGGACTCCATACCGACCGGTTAGTGTGGCGCGGCAGAGCCGTAGTGTGCCGTGTCGAAGGAGACCGATGGTGCAAGCCGTTCAGGGTGCGGGAGTGGTCGTCACCGGGGCCGGAGGCGGCATCGGCGCCGCGCTGGCCCGCCGGTTCGCCGCCGAGGGCGCGAAGGTCGTCGTCAACGACCTCGACGCCGCCCGGGCCGCCGCCGTCGCCGACGAGATCGGCGGCATCGCGCTGCCCGGCGACGCCGCCGCGGTCGTCGCCGACGCGCGGGACGCGCTCGGCGGCACGGTCGACGTGTACTGCGCCAACGCCGGCCTCGGCTCCGGCGGCTCCGAGGCGGCCGGCGAGGAGGTCTGGGCACGGGCCTGGGACGTCAACGTCATGGCCCACGTCCGCGCCGCCGAGGCACTGCTCCCGGCCTGGCTGGAGCGCGGCGCCGGCCGGTTCGTCTCCACCGTCTCCGCCGCCGGCCTGCTCACCATGATCGGCGCCGCCCCCTACAGCGTCACCAAGCACGGCGCGTACGCCTTCGCCGAGTGGCTGTCGCTGACCTACCGGCACCGCGGGATCAAGGTGCACGCGATCTGCCCGCAGGGCGTGCGCACCGACATGCTGGCCGCCACCGGCAGCGCCGGCGACCTGGTGCTCCAGCCCACCGCGATCGAACCCGAGGACGTGGCCGACGCCCTGCTCAAGGGCATCGAGGAGGACCGCTTCCTCATCCTGCCGCACCCGGAGGTGGCCGGCTTCTACCGGGCGCGGGCCGCCGACCCCGACCGCTGGCTGGCCGGCATGAACCACCTCCAGCGCACCTGGGAGGAGACCCGGTGAGCGCCGCCCCCGCCTCCCGCTACGCCGCCAGGCCCTGGCTGGACCTGCTCGACGACGCCCAGCGCGCCCCCGTCCACCCGGCCGGCTCGCTCGTGCACGCCCTGCGCCGCTCGGCCGCCGAAGCCCCCGACCGCGCCTTCCTCGCCTACTTCGACGCCCGCCTCACCTACCGCGAGACGGACGAGCTGAGCGACTCGGTCGCCGGTCACCTCGCCGCGCGCGGCCTGCGGCCCGGCGAACGGGTCGCCGTCCTGCTCCAGAACTCCCCGCACTTCGTGCTCGCCGTCCTCGGCGCGTGGAAGGCCGGCGCCGTCGTCGTCCCGGTCAACCCCATGTACAAGTCGGCCGAGGTCGCCCACGTGCTGGCCGACGGCGAGGTGGCCGCGCTGATCTGCTCGGACCGCGCCTGGGAGTCCTACCTGCGCGAGACGGCCGCCGGCTCCCCGGTGCGGATCGCGCTCACCGCAAGCGAACGCGACCTCCAGACCCGCGACGACGCGCGCGTCCTCGCCTTCGAACGGCTGCCGCGGGCCGCCGACGCCGACGACCTGGTCGCCGTCGCCCGCGCCGGCCACCCGGCGCCCGAGGGCCGCGACCCGGCCCCGCACGACATCGCCCTGATCAGCTACACCTCGGGCACCAGCGGCACCCCCAAGGGCGCCACCAACACCCACGGCAACATCATGTACAACGCCGAGCGGCAGCGCACCGGCCTCGGCCTGCCCGAGGCGCCCGTGTACTTCGCGCTGGCGCCGCTGTTCCACATCACCGGCATGGTCTGCCAGTTCGGCGCCTGCCTGAACAGCGCGGGCACGCTGGTGCTGGCGTACCGCTTCGAACCCGGCGTGGTGCTGGAGGCGTTCGCCGAGCACCGGCCGCACTACACGGTCGGCCCCTCCACCGCCTTCATGGCGCTGGCCGCCCACCCCGACGTCACCCCCGACCACTTCGCCTCCTTCGCGGTCATCTCCTCCGGCGGCGCGCCGCTGCCGCCCGCGCTGGTCGAGAAGTTCCGGGCCGGCTTCGGACCGTACCTCCGCAACGGCTACGGCCTCACCGAGTGCACCGCGCCCTGCGCCTCCGTGCCGCCCGGCCGGGAGGCGCCCGTCGACCCGGTCTCCGGGACGCTCGCGGTGGGCGTGCCGGGCCCGGACACGGTGGTGCGGATCGTGGACGACGAGGGCCGGGAGCTGCCCTTCGGCGAGCCGGGCGAGATCGTCGTCAGCGGCCCGCAGGTGGTGCCCGGCTACTGGCGGCGGCCCGACGCCACCGCCGAGACCTTCCCCGACGGCGAGCTGCGCACCGGCGACATCGGCTTCATGGACGAACGCGGCTGGCTCTACGTCGTCGACCGCAAGAAGGACATGATCAACGCCTCCGGCTTCAAGGTGTGGCCGCGCGAGGTCGAGGACGTCCTCTACACCCACCCGGCGGTGCGCGAGGCGGCCGTGGTCGGGGTGCCCGACGGGTACCGCGGCGAGACCGTCCGGGCGTACATCAGCCTGCGTCCGGACGCCCGGGTGGCCCCGGAGGAACTGGCCGCGTACTGCAAGGAGAGACTGGCCGCCTACAAGTACCCGCGGCAGGTGGAGATCCTGCCCGAGTTGCCGAAGACGGCCAGTGGGAAGATCCTCCGTCGGGAACTGCGTTCCCGTACCCGAGGAACCCCGCGCGAACAGCAGGACCGGTAGGTCCACGGAAAGGCAGGTGGCGGCAGTGCCCACGACGACGGACCCGGCCGGGACCCCGGTTCCCCAGCGGCTCCTGGCCGCCGCCACCCGGCTCTTCGCCGAGCAGGGCTACGACCGCACCTCCGTGCAGGAGATCGTCGAGGCGGCCGGCGTCACCAAGGGCGCCCTCTACCACTACTTCGGCTCCAAGGACGACCTCCTGCACGAGGTGTACGCGCGCGTGCTGCGCGTCCAGCAGGAGCGGCTCGACGCCTTCGCCAACGCCGACGAGCCGGTGGAGCAGCGGCTGCGGGGCGCCGCCGCCGACGTCGTCGTCACCACGATCGACAACCTCGACGACGCGATGATCTTCTTCCGCTCCATGCACCACCTGAGCCCCGAGAAGAACAAGCAGGTCCGCGCCGAGCGCCGGCGCTACCACGAGCGCTTCCGCGCACTCATCGAGGAGGGCCAGGAGCAGGGCGTCTTCTCCCGGGCCACCCCGGCCGACCTGGTGGTGGACTACCACTTCGGCTCCGTCCACCACCTGTCCACCTGGTACCGCCCCGGCGGCCCGCTCACCCCCCAGGAGGTCGCCGACCACCTGGCCGACCTGCTGCTGCGGGCCCTGCGGCCGTAGACCCGAGCGGCAGGGGTAAGGGGCGGTCGCCATGGCGACCGCCCCTTACCCCTGTGGCCCTACAGGTACTTCTTCAGCTCCCGGCGGGCCAGCGACCGCTGGTGCACCTCGTCCGGGCCGTCGGCGAGCATCAGGGTGCGCGCCCCCGCGTACAGCTCGGCCAGCGGGAAGTCCTGGCTCACCCCGCCCGCGCCGTACAGCTGGATCGCCCGGTCCAGGATGGCGACCACCGCGCGGGGCGTGGCGATCTTGATGGCCTGGATCTCGGTGTGCGCGCCCCGGTTGCCGACGGTGTCCATCAGCCAGGCCGTCTTCAGCACCAGCAGCCGCAGCTGCTCGACCTGCACCCGCGCGTCGGCGATCCAGTTCTGCACCACGCCCTGCTGCGCCAGCGCCTTGCCGAACGCCGTACGGGACACCGCCCGGCGGCACATCAGCTCGATCGCCCGCTCGGCCATGCCGATCAGCCGCATGCAGTGGTGGATCCGGCCGGGGCCGAGCCGGGCCTGCGCGATGGCGAAACCGCCGCCCTCCTCGCCGATCAGGTTCGACACCGGCACGCGCGCGTGGTCGAAGACCACCTCGGCGTGCCCGCCGTGGTAGTGGTCCTCGTACCCGAACACCTGCATGGCCCGCTCGACGGTCACGCCCGGCGTGTCGCGCGGCACCAGCACCATGGACTGCTGACGGCGGATGTCGGCGCCGTCCGGGTCGGTCTTGCCCATCACGATGAAGATCGAGCAGTCCGGGTGCATCGCCCCGGAGATGTACCACTTGCGGCCGGTGACGACGTACTCGTCGCCGTCCCGCTCGATGTGCGTGGTGATGTTGGTGGCGTCCGAGGAGGCCACCTCCGGCTCGGTCATCGCGAACGCCGAGCGGATCTCACCGGCCAGCAGCGGCTGGAGCCACTGCTTCTTCTGCCGCTCGTCGCCGAACTGGGCCAGCACCTCCATGTTCCCGGTGTCCGGGGCCGCGCAGTTGGTGGCGGTGGGCGCCAGCTGCGGGGAGCGGCCGGTGATCTCGGCCAGCGGGGCGTACTGGAGGTTGGTCAGCCCGGCGCCGTGCTCGGCGTCCGGCAGGAACAGGTTCCACAGCCCCTGCCGGCGCGCCTCGGCCTTCAGCTCCTCCACCACCGGCGGGTTCTCCCACGGGGAGGCGAGCCGTGCCCGCTGCTCGTGCGCCACCGGCTCGGCCGGGTACACGAACTCGTCCATGAAGGCGAGGAGCCGGGCGCGCAGTTCCTCGGTGCGCGCGTCGAACGCGAAGTCCATGATGGATCAGCCCTCCTGGAGGCCCTCGTGAAGTGTGGTCAGACCGTGCTGGATGAAGACGGGGACGAGGTCACCGATGCGGTCGAAGCCGCGGCCGACCGTCTGGCCGAGCGTGTAGCGGTAGTGGATGCCCTCCAGGATCACGGCGAGCTTGAACCAGGCGAACGCCGTGTACCAGGCCACCGCCGAGACGTCGCGCCCCGAGCGCGCGGCGTACCGCTCGATCAGCTCGGCGGGGGAGGGGTGCCCGGCCGCCTCGGCGGTCGTGGACACCGGCGACTTCGGCAGGCCGAGCGGGGTGCAGTACATCACCAGCAGGCCCAGGTCGGTGAGCGGGTCGCCGAGCGTGGACATCTCCCAGTCGAGGATCGCGTTGATCCGGTCGTCCTGGCCGATCAGCACGTTGTCCAGGCGATAGTCGCCGTGCACGACGGTGGGCGCGGGGGAGTCGGGCAGCGCGCGGCCGAGCGCCGAGTGCAGCTCGTCGATGCCGGGCAGGTCGCGGTCGCGGGAGGCGTCCAGCTGCTTGCCCCAGCGGCGCAGCTGCCGGTCCAGGAACCCCTCCGGGCGGCCGAAGTCGGCGAGGCCCACCTCGGCGGGGTCCACCGCGTGCAGCTCGACCAGGGTGTCCACCAGCGACAGCACCGCGTCCCGGGTGCGCCGCTCGCCCAGCGGGGCGAGCTGGTCGGCGGTGCGGTACGGCGTGCCCTCGACGAACTCCATGACGTAGAACGGCGCGCCCAGCACCTCCTCGTCCTCGCACAGCAGCACCGGGCGCGGCACCGGCACGTTCGTCGGGTGCAGCGCGCTGATCACCCGGTGCTCGCGCCGCATGTCGTGCGCGGTGGCCAGCACATGGCCGAGCGGAGGCCGCCGGACCACCCACCGGGCGGCGCCGTCGGAGACCGCGTACGTCAGGTTCGAGCGCCCGCCCTCGATCAGCCGGCCGGTCAGCGGGCCCCGCACCAGGCCGGGCCGCTCCCGGTCCAGCAGGCGGCGCAGCCGGTCGAGGTCGAGTCCGGGCGGGTGGTCGGGGCTCATCATTGCTCCTACGGGCTGATCCGAGGGGAACGGGACGCGTCCATGATGCCGACCGGTCGGTATGTCGTCCAGTGGCTGACCCGGACGTGACCGGGGCCACCCTCCCTTTCAGCCCATTCCCGTCGGAAACTCAGGCGATCAGCGCCGCCGCGCAGACCGCCAGCGCGACCGTGGCCGCCACCGCCGCAGCGGCGAGGCGCGGGGGGAGCGCCCGCGGGGCCGCCCGGTCCAGGCGGCGGATGCGGAACTGGGCGATCAGCAGGAAGCAGAGCCAGAGCAGACAGCACACGGCGCACACGACGAGCCCGCCGGCCGTGGCCCCGCCGTGCAGGGTCGCCCGCACGGCCAGCACGGCGGCCACCGTCCCGGACAGCGTGGTACGCCGCCAGGCCAGCCGGGTCCGCTCGGGCTGAAGCCCAGGATCCCGCCGCACGACCCCCACCCCGACACCGTCCCGCCCGGCCCCCGAGCCGTCCCGTTCGGCCCCGGCACCGGCGCTGTCGCGTCCGGTCCCGGAGCCGTCGCGTTCCGCCGTGGTGCCGTCCCGCCCGGTTGCGGTGCCGTCGCGCCCTGCCCCCGAGCCGTCCCGTTCGGCCTCGGCACTGTCGCGCCCAGCCCCCGAGCCGTCCCGTTCGGCCCCGGCACCGGCGCCGTCCCGTCCGGTCTCGGCGCCGTCCCGTCCGGACCCCGCACCGTCGGGTCCGGACCCGATGCCGTCCGGCCCGGGCCCGTTCATCCCGCCCGGCCGGCGAGTACGACCACGACCATCACCACGGCGACCACCGCGACGAGCACGCTCAGCAGCGCGGGGAACCGCGACGTCGGCAGGTCCTCCCCGCGCCGCATCGCCCGCTCGCACCGCACCCAGTGGTTGATCGCCCGCAGCGAGCACAGCACGCCCGCGGCGAGCAGCGCCAGCGCGAGCCCGACCCGCCACGCCCAGCGCAGGTGCGGCAGGAACTGGTCCACCGCGAACCCGCCGCCGATCAGGGCGAGCGCGGTCCGCAGCCAGGCGAGGAAGGTCCGTTCGTTCGCCAGCGAGAAGCGGTAGTCCGGCGTCCGGCCCTCCTCCCGCACCTCTTCGGGGGCGAACCACAGCCGGACGTTCCGTACGAAGTCGATCACCCCAGGACCCTACCCAGGCGGGCGCGCCGACGGCCCGGGAGCCGCCTCACCGCATCGACCGGTAGGTCTTCAGCCGCTCGTACGCGGCCAGGCTGTCCGGCGTCCACTCCCACCCGGGCAGCCGGCGCTCCAGCTCGTCGGCCGGCAGGAAGTCGTGCCAGGCGACCTCCTCGACCTGCGGGCGCACCGGCAGCTCGCAGCGGACCTGGTACACCGCCGACCACCAGCTGAGGCCCCCCTCGTGCTCGTACAGGAACTTGAACAGGAACTCCGGGCGGGGCAGCCCGCTCACCCCCAGCTCCTCCTCCGCCTCGCGCAGCGCCGCCGCGTCGTAGCTCTCGCCGGCCCCGACGACCCCGCCCACGAACATGTCGTGCAGGGAGGGGAAGGTGAGCTTGGTCGCGGTGCGGCGGTGCACGAAGAGGCGGCCGTCGGCGTCCCGGGCCTCGATGAAGACACAGCGGTGCCGCAGCCCGCGGGTGTAGGCCTCGCCGCGCGGGGCCTGCCCGACGACGTGGTCGTTCTCGTCGACGATGTCGAGGATCTCGTCCGCAGCGCTCATGCCCCCATCCAACCAGGCGCCCCCGCCGCGGCGGACGGCCGGCGGCCGTCGAGACGGCGGGGGCGGGACGGGGGCGGGGCGGCCGTCGGCGGGCGCCGGGTCAGCGCGGCTGGAGCCGGTGCTCGCCGCGTTCGGTGGGCGAGGCCCCGCAGGGCATCGCCGGGTGCAGCCCCAGCAGGACGATGCCGGCGACGATCGCCGCGAGACCCGACGCCTCCCAGGCCAGCGCGGCCACGTCGGTGCGCAGCCGGTCGCCCAGGAAGCCCACCCCGCAGGCGATCCCGGCCAGCGGCTCGGCCGCCGTGAGCGCGGGCAGCGACATGCGCAGCGGCGCCGTCTCGAAGGCGCTCTGCACCAGGATCAGCCCGGTGACACCGATGGCGAACAGGCCGTACGGCTGCCAGCTGGTGAACAGCTCCGCCCAGCCGCCCGCCGAGAAGCGCTGCCCGCTCACCCGGGTGAGCGCGTCCTGCACGCCGTACAGCAGCCCGGCGGCCACCGCCAGCAGCACCGGACCCCAGCTCAGCCGGGAGCGCTTGGCGTAGGCGGTCAGCACCAGTGCCACGCCCACCATGGTCCCGATGATCAGCCAGTGCCGCAGCGGATCGGTGACCGCGGTGCCGGCCCGCGGCTGGCCGCCGAGGATGAACGCCGTCACCCCGCCGGCCAGCAGCGCGAGCCCCAGCCAGCCCTGGCGGCCCAGCGGCTGCCGGGTCTGTCTTCGCGACAGCGCGAGCGCGAACAGGAGGTTGGTCGCCAGCAGCGGTTCCACCAGGGAGATCTCCCCCCGGCCCAGCGCCACCGCGCCCAGCACCATGCCGACGACCATCAGCCCGAGACCGCCGAGCCAGCGCGGCACCCTGATCAGGTCCAGCAGCAGCCGGGGCGAGAGGAAGTCGCTCAGCGGGGCCCGCTGGGCGGCGTTCTGCTGGAGCACGAATCCGAACCCCAGGCAGCAGGCGGCGCTCACGGCGAGGATCAGAACCAGAACCGACACGCTGCGTACCTCGATCATCCGGTCGGGCCACGGGTGCGTAAGGGCCGACTCTAGCGGCCCGGGGCACCGTTCGCCGCTGGGAGTACCCGGATCCGGGCAGCCGACTCGGTCACGACGTCCACCGCGTCGGGGCGACGGCCCGGCCCTGCGGCCAGGGTGGGGCCTTTGGCGGCGCCGCGCCATGGCGTACGCCACACGAGTGAGACGCGCGCGGTCTCGCGGGCTCGTGACGCGAGACGCCGACCGGCGGCGGGCCGCGATGCCGATCAGGTCCTGCCACCCCCCAGGTGACACAAGTGCCTTTCCGGTCACCCCAGTTGACGCGTGTAACGCGCCGGTGGCCCTTGACGCCGGGTGTTGGCTGCGGGTTTGCTGTCCGTGATCAGCCGACGGTCGGCCGACGACCGGAGGGCGGACCGCGGCGAGCGGGTCGGACGGGGCGGCACCGCCCCACCGGACCGGCCCGCGGCCACCGCCACCGCACGGAGACCGGCGTGCGCGGCACGGACACGGCACGAACACAGCATCATCGAAGAGCGCGTAGAGGAAGTCCCGCGGTGTCCCCACCCCCGCCCCTCGGCCGCGGCCGCAAGCGCGCGGCCCAGGCCTTCGACGCCGCTCTCGACGACGCCGAACTCGGCGCCGCCCGCTCCGCGTTGGCCCAGGGCCGCTGGCAGGCGGTGCGCACCCTGCTGGCCCGCACCGGCGACGAGTGGGACCGGCGCGGCCATCGCGTCGCCGTCCTGGCCGAGCCCTCGCACACCGCGGCCTGGACCCGCGACTGGCTGCTGGCCGAACCCGAGTCCGCCGACGCCCGCGTCCTGCTCGGCATGGCACTGGTCCAGCGCGCCCTGCGCGGCGAGGAGAAGCCCGGCCCCGCCCGCGAGGCGTGCCGGGCCGCGGCCGCGCTCGCGCCCGCCGACCCCACTCCGTGGCTGGGACTGCTCCTGCTGGAGCGCGCCGTGGGCGAAGAGGCCGACGTGGTCCGCCTCTTCGACGAGGTGCGGCTGCGCCACCCCGACCACCACCACGCCCACCACGTGATGGTGGCCGCGCTCGCCGAGCGGCACGCCGACGCCGGCCCGGACCCGCTGCACGAGGTCTACGACTTCGCCAACTGGGCCGCCGAACAGGCCCCCGCCGACTCCCCGCTCGCCATCCTGCCGGTGGTCGCGCACGCCGAGCGCTACCGCGTGCTGGCCGGCGCCGGTCTCACTCCCGCCGATCCGGCCGCCTCCGGGCACTGGGCCGGCCGCCGGGCCCGGCAGGTGATGAAGACCGCCTTCGACTGGTGGCTGGAATGGGGCCAGGAGGGCCATCCACGGCACATGATCGACCTGAACTACCTCGCGCACGCCAAGCACTGCCAGGGGCGTGCCGCCGAGGCCGCCGCGCTGTTCCTCCGCATCGGCGACCACGCCACCCCGGCGCCGTGGTCGTACCCCGACCACGACCCGTGCGCCGCCTTCCGCACCGCCCGCGCCACCGCCCTGGGCACCGCCTAGCCCCACCACCCGCAAGCCGGCACGACCGCAAGCCCGCACGACCGCAAGCCCGCACGACGAGCAAGCCCGCACACGCGGCAAGCCGCACGTCCGCAACCGCACCAGAGCACCGCAAGAGCACCGCACACGAGCACCGCACACGAGCCATTCCCGCAAGCCTGACGAGGCCCGAAAGGACGGTCCCGATGACGACGGGCAGTTCGCGCACGAGCAGACCCACCGCCGGCGGCGACGGCATCAGCACCTTCAAGGGCCAGGAACGCGCGCTGCGCGCCGACCGCCTCGGCACGGGCGGCCTGCTCCTGTCCGTGCTGGCCGCGACCGCCCCGCTGATGGTGGTCGCCGGGGTGATGCCCACCACCTTCGCGGTGATGGGCATCGTCGGACAGCCCCTGCTCTTCGTGGTCCTCGGCGTCGTCCTCGTCCTCTTCAGCGTCGGCTACGCCGAGATGAGCCGGCACGTCCACAACGCGGGCGCCTTCTACGCGTACATCTCCCGCGGCCTCGGCGGCACGGCCGGCGCGAGCGCCGCGCTGGTCGCGCTGGTGGCGTACAACGCCCTCCAGGCCGGCATCTACGGCATCTTCGGCTTCGAGGTCTCCAACCTCTTCGCCACCTACGCCGACGTCACCGTCGCCTGGTGGATCCCGGCGCTGCTGGCCGTCGCCGCCGTCGGCGCGCTCGGCTGGCTGAAGATCGACGTCAACGCGCGCGTGCTCGGCGTCCTGCTGGTCATCGAGGTGATCCTGGTGGTCGTCTTCGACGTGGCCGCGATCGGCGACCCCGCCAAGGAGGGCCTGTCCCTGCACGCCTTCAACCCCGACACCCTCTCCGGCGCCGGGATCGGCACCGCGCTCTGCTTCTGCATCGCGGCCTTCCTCGGCTTCGAGCAGGCCCCGGTGTACGCCGAGGAGACCAGCCGCCCGCACGTCCTCGTGCCGCGCGTGATGTTCCTCGCGGTGGCCGGCGTCGCCGTCTTCTTCGCCGTCAGCAGCTGGGCGCTGACCGTCGCCGCCGGCCCGTCCGCGATCGTCGGCACCGCCCGCAAGGAGAGCGCGGGCCTGCTGTTCACCCTCACCGAGTCCCGGCTCGGCGGGACGTTCACGGACATCCTGCACGTGCTGTTCGTCACCGGCATGTTCGCGGCGATGCTCAGCTTCCACAACGTGGTGGCCCGCTACGCCTTCGCCATGGGCCGCGAGGGTCTGCTGCCCGCGACGTTCGGCCGCACCTCCAGCGCCAGCGGCGCGCCCGCCATCGGATCGCTGTCGCAGACCGTCTTCTCGCTGGTCGTCGTGATCGCCTTCGCGGTCGCCGACGACAAGCCGGCCGGCGACCCCACCGCGCCCGTGCTGCACCTGTTCACCTGGGGCGGCAACATCGGCGCGCTCGGCGTGATCGTGCTGATGGCGGCGGCCTCCCTGTCGGTGATCGTCTTCTTCGTCCGGCGCGGCGCGGCGGCGGCGCAGGCCTGGCGCCTGGTCACCTCCGCCCTGGCCGGCCTCGCCCTGCTGGTGATCGCCGTCTACACGGTCAAGGACTTCGACGTCCTGGTGGGCGCCGGGCCCGGCTCGGCGCTCAGCCGGATCCTGCCCGGCGTCATCGGCCTCGCCGTCGTCGTCGGCCTGGTCCAGGGCGCCGTCCTGCGCAGGCGCAGGCCCGAGGCGCACGCCCGCATCGGACTGGGCAACGAGGCGTTCCAGCTGGACAAGGCGGCCGCACCCGAACCGCGGCCGTAGCCCGCGGCCGCCGGAAAAGGTTACGGACCCCTGACGAGCACCCGCGTTCCCTGGCCCCGCCCCGGGCGCGGGTGCTCGAATGGAGGGGTGCACTCCGAACCGCCCGGCGACCCGGGACCGCCCGAGAGGCCCGGACCGCCGGAAGAACCCGAGAGCCCGGGACCGCCGGAGGAACCCGGCCGGCCCGTCGGCCGCCGCGTCTTCCTCGCCACCCTCGGCCTGGGCGCCCTGGGCGTGGCCGCCGCGCCCACCCTGCAACGCGGCCTGGAGGACTTCCTCGGCGCCGCCTCCGGCCACGACCCCACGGGCCTGACCGGACTGCTCCCCAACGGCGGCGGCTTCCGCTACTACTCGGTCACCGGCTCCGTGCCGCGCCGTGACGCCACGGACTACCGCCTCACCGTCGACGGCCTGGTCGACCGTCCCACGACGTACACGCTGGCCGGGCTGAGGGGCATGCCGCAGACCCGCATGGTGCGCGACGTGCAGTGCGTCACCGGCTGGCGGGTGCCCCGCACGCCCTTCCAGGGCGTCCGGCTGTCCCGGCTGCTGGACGCGGCCGGCGTCCGCCCCTCGGCGAAGGCGGTGCGCTTCACCTGCTTCGACGGCGCCTACAGCGAGAGCCTCACCCTCGCCCAGGCCCGCCGCCCCGACGTACTGGTCGCGCTGCGCATGCGGGACGCGGACATCGGCCACGACCACGGCGGCCCGGTCCGCCTCTACGTCGCCCCGATGTACTTCTACAAGTCCGCCAAGTGGCTCTCCGGCATCACCGTCACCGACGCGGTGCGGCCGGGCTACTGGGAGGAGCGCGGCTACGACGTCGACGCCTGGGTCGGCCGTTCGAACGGACGCGGCGATGACCCCACCGGCTGACGCCCCCGCGCCGCCCGGCGCCGCCGTACGCCGCTTCGGCCCCGCCCAGCGCCGGGTGCACCGCGCCACGGCCGTACTGATGGGGATCTGCGTGGTGACGGCGGCCTGCCTCTACGTCCCCCAGCTCGCCGTCCTCGTCGGCCGCCGCGATCTGGTGGTCCGCCTGCACGAGTGGGCCGGGCTCGCCCTGCCGGTCCCGGTCCTGCTGGGCCTGGCCTCCCGCGCGTTCCGCGCCGACCTGCGGCTGCTCGACCGGTTCGGCCCGCACGACAGGGTCTGGCTGCGGGCCGCGCTGCGCCGCGACAGGCGCCGCTCGTCCCGCCCGGCCGGGAAGTTCAACGCCGGCCAGAAGATCTACGCCGCCTGGATCGCCGGGGCCGCCCTCGTAATGCTGGGCACCGGCCTGATGATGTGGTTCACTCGGCTCGCCCCGCTGGTGTGGCGCACCGGCGCGACCTTCGTGCACGACTGGCTGGCCCTGACCGTCGGCGTGGTGCTGGCCGGCCACATCGGCATGGCGCTCGGCGACCCGGAGGCCCGGCGCGGCCTGCGCACCGGACGGGTCGGCCGCGAGTGGGCGAAACGCGAACACCCGCTGTGGCGGCCGTAGACACGCCCCGTCAGGAGGGGATGTCCACGGCCGCCGCAGCGGGTGACGGGAAGGGGATCGAAAGAGCGGCGCCTTCGCCGGACCGGTGACGCCTACAGGATCAGCGACAGCGCCAGGACCAGTGCGCCGGCCACCACGGACAGCAGCGTCTCCATGAGCGACCAGGTCTTGACGGTCTGCCCCACGTCCAGCCCGAAGTACTCCTTCACCAGCCAGAAACCGGCGTCGTTGACATGGCTGAAGAACAGCGAGCCGGCGCCGATCGCGAGGACCAGCAGGGCGGTGTGGGTGGTCGACATGTCGGCCGCCAGCGGGGCGATCAGACCGGCCGCCGAGACGGTCGCCACGGTCGCCGAACCGGTCGCGAGGCGGATCACCACCGCGATCAGCCAGGCCAGCAGCACCGCCGGGATCGACCAGTCCTTGGATATGTCCAGGATCATCTGACCCACGCCGCAGTCGATCAGCGTCTGTTTGAAGCCGCCGCCCGCGCCCACGATGAGCATGACGCCCGCGATGGGCATCAGGCCCTTCTCGACGGTGGAGTTGATCCGCTCCTTGGTGAAGCCTGCGGGCCGGCCCAGCGTGAACATGCCGACGATCACCGCGGCGAGCAGCGCGATCAGCGGGGAGCCGACCACGTCGAACACGCGCTGCGTCCGGTCCGCGGGGTCGTCCACGACGATGTCGACCAGCGCCTTGGCCAGCATCAGCACCACCGGCAGCAGCACCGTGGACAGCGCGGCGGCGAAGCTGGGACGGCGCTCCAGCTGCTCGGAGGCGCGCTGCGGCAGCATGCGGTCCGGGGCGGGCACGTCCACCCAGCGGGCCGCGACCTTGGAGAACAGCGGACCGGCGATGATCACCGAGGGGATCGCCACGACGATGCCCAGCGCCAGCGTCACGCCCAGGTTGGCCTTGAGCGCGTCGATCGCGACCAGCGGGCCGGGGTGCGGCGGGATCAGGCCGTGCATCACGGACAGACCGGCCAGCGCCGGGATGCCGATGCGCATCAGGGAGTAGTTGCCCCGCTTGGCGACCATCAGCACCACCGGGATCAGCAGCACGATGCCGACCTCGAAGAACAGCGGCAGACCGATCACCGAGGCGATCAGCACCATCGCCCAGGGCATGGCCCGGCCCTGGGCCTTCGCCAGGATCGTGTCCACGACCTGGTCGGCGCCGCCGGAGTCGGCCAGCAGCTTGCCGAGGACGGCGCCCAGCGCGATCAGCACGCCGACACCGGCCACCGTCGAGCCCAGCCCGGTGGTGAAGCTGGTGATCGCCTTGTCCAGGGGCGCCCCGGCGACC
This sequence comes from Streptomyces similanensis, assembly GCF_039543625.1. NCBI lineage: Bacteria > Bacillati > Actinomycetota > Actinomycetes > Kitasatosporales > Streptomycetaceae > Streptomyces > Streptomyces similanensis. The sequence goes on along the minus strand of NZ_BAABKC010000042.1, from coordinate 74,923 downwards.
GCGCCGAGCGCGAGCGACCCGATGGTCAGCGACAGGAAGGCGTGCAGCTTGAACTTGGTGATGAGCACGACGATGACGGCGATGCCCACCAGGACGGCGATACCGAGCTGGGCGTGTCCGGCCGAGGTGATCGGCGGGGGCGCGTCCGCTGCCAGCATCTCGACGCTGAGTCTGGTCACGGGGTGTGTTCCCTTGGGGATGGAGAGGAGTGGGGTTCAGAGGTGCCGCGGCCGGCGGCCGTGGGGGAGAGGCGTCACGTCACCGGGGGGACGGTCCGGCCTCGGCCGGCGGTGCGGCGGCGTCGAGGCCGTCCAGCGCGGCGACGGCGCGCGCGGTGATCTCCTCGGGAGACCCGGCGACGTCCACCGCCACCCCGCGCTCGTCCGCCTCCAGCGGCTGGAGCGTGGCGAACTGGGAGTCCAGCAGCGCGGTCGGCATGAAGTGCCCCTGGCGGTGCCCCATGCGCTCCTCGATGAGCGCGCGGTCACCCGTCAGGTGCACGAACATGACGTCCGGAGCCGCCGCCCGGAGCCGGTCGCGGTACGACCGCTTCAGCGCCGAGCTGCTCACCACCCCGCCGAGCCCCGCCCGCCCGTGCGCCCAGGCGCCGATGGCGTCGAGCCACGGCCACCGGTCGTCGTCCTGGAGCGGGGTGCCGGCCGACATCTTGTCGATGTTGGCCCGCGGGTGGAAGTCGTCGCCCTCGGCGTACGGGACGCCGAGCCGGTCGGCGAGCAGGGGACCGATCGTGGTCTTGCCCGTGCCGGCGACGCCCATCACCACGACGACGTGGGGGGTGCGCATCACTGCCTCGCTGTCTTCCTCGACATGCGACGCCGACCTCCGGCGTCGGCCCCACTGAAACCCATTAGATACGACGAATTCAAGAGTGTGTGACATATAAGTCTGACTTTTTCGTCGCGTGATCCACCCCGTACGCTGAGTCCATGACCACTCCGGGCCGGGGGCTGCACGGCCGCGTCCTGGACGCCCTCGGCCCCGCCATCACCGCCGGCGAGTACCCTCCGGGCAGCGTTCTGCGCACCGACGAACTCGCCCAGCGTTTCGAGGTGTCGCGCTCCGTGATGCGCGAGGCGGTCCGCGTCCTGGAGTCCATGCACCTGGTCGCGTCGCGCCGCCGCGTCGGCGTCACCGTGCTCCCCACCGCGGAGTGGAACGTCTACGATCCGCAGGTCATCCGCTGGCGGCTGGCCGGCGCCGACCGCACCCGGCAGCTGCGCTCGCTGACCGTGCTGCGCTCGGCGGTCGAACCGGTCGCGGCCGGACTCGCCGCCCGCCACGCCACCCCCGAGCAGTGCTCCGAACTCACCGAGTGCGCCCTCGGCATGGTGGCCAACTCACGCGGCCACCGCCTGGAGCACTACCTCCGCCACGACGTCGCCTTCCACCGGGTGATCCTCAGCGCCTCCGGCAACGAGATGTTCGCCCGCCTCGGCGACGTCGTCGCGGAGGTGCTGACCGGGCGCACCCAGCACGAGGTCATGTTCGAGGACCCCGACCCGGCCGCCGTCACCCTGCACGTCCAGGTCGCCGAGGCGGTCCGCGCCCGCGACGCCGAACGCGCCGAGCGGCTGACCCGCGAGATCACGGTCGGCGCGCTCCAGGAACTGGACATCCTGGCGCCGTAGCCGCGAAGGCGGCCCCGCCCGTGCCCGCCCCTACTCGGGGAAGTCCCCGTCGACGTACGCCCAGGCCCCCTCGACCCGCTCGAACCGGCTGTGCTCGTGCAGCGAGCCGCCCCGCCAGGAGGCGCGGAACGTCACGGTGCCGGTGGTGTGGAAGGCGGAGCCGCCCGTCGTAGCGAGGACCTCAAGACCCGTCCAGCGGGTGCCCGGATCCAGGTCCAGCCGCGCGGGCCGGGTCCGCGGATGCCAGGTGCGCAGCAGATACGCCGCGTCCCCGCGTACGAAGGCGCAGTACCGCGACCGCATCAGCGCCTCCGCGGTCGGCGCCGCCGCGGCCCCCGAGTGGAAACGGCCGCAGCACTTCTCGTACGGCTCGGGCAGCCCGCACGGGCAGGAACGCGTGGTCATGGCCCCCATTCTGCCCGCGCCGCCGCACCCGCCCGCCACCGCCCGCCGTGACGCGGCCCGCCGTGGTGCCGCCCCCGCGCGGCGGAGGCACAGTGGAAGGAGACGACGAGAGGCCGGCGTGACCGGCGCGGCCGGGTGACCGGCGACCACGGCTGAGGAGGGACGGACGATGACGCGACCCGCCGACGGCAGGCCCTTGTCCGTCAAGGAATGGCGGCTGAATCTGTACCTGTCCGAACACGACCCGGACACCACGGCCCGGATCGTCCTGGACACCGGCGACAACGTCCTGGAGAGCTGCGCGGAGGCCCGCCGCAGCCCCTACGACTCGGCGGTCCCCGAGATCGGCGACGAACTCGCCGCCGGACGCGCCCTCATCGCACTCGGCCGCGATCTGCTGCGCGCCGCCGCGGGCGACATCGAGGCGGTCGGAGCACCCGAGGCGACGCCTCCCGCCCCGCTCTGGTCGCCCCGGGAGTGAGGTCGCGGCCGTGCTCTTCAGGAACCGCCCGCAGGCCGGCCGGCGGCTCGGCGACCGGCTGGCCCACCTGAGCGGACAGGACGTGGTGGTGCTCGGGCTGCCCCGCGGCGGCGTGCCGGTCGCCGCCGAGGTCGCCGCGCTGCTCGGCGCACCGCTCGACCTGTGCCTGGTACGCAAGCTCGGGGTGCCCGCGCAGCCCGAACTGGCCATGGGGGCGATCGGCGAGGACGGGGTGCGCGTGATCGACGACACCGTCGCGGGCCGCGCCGGGGTGCCGGCCCACGCGCTGGCCCGGGTCGAGGAGCGCGAGCGCCGCGAACTGGCACGGCGCGCCGTCCGCTACCGGGGCGAGCGCCCGCCGGTCGCCGTCGCCGGGCGGACGGTGGTGCTGGTCGACGACGGGGTGGCCACCGGCTCGACCGCCCGGGCCGCCTGCCGGACGGTGCGTGCCAGGGGCGCGGCCCGGATCGTGCTGGCGGTGCCCGTGGCGCCGCCGGACTGGACGGCGCGGCTGGCCGGCGAGGCCGACGAACTGATCAGCCTGGAGACCCCGGCCGCCTTCTTCGCAGTCGGCCAGTTCTACGACGACTTCACCCAGCTCGATGACGACGACGTGGTCGCCTGTCTGCGCCGGGCGCGCTCCGGCGGGAGCCGTACGGCGGTGGACCGGGAGATGGCGGCGGCCGTCGGCCCGGTGCGTCTGACCGGCCGGCTGACCGTCCCCGCCGACGCGGCCGGCATCGTCGTCTTCGCCCACGGCAGCGGCAGCGGACGGCACAGCCCGCGCAACCGTTTCGTCGCCGTCGGCCTCAACCGCGCCGGTCTCGGCACGCTCCTGTGCGACCTGCTCACCGAGGAGGAGGCGGCCGACCGGACCAAGGTGTTCGACATCGGGCTGCTGGCGGCGCGCCTCACCGCCGTCACCGCCCGGCTGCGCGCGAACCCCGAGGCCGGGAACCTGCCCGTCGGCTACTTCGGCGCCAGCACCGGGGCCGCCGCCGCCCTGCGGGCCGCCGCCGCGCCGGACGCGCACGTCGCCGCCGTCGTCTCCCGCGGCGGCCGCCCCGACCTGACCAGCCCCGCGCTGTCCTCGGTGACCGCCCCGACCCTGCTGGTGGTCGGCGGCGCCGACCACCAGGTCCTCGACCTCAACCGCCAGGCCCAAACCCAGCTGACCTGCGAGAACCACCTGACCGTCGTCCCCGGCGCCACCCACCTCTTCGAGGAGCCCGGCGCCCTGGAAGCGGTGACGGACCTGGCCCGCGACTGGTTCACGGACCACCTGCCCCCGGCACACGTGTGACCACCCGCGCCTCCCCACGCGAAAGGCGGCACCGGCTCAGCCGGTACCGCCTTCACGATGGTGTCCGAGGGGGGACTTGAACCCCCACGCCCGATAAAGGGCACTAGCACCTCAAGCTAGCGCGTCTGCCATTCCGCCACCCGGACAAGGTGTCTGTCGCGCGGGGTTTCCCCTCGCGGCGACGAAGGAAACATTACCAGGCTTTCGAGCCGCCCCGATCACCCCGGTGCGCCGCACCCGCCCCTCGCCCGATGTGAACGCGGTGTATCGGGCCGGGCCCTGTCTTGGGGTGGGAGCCGGCGGGGGGAGAGGATGAGGAGACCACCGGCACACGAGGTGGACCACCAGCACACAGCGGGAGGAAGCAGCGTGAGCGAGACGGACACCGCCAGGGGCGTCACCGGCGAGGACGAGGTCGTGGACCTCTGCCGCGAGCTGATCCAGATCGACACCAGCAACTACGGCGACCACTCGGGCCCGGGCGAGCGCAAGGCCGCCGAGTACGTCGCCGAGAAGCTCGCCGAGGTGGGGCTGGAGCCGAAGATCTTCGAGTCGCACCCCGGCCGCGCCTCCACCGTGGCCCGCATCGAGGGCGAGGACCCGTCCCGGCCCGCGCTGCTGATCCACGGCCACACCGACGTCGTGCCGGCCAACGCCGACGACTGGACCCACCACCCCTTCTCCGGCGAGGTCGCGGACGGCTGCGTGTGGGGGCGCGGCGCGGTCGACATGAAGGACATGGACGCGATGACGCTGGCGGTCGTGCGCGACCGGCTGCGCAGCGGACGCAAGCCCCCGCGGGACATCGTGCTCGCCTTCCTCGCCGACGAGGAGGCCGGCGGCACCTACGGCGCCCGCCACCTGGTCGACCACCACCCCGACCTGTTCGAGGGGGTCACCGAGGCGATCAGCGAGGTCGGCGGCTTCTCCTTCACGGTCAGCGAGCAGCGGCGGCTCTATCTGATCCAGACGGCCGAGAAGGGCATGCACTGGATGAAGCTGACCGTGGCCGGCACCGCCGGGCACGGCTCCATGATCCACCGGGACAACGCCATCACCGAGCTGTCGGAGGCGGTCGCCCGCCTCGGCCGGCACACGTTCCCGGTGCGGGTCACCAAGACCACCCGGGCCTTCCTCGACGAACTGGGCGACGCGCTCGGCACCGAGCTGGACCCGGAGAACATGGAGGGCACCCTCGCCAAGCTCGGCGGCATCGCCAAGCTCATCGGCGCGACCCTGAGCAACACCGCCAACCCCACGCAGCTGGGCGCGGGTTACAAGGTGAACGTCATTCCGGGCGAGGCCACGGCGCACGTCGACGGGCGGTTCCTGCCCGGCTTCGAGGAGGAGTTCCTGGCCGACCTGGACCGCATCCTCGGCCCCCGGGTCAAGCGCGAGGACGTGCACTCGGACAAGGCCGTCGAGACCACCTTCGACGGCGCCCTGGTGGACGCCATGCAGTCCGCGCTGCTGGCCGAGGACCCGGCCGCCAAGGCCGTCCCCTACATGCTCTCCGGCGGCACCGACGCCAAGTCCTTCGACGACCTCGGCATCCGCGGCTTCGGCTTCGCCCCGCTGAAGCTGCCGCCGGAGCTGGACTTCGCGGGCATGTTCCACGGCGTGGACGAGCGGGTCCCGGTGGACGGTCTGAAGTTCGGCGTGCGGGTGCTCGACCGGTTCATCGACGCGTCCTGAGGAAACGTCAGATATTCGGGCGCGCGTACGAGATTGACTGAGAAGGGTGAATGCGACGATAAGCTCGTAGCTCCAATGGTTGAGCCTCGTTACAGGTATTGCGATCGGCAAGGTGAGATCGCTTTTGCCAACGAGGAGGAATAATGATCAAGAAGGTCGTCGCTGCCGCGGTTGCCACCGGTGGACTGGTTCTCGCGGGCGCCGGTATGGCCGCCGCCGACTCCGGCGCCCAGGGTGCCGCCCTGCACTCCCCGGGTGTCGCCTCCGGCAACGTCGTGCAGGTGCCCGTGCACGTGCCGGTGAACGTCTGCGGCAACACGATCTCGGTGATCGGGCTGCTGAACCCCGCCTTCGGCAACACCTGCATCAACCACTGACGTCGTGCCCCGCCCCGTGAGGGTCTGACTTCATCGACTCCGTGGGGGGGTCTGAACCCGTCGGCTCCGAGAGCGCGCACCCTGCGCTCCGGGGCCGACCGGTTTTTCCGTGCGGTCACGACGGCGCATTTCCGCCCTGTCGCGCACGCGCGTTCCGGAAGATTCGAAAAAGTCGAAGGCAGGGATTCAGTACATGCGACAGGTCACCCGCAAGGGCCTGATGACCGTGGCCGCCGCCACCGGCGTGATCGCCGCCGCGAGCGGCGCGGCGCACGCCGACGCGGGCGCGTCCGGGTTCTCGTCCGGCTCGCCGGGCGTGCTGTCCGGCAACACGGTCCAGGTGCCGGTGCACATCCCGGTGAACGTCTGCGGCAACACCGTCAACGTCGTCGGGCTGCTCAACCCGGCGGTGGGAAACACGTGCGTCAACCACGGCGGCGGCGGTGACTCGTCCGGGGGACACGGCGGCGCACACGCCGGCGGGCACGCGAGCGACTCGCCGGGCGTCGGCTCCGGCAACGTCGTCCAGGTGCCGGTCGACGTCCCCGTGAACGTCTGCGGCAACACCGTCGACGTGGTCGGCGTCGGCAACGCCGCGCTGGGCAACGACTGCGCCAACGGCGGCCGCCACACCCCGCCCGGCGGCGGCCACGAGAACCCGCCCGGCAACCCCGGCACGCCCGGAACGCCGGGCAACCCCGGCAACCCCGGCACGCCCGGAACACCGGGCAACCCCGGGACTCCGGGCAACCCTGGTACGCCCGGTCACCCGGGCACGCCGGGGAATCCCGGAACACCGGGCAACCCTGGTACGCCCGGCAACCCGGGCACGCCCGGAAACCCTGGTACTCCCGGTCACCCCGGTACGCCCGTCACTCCGCCCGCCACGGGCGGCAAGACGCCCGGCGGAGCGGTGCACGTCAACCACCCGGGTACGCGGACCGGCTCCACACCCGGCAGCGGGGCGCAACTCGCCCACACCGGCAACGAGCTGCCGATGGGCCTCGCCCTGCCCGTCGGCGCGGGCGCGCTGCTGGCCGGCACCGTGCTGTACCGCAAGGCGCGGGCCCGGGTCTGACGGCTCGGCCACCCGGACGCCGGCCGTAGCGCCGTGCACATGACAGGGCGGGCCCCGCGAAGGCGGGGCCCGCCGTGCTGTCGGCGCCGTTCGACTCAGCTCACCACGTGGCGCGTACCTGGCGGATGATCCGCCGGCGCAGCCGCACCCTGCGGCTCCCGTCGTGCAGCAGACTCAGGCGGTCCAGCTCCCAGTGCCCGTACTCGGCGTGGTCGGTCAAAAGACGTGTGGCGTCCTTGCGGGAGACCCCGCGCGGTACGTACACGTCGACAAATTCGTATTCCGGCATCGCATCTATTGTGCGGGCTGGGGCCCGGTACGGATAGCGTCTGCACTATGTCTGATGCTGCGCAGCCCACCGCTGCCGAGGTACGCGCCGCCGCCGAGGCGGTCAAGACCGCGCTCGACCGCCACCTGGCCGCGGTCGAACGCCGGTCGGGGGAGGACGACCCGGCCGTCTACGAGGCGTTCAACGAGCTTGCCGCGGCCGCGGAGGCGTACGACGAACTGCTCTACGACCGCTACGACGAGGTCACCCCCTTCGAGATCCCCGGTGACGACGCGCTGCCGCCGTACACGGGTCCGGAGGAGCCGAACGCGATCAGCGTGCTGATCCGCCGCGACTACGCCGTGGCCGAGCCCCAGCGGCTGCTGGCCCAGGCCCAGCGGGTGGAGGCCGCGGACGTCGAGGCCGGCACCGGCATCGGCGCGGGCGCCGCCGGGACGGTGCACGGCGCGCTCGGCACGCTCTTCGGCGAGTACGAACCGGACGAGATCGCCTCGCGGCACAAGGAGTTCGGCCTGGAGGAGGGCGACTCCACCCTCTGGGTCACCGCCTCCGACGAACAGCCCGACCCCGGGGAATGGCTGGAGGAGCCCTTCGAGCACGTCGATCCGGAGCAGGTGGTCTGCCGCTTCGACGTCAGCACGGTCTTCGACGACGACCTCGACGAGGACGAGGACGAGGACGAGGGGGAGATCGACGACGCGGACGACGCGGACGACGCGGACGCCGTCGAGGACCTCGTCACCGGTCTCGTCGAGGACGACGACATCGAGCCGCTGGACAGGACCGAGCGCTAGAAGCGCCACGGCGCGAGGGGCGGCGGTCACGGGCACGCACGTGCACCCGTGACCGCCGCCCTCCTCGTTCCCGGGGCACGGCCCATCGACCGCGCCCCGTTCACCGCACGCCCGGTGCCCGACCCCTCACGCCTGGGCCAGGTCCTCCGCCTGTGCCGCCTGCGCGGCCAGCAGGAGGGGCAGCCGGGTGGTGCGCGGCCGGGCCGGCACCTCGGCCACGGCCCGCGGCAGCGCCTGCTCCACACCGTGCACCACGGACAGATGGCGGCTCGCCCGGCCGAACGCCGTGTACACCCACGGCCGGCTGAGCGCCTGCGCCGCGTCGCCCGGCAGCACCACGACCGCCGCCGGCCACCGGCCGCCCACGGCCTGGTGCGCGGTCAGCGCCCACCCGTGCCGCACACAGCTCTCCACCCGCTCCCTCGGTACGACCACGCGGTCACCCGAGCACGACAGGTGCAGTCCCTCGGCGTCGGCCGTCACCACCCGGCCCGGCAGCGCACGGCCGGGCACGGGGGAGTGGACGATCCGGTCGCCCGGGTCGAAGCCGCCGAACCGGCCGGGGCCCGGATTGAGCCGTTCCTTCAGCGCCGCGTTGAGCGCGCGCGTGCCCACGGCGCCGCCATGACCCGGGGTGATCACCACGGTCTGCTCGGCCGGCACGCCGATCGCCCGGGGCACCGAGTCCGCGACCAGCTGCACCGTCCGGTGCACGGCCTCGCCCGCGTCGCGCACGGGGACGACCACGAACTCCTTGCCGGGCGCGGCGACCTGGTTCAGCTCCCCGACGCCGATGCCGGAGACCAGCTCGCCCAGCGGTCCGGGGTCCGCCACCCGCGAGGCGACGTGCGGGCACACCCGGGCCGCCAGCAGATCGGCGAAGACCCGCCCGGGCCCCGCCGACCACAGCACCGCCGGATCTCCGGACAGCACCAGCCGGGCCCCGTCCGGCAGCGACTCCACGAGCAGGGCCGCCGTCTCCACGTCCAGCTGCGGGGCGTCGAGCACGACGAGGAGATCCAGGTCCAGCGCGCCGTCGGCGTCCCGCCCGGGCCCCTCCGCACCGGACAGCAGCCCGGCCACGGTCACGACGGCGGCATCCTCCGCGCCGCCGGACGCGCCCTCCCCGTCCTGTGCGCGCCCCGCTTCCGCGGCCTGCGGGTCCCCGGCTTCCGCACCCTGTGCGCGCCCCCGCTCCGGCGCGCGCCGCGCACCGGCCGCGCGGACCAGTTCCGCGAAGTCGTCCCGGCCCAGCGGACTGTGGGCGGCGGCCCAGGCACGCAGCCCGAGGGCGCGTGCCCCGGCCAGCAGCAGCGCCGGTTCGGCGCGGGACGCCGCACCGCCCGAGTGCAGCACCAGGCCGTGGCCCGAGACCGCGCGGACCAGCTCGCCGGCCGACCCCCGGGCGGGAGCGGCGACCCGCTCCCAGTCCTCGGCCGGGACGTCCTCGCCGGGAGCGGAGTTGATCAGGCGGCCCAGTCCGTCGGCCAGGCTCTCCTCGGCGAGCGCGTAACGCTCCAGGCCGACGAGCAGCCGCACCGGCCGTTCCTCGCCGGACTCGTCCTCGTCCCCGTCCCCCTCGGCATTCGGTGCGGCGGCCGGTGCTCCCGGCTCCTCCAGGGCGTCCTGGAACACCAGGGCCTCGCCCTCCGCGAGCGCGCTCTGCAGGGCCGCGTCCGCGTCGGGCACCCCGCGCTGCGCCAGGGCGGCGGTGAGCGCCGACGCCTCCAGCGACGTGTGCCCGGCGAGGGCGGCCTGCTCCAGCAGCCAGACCGTGAAGGCACGGCCGCGCCGCTCGTCGTCGGGCCGGCTCTCCGCGCCGAGCAGGGCCCGGGCGAAGCCGTCGGCCTGTTCCGGCCGCACACCCGTGACGTGCAGCAACTGCCACGGGTCGGCGCGCAGCCGGTCGGCCGCGCCCTCGCCGAGGGCCGCGGCGACCGGCAGGGCCAGCGACTCGGGGGCGCCGCCCTCGCCCAGGACTCCGTGAACGGCCTCGACGGTCCCGGGCGCGGGGGCCGCGGGCACGGCGGCGGCCTCGGCCGTCACCGGGCCCGGCCGCCGTACCGGCTCGGGCGCCGCCCGGCGTTGCGCGGGCTCCGGCTCAGGCGGGGTGTACACCGCCTGAGCGGGCTGATCGCCGCTCTCGACCGCGCGCACCGCCGCGAGCAGGTCGGCCGCCCGGCCGCTGAGCTTGGCCCCGCTCTCGATCGGCGCCTTCTTCTCGGCCTTCCGCCGCTCGATCCGCTCCCGCTCGGCCCGCTGCGCCGCCAACTCGGCCGCGGCCTCGGACAGCCCGGCCGCAGCCGCACCCTCCGCGCCCGAGTCGGAGCCCGTGCCCGTTCCCTCCGCGTCGGCGCCGGAGTCTGAACCCGTGTCCTCCGCGTCCGGGTCGGAACCCGTACTGGTGCTCTCCGCACCCGAGTCGGAACCCGCGCCCGTGCCCTCCACGTCGGCGCTGGAGCCTGAGCCCGTGCCCTCCGCGCCCGAGTCGGAGCCCGCCCCCGCGTCCTCCGCGCCCGAGTCGAGCCCCCGGTCCGTGCCCTCCGCATCCTCCGCGTCCGCCTCCGGGCCCCGGACGGAGTCCGCCTCCGCCGCGCCCTCCGCGTCCGAGTCGGCATCCCGGGCCCCGGCCACCGAACCGGCGTCCGCGCCCCCGCCCTGCGTGTCCTCCGCCGCCGTGTCCTCCTCCGCCGTCTTCGCAGGCGCCGCGTCGTCCCCGGCCGCCGCTTCGCCCCCCGGTGCCGGCTCTCCGGCCGGTGCGTCGTGCTCCGGTTCCGGGGCCGTCCCGGGTCCCGCCTCCGGGTCCGGGGTCCCCGGCCCGGCCTTCTCCGCGGTCTCCGGGGTCTCCGGCTCCGTGCTCACAGCGTGCTCCAGTCGTGATCGGGATAGCGGTGCACGGGCGCCGACACATCGTCGAGAGCCCGGCAGATCTCGTCAGGAAGACTAAGCGCCTCCACTGACAACGCCGCCGTCAGCTGCTGGACGGTGCGCGGGCCGATGACCGGCGCGGTCACGCCGGGCCGGTCCCTGACCCAGGCGAGGGCGACCTGCAGCGGAGTCACCGCGAGCCCGTCCGCCGCCGTCGCCACCGCGTCCACGATGCGGCTCGCCGCGTCGTCGAGATAGGGCTCGACGAACGGCGCCAGCTGCTCGGAGGCGCCCCGCGAGTCCGACGGCGTCGCGTTGCGGTACTTGCCGGTCAGCACCCCGCGGCCCAGCGGCGAGGAGGGCAGCAGTCCGACGCCCAGGTCGAGCGCGGCCGGCAGCACCTCCCGCTCGACGCCCCGTTGCAGCAGCGAGTACTCCATCTGAGTGCTCGCCAGCCGGGTCCGAGCGCCCGGCGCCGCGAGCTGCCAGGTCGCCGCCTTGGCCAGCTGCCAGCCGCAGAAGTCGGAGACTCCGGCGTAGCGCACCCGGCCGCTGCCGACGGCCAGGTCCAGGGCATGGAGGGTCTCCTCCAGCGGTGTCCCGGGGTCGTAGGCGTGCACGTGCCACACGTCCACGTGGTCCGTGCCGAGACGGGCGAGGGAGGCGTCCAGGGCCGCCAGCAGATGGCCGCGGGAGCCGTCCACCCGGCGGTCCGGGTCGGGGACGCTGCCCGCTTTCGTGGAGATGACCAGATCGCGGCGGGGCACCAGGCCGTCCATGAGCCGCCCGAGCAGGTATTCGGCCTCGCCGTCGCCGTACACGTCGGCCGTGTCGACGAGGGTGCCGCCCGCCTCCCAGAACGCCTTCAGCATGTCAGCGGCGTCGTGCTCGTCGGTGCCCCGGCCCCAGGTCAGGGTGCCGAGCCCGATGCGGGACACGCGCAGGCCGGTACGGCCGAGATGCCTCTGCTCCATGGACGCCGAGATTACTGGCCGAAAGGTAGGCGTGGGCCACCCTGTGGACAACCCACGCCCGCCCCTGTGGACGACCAGTTCCCGACCCTGTGGACAACCCGCGACGCCCCCGCTGGACAACCCGCGACGCCCTCGCGCCGACCCCGCGCCGCCCCCGCGAGGCGGCCGTCACACCCGCGTGGTCTGCCGCATCCGAGCCGCCCCGCGCTACTGTCTCCCGCACAGGCACGTTACTCATCGGTAAGGGGATGCGGCATGCGGCTCGGGATCAACCTCGGCTACTGGGGCGCCGGGATGGACGCGGACAACCTGGCCGTCGCCCAGGAGGCGGACCGGCTCGGATACGCCGTGTGCTGGGCGGCCGAGGCCTACGGCTCGGACGCGGCCACCGTGCTCTCCTGGGTCGCGGCCCAGACCGAGCGCATCGACGTCGGCTCGGCCATCTTCCAGATCCCGGCCCGCCAGCCCGCGATGACGGCGATGACCGCCGCCACGCTGGACTCGCTGTCCGGCGGCCGGTTCCGCCTCGGCCTCGGCGTCTCCGGGCCGCAGGTCTCCGAGGGCTGGTACGGCGTCAGGTTCGACAAGCCGCTGGCCCGCACCCGCGAGTACGTCGAGATCGTCCGCAAGGCCATGTCCCGCGAACGGCTGAGCCACGACGGCGAGCACTGGACGCTGCCGCTGCCCGGCGGCCCCGGCAAGCCGCTCAAGCTGACCGTGCACCCGCAGCGCGAGCACATCCCGCTCTACATCGCCGCCATCGGCCCCAAGAACCTGGAGCAGACCGGCGAGATCGCCGACGGCGCGCTGCTGATCTTCCCCTCCGCCGAGCACCTGGAGGAGACCGCGATCAAGCCGCTGCGGGCCGGCCGTGAGAAGGCGGGCCTGACGATGGACGGCTTCGACGTCTGCCCGACCCTGCCGCTCGCCCTGGGCGAGGACAAGGACGTGGCCACGCTCGCCGACACCTTCCGCCCCTACACGGCGCTCTACGTCGGCGGCATGGGCAGTCTGAAGCAGAACTTCTACAACCGCCTCGCCCGGCGCATGGGCTATGAGCAGGCGGCCGCCGAGATCCAGGAGAAGTACCTGTCCGGCGACAAGCAGGGCGCCGCGGACGCCGTCCCGCACGAGCTGATCGACCGGACCACCCTGCTCGGCTCCGTGGACCGGATCGCCGACCGGATGAAGGAGTACGCGGCGGCCGGCGTGACCACGCTGACCCTCGCCCCCGCGGGCTTCACCCTGGACGAGCGGCTCGCCGCCCTGCGCGCCGGCACCGAGGCACTGGAGCGCGCCGGCCTGGCGTGAGGCGCGTACGTTCCCGCGGCCGTGGCGAGGGCTCGGGGGAGGCTTCCCCGCCACGGCCGCCGACACCGGTAACAACGCCCGGGGCCCCGCCCGGTCACGGCCGCGCGGTGCGGACGAGGACGCCCACCTCGCCTACGGCTACAGCCACCCCCGCCGCTTGAACGTCCGGTACAGCACCACTTCCAGCACGGCCATCAGCGCGATCACCGCCGGATACGCCCACACCCAGTGCAGTTCGGGCATGTGCTCGAAGTTCATGCCGTAGATGCCGGCGAGCATCGTCGGGATGGCGGCCATCGCCGCCCACGCCGAGATCTTCCGCATGTCGTCGTTCTGCTGGACCCCGGTCTGCGCCAGATGCGCCGACAGTATGTCCGAGACCAGCCGGTCCAGGCTCTCCACGGACTCGTTGACGCGGGTCAGGTGGTCGCTGACGTCACGGAAGAAGGGCCGGGCGGCGTCGTCCACGAAGGGCACCGCGGTGGCGAAGGCGCTCTGGCCGGTGCCGCCGAGGCGGGACATCGGCGGCGCCAGCGGACCCGTGGCGCGCCGGAACTCGGTGATCTGCCGCTTGAAGTTGTAGATCCGCGAGGCGGTGTTGCGCGAGCCGCCCCGCTCGGGGGAGAAGACCTCCGCCTCCAGCTCCTCCAGGTCGGTCTGGAGCTCGGTCGCCACGTCCAGGTAGTGGTCGACGACCGTGTCGGCGATGGCGTACAGGACGGCGGTGGGGCCCTTGCCCAGCATCTCCGGCTCCTGCTCCAGCCGGTGCCGTACGGAGGTCAGCCCGTCGATCTCGCCGTGCCGGACCGTCACCACGAACGAGTCGCCCAGGAAGATCATGATCTCACCGGTCGAGACGGTGTCGCTGTCCGGCTCGTACCCCACCGGCTTCAGCACCACGAACAGCGAGTCGTCGTAGACCTCCAGCTTGGGCCGCTGGTGGGCCTTGAGGGCGTCCTCCACCGCCAGCTCGTGCAGCGCGAACTCCTCGCTGACCAGCGCGAACTCCTCCTCGCTCGGCTCGTGCAGCCCCACCCACACGAACCCGCCGGCCGCCCGCGCCTCGGCCAGGGCGTCGGAGAAGTCCTCCGGTCCCTCCCTGCGGTGCCCGTCGCGGTAGATGCCACAGTCCACGATCACGGAGCGTGTTCTCCTCTCACCCGGCCGACGCCGGAGTCGCCTGTACGCCTACCCTGGCCGCATGCCCACGTTGATCCTCGTCAGGCACGGACGCTCCACCGCCAACACCGAGGGACTGCTCGCCGGCTGGACGCCCGGCGTCGCCCTCGACGAGCGCGGCGCCGCGCAGGCGGCCGCACTGCCCGGCAGGCTCGCCGGCCTGCCGGTCGCCGAGGTCGTCACCAGCCCGCTGCAGCGCTGCCAGGAGACCGTACAGCCCCTTCTGGACGCACGGCCCGAGCTGAGCGCGCACACCGACGACCGCATCGGGGAGTGCCACTACGGCGACTGGTCCGGCCGCAAGCTCGCCGAACTCAAGGACGAGCCGCTGATGGAGGTCGTGCAGGCGCACCCCACGGCGGCGGCGTTCCCCGGCGGCGAGTCCATGCGCGCCATGCAGCACCGCGCCGCCGAGGCGGTGCGCGAGTGGAACGCGCGCGTGGAGCGCGACCACGGCCCCGACGCCGTCTACCTGATGTGCTCGCACGGCGACATCATCAAGTCGCTCGTCGCGGACGCGCTCGGCCTCCACCTCGACCTCTTCCAGCGGATCTCGGTCGAACCCTGCTCCGTCACCGCGATCCGCTACACCCGGCTGCGGCCCTTCCTGGTACGCCTCGGCGACACCGGCGACTTCGCCTCCCTGGCGCCCCGCGAGGAGCCCGGCGACGGCGACGCACCGGTCGGGGGCGGCGCGGGCGCGCCGTGATCGTCGGCCGCAGTAGGGTGAGGCGTCCGGCGCCGGCCCACCGGCCCCGGGCCCGTCACCCCGACGCCCCAGCCAGTTCCAACCCCCGATCCCCATGGAGACAGGACGTGTCCCGTCAGGTGTTCCTCTACGACCCCCCGGACCGCTTCGTGGCCGGTACGGTCGGACTGCCCGGACGCCGTACGTTCTTCCTCCAGGCCGCCGCCGGCCCCCGGGTGACCAGTGTGGCCCTGGAGAAGACGCAGGTCGCCGCGCTCGCCGAGCGCATGGACGAACTGCTCGACGAGGTGGTGCGGCGCAGCGGCGGCAACGCCCCGGTGCCCGCCATGGCCCCCGCCGAGATCGCCGACACCGCCCCGCTGGAGTCCCCCGTCGAGGAGGAGTTCCGGGTCGGCACCATGGCACTCGCCTGGGACGGCGAGGAGCAGCGGATGATCGTGGAGGCGCAGGCTCTGGTGGAGCTGGACGCCGACACCGAGGAGGACCTCGCCGAGGCCGAGGAGCGGCTGCTCCAGGACGAGGAGAACGGCCCCCCGATGCTGCGGGTCCGGCTCACCGGCACGCAGGCGCGGGCCTTCGCCAAACGCGCCCTCGACGTCGTCAACGCCGGGCGGCCGCCGTGCCCGCTGTGCAGCCTGCCCCTGGACCCGGAAGGACACGTATGTCCGCGCCAGAACGGATACCGCCGCGGAGCGTGACGCCCGGGACGGCCGCCGCCGAACTGCTGGCGCGCGGTGAGCTGACCGTGCGCGGGCGCATCCGCGAGGCCTCCAACGCGGCGCTGTTCTGCTCGGTCGCGCTCGACGGCCGGGAGGCGTCCTGCGTCTACAAGCCGGTCGCCGGGGAGCGCCCGCTGTGGGACTTCCCCGACGGCACCCTGGCCGGGCGCGAGGTGGCCGCCTACGAGGTCTCCGAGGCCACCGGCTGGGGCCTGGTGCCGCCCACCGTGCTGCGCGAGGGCCCGTACGGCGAGGGCATGGTCCAGCTGTGGATCGACGCCGAGCCGGAGGCCGAACTCCTCGCGCTCGTCGACGCCGAGGAACCCGGACCGGGCTGGAAGGCCATCGGCTTCGCCGAGGTCGGTGAGGACCGCACCGCGCTGCTCGTGCACGCCGACGACGAACGGCTGCGCCGGCTGGCCGTGCTGGACGCGGTGCTCAACAACGCCGACCGCAAGGGCGGCCATCTGCTGCCCACGGCGGACGGCCGGCTCTACGGCATTGATCACGGCGTCACGTTCCACGTCGAGGACAAGCTGCGCACGCTGCTGTGGGGCTGGGCGGGCGAGCCGCTGCCCGCCGAGGCGGTCGGCGTCCTGGAGGGGCTGCGCGACGCCCTGGGCGAGGGCGGCGCCCTGGCCGCCCGCCTGGCCGGGCTGATCACCCCGGCCGAGACGGACGCCACCCGCGCGCGGGTGGACGCCCTGCTCGCCTCCGGCGTCCACCCCGAGCCGGGCGGCCAGTGGCCGGCGATCCCCTGGCCGCCGGTGTAGACGCCCGCCACGCCCCGCGCTCAGGGGCGCTGCACACCCGCGCGAAATCGGCAAGAGCGCCTATCCGGCCGACTGGCCCGGTCCGGTTCGTGGACGGGACCGCGGTCCGGTTACGCTCATGACATGCATGCCTGGCCCGCTTCCGAGGTCCCCGCCCTGCCTGGTCAGGGCCGCGACCTGAGGATCCACGACACCGCGACCGGGGGTCCGGTCACCCTGACCCCCGGTCCCGTCGCCCGTATCTACGTCTGCGGCATCACGCCGTACGACGCGACCCACATGGGTCACGCGGCGACCTACAACGCGTTCGACCTCGTCCAGCGCGTGTGGCTCGACACCAAGCGGCAGGTCCACTACGTCCAGAACGTCACCGACGTCGACGATCCGCTGCTGGAGCGGGCGCGGCGCGACGCCATCGACTGGGTCGGGCTGGCCGAGCGGGAGACGTCCCTGTTCCGCGAGGACATGACCGCCCTGCGGATGCTGCCGCCCCGGCACTACATAGGCGCCGTGGAGGCCATACCCGGCATCGTTCCCCTGGTGGAGCGACTGCGGGACCTGGGCGCGGCGTACGAGCTGGACGGCGACGTGTACTTCTCCGTCGAGTCCGACCCGCACTTCGGCTCGGTCTCCCGCCTCGACGCCGCCGCGATGCGGCTGCTGTCCGCCGAGCGCGGCGGCGACCCCGACCGGCCCGGCAAGAAGAACCCGCTCGACCCGATGCTGTGGCTGGCCGCCCGCGACGGCGAACCCAGCTGGGACGGCGCCTCGCTCGGCCCGGGCCGCCCCGGCTGGCACATCGAGTGCGTGGCCATCGCCCTCGACCACCTCGGGATGGGCTTCGACGTCCAGGGCGGCGGCTCCGACCTCGCCTTCCCGCACCACGAGATGGGCGCCTCGCACGCCCAGGTGCTCACCGGCGAGTTCCCGATGGCCAGGGCCTACGTCCACGCCGGCATGGTCGCCCTCGACGGCGAGAAGATGTCCAAGTCCAAGGGCAACCTCGTCTTCGTCTCCCGGCTGCGGCGCGACGGCGTCGACCCGGCGGCGATCCGGCTCGCGCTGCTCGCCCACCACTACCGCTCCGACTGGGAGTGGACCGACCAGGTGCTCCAGGACGCCGTCGACCGGCTCGGCCGCTGGCGCGCGGCCGTCTCGCGGCCCGACGGACCGGCCGCGGACAAGCTGGTCGAGGAGATCCGCGACGCCCTCGCCGAGGACCTCGACGCCCCGGCCGCGCTCGCCGCGGTCGACCGCTGGGCCGCGCTCCAGGAGGAGCGGGGCGGCACGGACACGGGCTCACCCGGTCTGGTGTCGCGGGCCGTGGACGCCCTGCTGGGCGTGGCTCTCTGAGCTGAGACGTGATGCGGGGCCCGCCGGCCGGGCGGGCCCCGACGGACGCCGGAAGAACCGTCAGGGGCGGTGCGCTCGTGGCGCACCGCCCCTGACGGTTTCTCCGCTCAGTCCTCGTCGGACGAGTCGTCCGAGTCGTCGTCCGGCGCCGGATCGGTCTCCGGCCGGGATTCGCGCCGCGCGCGCGGACCGGTCTGCGGCCCGGAGCCGGCGTCGTCCTTCGGCTCGGTCCCCGGCTGCGGCTCGGTCCCCGGCCGCGGGTCGGCCTCCGGCTGCTCCGGCTCCGGCCTCGACGGCATCGGCGGGCGGGTGCGGCCGCCGGGGCCCTCGCGCAGATAGGAGCCGGCGTCGCCGCCGTCCGCCGTGGCGTGGCCGCCCGCCGTCGGGCCGCCGCCGTCCCGGCGCCGCAGATACCGCTCGAACTCGCGGGCGATCGCCTCGCCCGACGCCTCCGGCAGCTCGGCGGTGTCCCGGGCCTCCTCCAGCGTCTGCACGTACTCGGCGACCTCGCTGTCCTCGGCGGCCAGCTGGTCCACGCCCACCTGCCAGGCGCGCGCGTCCTCGGGCAGCTCGCCCAGCGGGATCCTGATGTCGAGCAGGTCCTCAAGGCGGTTCAGCAGGGCCAGCGTGGCCTTCGGGTTGGGCGGCTGCGACACGTAGTGCGGGACCGCCGCCCACAGGGAGACGGCCGGGACGCCGGCGTGCGTGCACGCCTCCTGGAGGACGCCCACGATGCCGGTGGGGCCCTCGTACTTGGTCTCCTCCAGGTCCATCCGGCGGGCCAGGTCCGCGTCCGAGGTGGTCCCGCTGATCGGGACCGGGCGGGTGTGCGGGGTGTCGCCGAGCAGCGCGCCCAGCACGACCACCAGCTCCACGCCGAGTTCGTGCGCGAAGCCCAGCAGCTCGTTGCAGAACGAACGCCAGCGCATGGACGGTTCGATCCCGCGCACCAGCACCAGGTCACGGGGTTTGTCGCCGCCGACCCGGACCACCGAGAGCCTGGTCGTCGGCCAAGTGATCTTGCGCACGCCGCCGTCCATGAACACCGTGGGGCGGTTCACCTGGAAGTCGTAGTAGTCCTCGGCGTCCAGTGCCGCGAACACCTCGCCCTTCCACTCCCGCTCCAGATGCGCGACCGCGGTCGAAGCGGCGTCGCCGGCATCGTTCCAGCCCTCGAACGCGGCCACCATGACCGGGTCGATCAGCTCGGGAACCCCCTCGAGCTCGATCACCCAGCGCCTCCTTCCGACGTGCCCTCGCCTGACCCGCCAACCTTACGGCGTTCGGCGGGAGCGCCCGCAGCCCCCGTGCACGGGGGAGTGAACGCATCACTACCCGTACGGGCCACCCGAACACCCATGATCGCCGATCCCGGACCTTTCGACCGCCGCGGGGGCCGCGGCCCGGGCGGCTGACCCGCGGTCACTGCGCCGGACGCGGCTGACGGTTCCCGCCGGGTGTGCTCAAATCGCCCTGTGCGCACGGGTTCTGACGCGCAGTGAGGCAGGGCCGTGCCGGAGGGCCGGCTCCCCGTGCGGGAGGAGCCGGCCCCGGCGCCGGTGACCGGCGTCACCCGGCGCTCACTCGCCGTCGAGCAGCCCCTGCACCTTCGCCCGCACCTCGTCCGTGGCCAGACCGCGGATCGTCAGCGTCGTACGGCGGCGCAGCACGTCGTCGGCCGTCTCGGCCCACTCGTGGTCGCGGGCCCAGACGACCTGCGCCCAGATCTCCGGGGCGTCGGGGTGGACCCGCTCGGCCAGCTCCGGGTTCTCGTTCGCCAGCCGGGCGATGTCGAAGGCCAGCGAGCCGTAGTGCGTGGCCAGGTGCCGGGCGGTCTCCGGCGCCATCCGCGGACCGGGCGCCGGGCGGTCCACCAGCAGCCGGTGGGCGACCGCGCGCGGGTTGGCGATGCCCGGCAGCGGCAGCTTCTTCGGCAGCGTGGAGATCGGCTCGAAGTCGTCGCCCAGCGGGTGGCCCGGCAGCTCCTCCAGCTTCTTCATCACCGTGCGGCCGATGTGCCGGAAGGTGGTCCACTTGCCGCCGGCCACGGACAGCATTCCGCCCCTGCCCTCGGTCACCACCGTCTCGCGCTTGGCCTTGGCGGTGCTGCCGGGGCCGCCCGGCAGCACCCGCAGACCGGCGAACGCGTAGGTGATCAGCTCCCGCCGCAGCTGCTGGTCCCGGACGGAGAACGCCGCCTCGTCCAGGATCTGGGCTATGTCGTGGTCGTTGACGGAGACGTCCGCCGGGTCGCCCTCGTACTCCTCGTCGGTGGTGCCGAGCAGCAGCATGTCCTCCCAGGGGAGGGCGAAGGTGATGCGGTACTTGTCGATCGGGGTGGCCAGCGCGGCCTTCCACGGCGCGGTCCGCTTCAGGACCAGGTGCGCGCCCTTGGACAGGCGGATGGACGGCGCGGCGTTCGCGTCCTCCATCCGGCGCAGGTGGTCCACCCACGGCCCGGTGGCGTTCAGCACCAGGCGGGCGTTCGCGCCGAACTCGTCGCCGGAGAGCTTGTCGCGCAGCTCGGCGCCGGTCACCCGGCCCTTGGTGAAGCGCAGCCCGGTGACCTCGGCGTGGTTGAGGACGACCGCGCCCGCCTCGACGGCCGCGCGGACCGTCATCAGGGCCATGCGCGCGTCGTTCATCTGGTCGTCGCCGTAGACGGCCACGGCCTTGAGGTTCTCGGTGCGCAGCTCGGGCACGTCCTGCGCCGCCTTGGCGGGGGAGAGGAGGTGGCCGACGCCGTCGCCGAACGCGGAGAGCGCGGAGTAGGCGAACACGCCCGCGCCGAGCTTCGCCGCGCCGTGCGGCCCGCCCTTGTACACCGGGAGGTAGAAGGTGAGCGGGTTCGCCAGGTGGGGGGCCACCTGGCGGGAGACCGCACGGCGCTCGAAGTGGTTCTCCGCCACCAGCTTCACCGCGCCGGTCTGCAGGTAGCGCAGACCGCCGTGCAGGAGCTTGGAGGAGGCGGAGGAGGTGGCGCCGGCGAAGTCGCCGGCGTCGACCAGGGCCACCCTGAGGCCGGACTGCGCGGCGTGCCAGGCGGTGGAGATGCCCAGGATGCCGCCGCCGATCACGAGGAGGTCGTACGTCGCCTTGGAGAGCTGCTCCCGGGTCTCGGCGCGGCTCGGGTTGGAGCCGGAGGCCGGGTGCGTCCCCAGGGCAGGCACGGACTGCAGGGTGGACTGACTGGTCATTGGGGTTTCTTACTCCTCGTCCTCGATCCAGCCCATGGTCCGCTCGACGGCCTTGAGCCAGTTCTTGTACTCACGGTCGCGGGTGTCCGCGTCCATGCGGGGGGTCCATTCGGCGGCCCGGCGCCAGTTCTGGCGCAGCTCGTCGGTGGAGGCCCAGAAGCCGACGGCGAGACCGGCGGCGTAGGCGGCGCCGAGGCAGGTGGTCTCGGCGACCATCGGACGCACCACGGGGGCGTCCAGGAAGTCCGAGAGCGTCTGCATCAGCAGGTTGTTGGAGGTCATGCCGCCGTCGACCTTGAGGGCGGTCAGCTCCACCCCGGAGTCCTTGGTCATGGCGTCGGCGATCTCCCGCGTCTGCCAGGCGGTGGCCTCCAGGACGGCGCGCGCGAGGTGCGCCTTGGTGACGTACCGGGTCAGGCCGGCGATCACACCGCGGGCGTCGGAGCGCCAGTACGGGGCGAACAGGCCGGAGAAGGCCGGCACGAAGTAGGCGCCGCCGTTGTCCTCGACGGAGAGCGCGAGGGTCTCGATCTCGGCGGCGGTGGAGATCAGCCCCATCTGGTCGCGCATCCACTGCACCAGCGAGCCGGTGACGGCGATCGAGCCCTCCAGGGCGTAGACCGGCTTCTGGTCGCCGATCTGGTAGCCGACCGTGGTCAGCAGCCCGCTGTAGGAGTTGATGAGCTTGTCGCCGGTGTTCATCACCATGAAGGTGCCGGTGCCGTACGTCGACTTGGTCTCGCCCTCGGAGAAGCAGGTCTGGCCGAACAGGGCCGCCTGCTGGTCGCCGAGCGCGGAGGCGACCGGGATGCCGCCGAGCAGCTCGCCGAGGCGGCCGCCCTTGATCTCGCCGTAGACCTCGGCGGAGGAGCGGATCTCGGGCAGGATCCGCGTCGGCACGCCGATCGACTCGGCGATCCGCTCGTCCCACGCCATGGTGTGCAGGTTCATCAGCAGGGTGCGGGAGGCGTTGGTGACGTCGGTGACGTGCTCGCCGCCGTCGACGCCGCCGGTCAGGTTCCAGATGACCCAGGTGTCCATGGTGCCGAAGAGGATGTCGCCCGCCTCGGCGCGCTCGCGCAGGCCCTCGACGTTGTCGAGCAGCCAGCGGGCCTTGGGGCCGGCGAAGTAGGAGGCGAGCGGCAGGCCGGTCTCGCGGCGGAAGCGGTCCTGGCCGACGTTGCGGCCCAGCTCCCGGCACAGGGAGTCGGTGCGGGTGTCCTGCCAGACGATGGCGTTGTGGACGGGCTCACCGGTGTTCTTGTCCCACAGCACGGTCGTCTCGCGCTGGTTGGTGATGCCGATGGCCTTGATGTCGTCGCGGGTGATGCCGGCCTTCTCGACGGCCCCGGCGACGACCTCCTGGACGTTGGTCCAGATCTCGTTGGCGTCGTGCTCGACCCAGCCCGGCTTCGGGAAGATCTGCTCGTGCTCCTTCTGGTCGACGGAGACGATCCGGCCGTCCCGGTCGAAGACGATGCAGCGGCTGGAGGTGGTGCCCTGGTCGATGGCGGCGATGAACGGTCCGGCGGTGTGCGCGTCGGTCACGGTGTGCTCCTGGGGTCCGGGTGGCTGTGGGGCGGTGGATACGGCGGTGCGGTCGGGGCCGGCGTCCGGCGGCCCGGGGCCGCGGACGCCGCGTCCGTCAGGCGAAGGCGAGGTTGTAGATGCCTGCGCCGATGGCGCCGCCGATCAGCGGGCCGACCACCGGGATCCAGGCGTAGCTCCAGTCGGAGCCGCCCTTGTTGGGCAGCGGCAGCAGGGCGTGCACGATGCGCGGGCCCAGGTCACGGGCGGGGTTGATGGCGTAGCCGGTGGGGCCGCCGAGGGAGAGGCCGACGGCGACCACCACGAGCGCGGTGATCAGACCGCCGAGGGTGCCCAGGCCGTTGCCGTTGTCGTTCAGGCCCTGGGTGAGGACCGCCAGGATCAGCACGACGGTGCCGATGATCTCGGTGGCGAGGTTCTGCACCACGTTGCGGATCTCCGGGCCGGTGGAGAAGACGCCGAGCACCGGTCCCGCGCCCTGCTCCTGGGCCTCGACGGCCTTGGCCGAGGTGGTCTGCGCGCCCGGGCCGCCGACGATCTCCTTGTCGGTCAGGTGCGCCTGGAACTGGCCGTAGTAGGCCAGCCAGACCAGCGTCGCGCCGATCATGGCGCCCAGCAGCTGGCCGCCGAGGTAGGTCGGCACGTTGGCCCAGCCGCCGTCCTTGATGGCGAGGGCCACCGTCACGGCGGGGTTGAGATGGGCGCCCGAGAGCGGGCCGGAGACGTAGACGGCCGTCATCACGGCGAAACCCCACCCGAAGGCGATGGCGAGCCAGCCGGCGTTACGGGCCTTGGAGGCCTTCAGGGTGACGGCGGCGCAGACGCCGCCGCCGAGCGCGATGAGTATGGCGGTACCGATGGTCTCGCCGATGAAGATGTCGGAGCTGGACACCCGCGACTCCTTTGTCCTTCGTCCAGGGGTAGCCGAACCCCGGGTCCCGCCGGGGGTCTGGCGCCCTCAGGGGTGAGAGCGATGCCGGCCTCTGGCGTTGTCACACTCTAACGCGTATTGCCGCAAGGTGTTCGACAATGCCGACCGATGGACGCGAGTCTTGCCCGCCACCCCATGGGCGTCAAGAGTTCTGTTGTCGAATGCACGATCGTTACTGATCGCGGCCCGTACATCCGTGCGAGCCGGGTCCGCCGGGCATGCCGAAGGCCGGTACGGCGACTGCCGTACCGGCCCGCGAAAGGAAGGGGTGTCCGGCGGGGCGGGGGAGTGCCCCGCAGCGCTCAGAAGCGGCCGGCGCCCAGGTCCCGGGAGACCGCGCGGGCGCAGTCCCGCACCGCCGCGATCAGCTCGTGCCGCAGCTCGCCGTCCCGGCCCACCCGCTCCACGGCGCCGGTGATGCCGACCGCGCCGACCGGCATCCGCCGCCGGTCGTGGATGGGCGCCGCGACGGACGCGACGCCCTCCCAGGTCTCCTCCACGTCGGCCGCGTAGCCCCGCGCGCGCGTGAGGTCGAGGATCCGCTCGAACTCCTCGACGGCGCACACGGTGCGGTCGGTGAAGACCTTGCGCTCGGCCTCCAGCGCCTCGCTGTGCGCCACCGGGTCGTAGGCGGAGAGGACCTTGCCGAGCGCGGTGGAGTGCAGCGGCTGCATCGCCCCGATCTCCAGCACCTGCCGGCTGTCGTCCGGGCGGAAGACGTGGTGCACGATCAGCACGCCCTGCTGGTGCAGCACGCCCAGGTAGACGCTCTCCCCGCTGGCGCGCGCGAGGTCGTCGGTCCACACCAGGGCGCGCGCCCGCAGTTCGTGCACGTCGAGGTAGGTGGTGCCCAGGCGCAGCAGCTCCGCGCCGAGCTGGTAGCGACCGGAGGCGTCGTCCTGTTCGACGAAACCCTCCTGCTGGAGGGTGCGCAGTATGCCGTGCGCGGTGCCCTTGGCGAGGCCGAGCGACGAGGCGATGTCCGACAGGCCGAGCCGTCGCTCGCCGCCCGCGAGCAGCCGCAGCATCGCGGCCGCCCGTTCGAGCGACTGGATGTTCCGTGCCATCGCCGTCCTGCCCTCCGTCCCCTTCGGCCGTCGGCGGCGATCCCGTCTACCACCGTTCGGCAATGTCGAACACTACCGGTCGTTGCCGACTCCCCGCCAATGGTCGGTCGACATCTGTTACGTCGTGCGTCGCCCGGACGTGACGCGGGTGCCATCCTCGTCCGAGCCGTGGACGCCCTGAACACCAGGGCCCGGCCCCCGCTACGCTTGCGGCGTGCACCGTCCCCGGGAAGCTCCGTGCGGAGCTCTCGGAACCGCCCGGGGAAGACGCAAAGCCGACAGCCGTCGCACCTAAGGGAGCCCCTTCATGGCCTCGTTGCCGCCGTCCCCTTCCGCAGACAGCCGGACCCGTGCGTCCGCCCTCCGCGAGGCGCTCGCCACCCGAGTGGTGGTCGCCGACGGAGCGATGGGCACCATGCTCCAGGCCCAGGACCCCACCCTCGAGGACTTCCAGGATCTCGAGGGCTGCAACGAGATCCTGAACGTCACCAGGCCGGACATCGTGGCCTCGGTGCACGCCGAGTACTTCGACGCGGGCGTCGACTGCGTCGAGACCAATACCTTCGGCGCCAACCTCACCGCCCTGGGCGAGTACGACATCCCCGAGCGCGTCGCCGAGCTGTCCGAGGCGGGCGCGCGCATCGCCCGCGAGACGGCCGACGGGTACGCCGCCCGCGACGGCCGCGCCCGCTGGGTGCTCGGCTCGATGGGACCGGGCACCAAGCTGCCCACGCTGGGCCACACCACCTACACCGCCATCCGCGACGCCTACCAGCGCAACGCCGAGGGCCTGCTCGCCGGCGGCGCGGACGCGCTGCTGGTGGAGACCACCCAGGACCTGCTCCAGACCAAGGCGTCCGTCGTCGCCGCCCGCCGCGCGATGGAGATCGCCGGGTACGAGGTCCCGCTGATCGTGTCGGTCACCGTCGAGACCACCGGCACCATGCTGCTCGGCTCCGAGATCGGCGCGGCGCTGACCGCGCTGGAGCCGCTGGGCATCGACATGATCGGCCTGAACTGCGCGACCGGCCCGGCCGAGATGAGCGAGCACCTGCGCTACCTGGCCCGCCACTCCCGCGTCCAGCTGTCCTGCATGCCCAACGCCGGCCTGCCCGAGCTGACCAAGGACGGCGCGCGCTACCCGCTCTCGGCCGGCGAGCTGGCCGACGCCCAGGAGAACTTCGTCCGCGACTACGGCCTCTCCCTGGTGGGCGGCTGCTGCGGCACCACGCCCGAACACCTGCGGCAGCTGGTGGAGCGGGTGCGCGGCCTCGCCCCGGTCGAGCGCGACCCGCGTCCCGAGCCCGGCGCGGCCTCCCTCTACCAGACGGTCCCCTTCCGCCAGGACACCTCGTACCTGGCGATCGGCGAGCGCACCAACGCCAACGGCTCCAAGAAGTTCCGCGAGGCCATGCTGGAGGGCCGCTGGGACAACTGCGTGGAGATGGCCCGCGACCAGATCCGCGAGGGCGCGCACCTGCTCGACCTGTGCGTGGACTACGTCGGCCGGGACGGCGTCGCCGACATGGCGGAGCTGGCCGGCCGGTTCGCCACCGCCTCCACCCTGCCGATCGTGCTGGACTCCACCGAGGTCGACGTCATCCGGGCGGGCCTGGAGAAGCTCGGCGGCCGGGCCGTGATCAACTCGGTGAACTACGAGGACGGCGACGGCCCCGAGTCGCGGTTCGCGAAGGTGACCGCGCTGGCCCGCGAGCACGGCGCGGCGCTGATCGCGCTCACCATCGACGAGGAGGGCCAGGCCCGTACCGCCGAGAAGAAGGTGGAGATCGCCGAGCGGCTGATCGACGACCTGACCGGCAACTGGGGCATCCGCGAGGAGGACATCCTCGTCGACTGTCTGACCTTCACCATCTGCACCGGGCAGGAGGAGTCCCGCAAGGACGGCGTCGCCACCATCGAGGGCATCCGCGAGCTGAAGCGGCGCCACCCGAAGGTGCAGACCACCCTGGGCCTGTCGAACATCTCCTTCGGCCTCAACCCGGCCGCCCGGATCCTGCTGAACTCCGTGTTCCTGGACGAGTGCGTCAAGGCGGGCCTGGACTCGGCGATCGTGCACGCCTCCAAGATCCTGCCGATCGCCCGCTTCGACGACGAGCAGGTCACCACCGCCCTGGACCTGATCCACGACCGCCGCCGCGAGGGCTACGACCCGCTGCAGAAGCTCATGCAGCTGTTCGAGGGCGCCACGGCGAAGTCGCTGAAGGCCGGCAAGGCCGAGGAACTGGCCGCCCTCCCGCTGGACGAACGCCTCAAGCGGCGGATCATCGACGGCGAGCGCAACGGCCTGGAGGCCGACCTGGACGAGGCGCTCACCGAGCGCCCGGCGCTCGACATCGTCAACGAGACCCTGCTGGACGGCATGAAGGTCGTCGGCGAGCTGTTCGGCTCCGGACAGATGCAGCTGCCGTTCGTCCTCCAGTCCGCCGAGGTGATGAAGACGGCCGTCGCCCACCTCGAACCGCACATGGAGAAGACCGACGAGGCCGGCAAGGGCACCATCGTGCTCGCCACCGTGCGCGGCGACGTGCACGACATCGGCAAGAACCTCGTCGACATCATCCTGTCCAACAACGGCTACAACGTCGTCAACCTCGGCATCAAGCAGCCCGTCTCCGCGATCCTGGAGGCCGCCGACGAGCACAGGGCCGACGTCATCGGCATGTCCGGGCTGCTGGTGAAGTCCACGGTGATCATGAAGGAGAACCTGGAGGAGCTGAACCAGCGCGGCCTGGCCGCCGACTACCCGGTGATCCTCGGCGGCGCCGCCCTGACCAGGGCCTACGTCGAGCAGGACCTGCACGAGATCTACGAGGGCGAGGTCCGCTACGCCCGCGACGCGTTCGAGGGGCTGCGCCTGATGGACGCCCTGATCGGCGTCAAGCGGGGCGTGCCCGGCGTCAAGCTGCCCGAGCTGAAGCAGCGCCGGGTGCGGGCCGCCGCCCCGGCCGCGGTCGAGGAGCAGCGGCCGGAGGAGGGGCACGTCCGCTCCGACGTGGCCACCGACAACCCGGTGCCCGAGCCGCCGTTCCGGGGCACCCGGGTGATCAAGGGCATCCAGCTCAAGGAGTACGCGACCTGGCTGGACGAGGGCGCGCTGTTCAAGGGGCAGTGGGGCCTCAAGCAGGCCCGCACCGGCGACGGGCCGACCTACGAGGAGCTGGTGGAGACCGAGGGCCGGCCCCGGCTGCGCGGCCTGCTGGACCGGCTGCACACCGAGAACCTGCTCGAAGCGGCGGTCGTCTACGGCTACTTCCCGTGCGTGTCCAAGGACGACGACCTGATCGTGCTGGACGAGCAGGGCAATGAGCGCACCCGGTTCACCTTCCCGCGCCAGCGCCGCGGCCGGCGGCTGTGCCTGGCCGACTTCTTCCGCCCGGAGGAGTCCGGCGAGATCGACGTCGTCGGCTTCCAGGTGGTCACCGTCGGCTCCCGGATCGGCGAGGAGACCGCGCGGCTGTTCGCCTCCGACTCCTACCGGGAGTACCTGGAGCTGCACGGACTGTCCGTGCAGCTGGCCGAGGCCCTCGCCGAGTACTGGCATGCCCGGGTCCGCGGCGAGCTGGGCTTCGGCGGCGAGGACCCGGCCGGCATGGAGGACATGTTCGCCCTGAAGTACCGCGGCGCCCGGTTCTCCCTCGGCTACGGCGCCTGCCCCGACCTGGAGGACCGCGCGAAGATCGCCGGCCTGCTCCAGCCGGAGCGCATCGGCGTCCACCTCTCCGAGGAGTTCCAGCTCCACCCGGAGCAGTCCACGGACGCGATCGTCATCCACCACCCGGAGGCGAAGTACTTCAACGCCCGCTGAGGCGGGCGCCGGGCCACGGCGCTCGTGGGGCCGTGGCCCGACGGGTGTCCGGCTTCCCCGTCCGCCGTCCGGCGAACGGGGGGACGCGAGGGCGCCGTGTGTTCCCGGTGCGCCGTTCGCACCGATCACGTCGTACACTGGTCGGTCCACTGCAGGCCGGTTCCCCGCGCGGGAACCGGCCTGCTCGTCCCTCAAGGAGGCGCCCGGATGACCAGTACGGTCCCCGCGCTCGGAACCCGGCACTCGGAAGGCTCAGCTCTCCAGGCCGTGCTTCTCGACATGGACGGCACCCTGGTGGACACGGAGGGCTTCTGGTGGGAGGTCGAGGTGGCGGTCTTCGCCGCCCTCGGACACACCCTCGACGAGGCGTGGCGGCACGTCGTCGTCGGCGGTCCCATGACCCGCAGCGCCGGCTTCCTGATCGAGGCCACCGGCGCCGCCGTCACCCTCGCCGAGCTGACCGTGCTGCTCAACCAGGGTTTCGAGGAACTGGTCGGGCACACCGTGCCGCTGATGCCGGGCGCCGCGCGCCTGCTGGCCGAACTGTCCGCGCACGGGATCCCCACCGCCCTGGTCTCCGCCTCCCACCGGCGCATCATCGACCGGGTCCTCGCCTCCCTCGGCCCGCACCACTTCGCCCTGTCCGTCGCCGGCGACGAGGTGGCCCGCACCAAGCCGCACCCCGACCCCTACCTGCTGGCCGCCTCCCGCCTCGGGGTGGACCCGGCCCGCTGCGCGGTCGTCGAGGACACCGCGACCGGCGTCGCCGCGGCCGAGGCCGCCGGCTGCCACGTGGTGGCCGTGCCCTCGGTCGCCCCCATCGCCCCCGCGCCCCGGCGCACGGTCGTCACCTCGCTCGAAGAGGTCGACCTGCCCTTCCTGCACGGTCTGGTGACACTGCCTCACTAGCCCTCGCTCACACCTCCCGGGTCCCGTCGGGCCGGTCCTCCGGCGGGCCCGGAAAGCGCGCGAAACGCGCCGGACGGCTGAATTCCGTTACGGTCGCGCAGAGTTGCCGAGGTGACGTTCATCACTTGAAAGAGGGTCGACAAGGGCGGGACGGTGTGCTTCCCGCCCCCTTTTCCGCGGGGTGCGCGTGCCCTTGTGTCCCGTTTGGTGGAACGCTGCACGAATCCTTCCACTGGCGCGTTTTCGGTGCGTCCACACCTGGTTCCGCTGTGTGATGGCACCCCGGCTCCGGCGGCCGCGAGCCACCGCGCGGGCGCGGACTAATGTCGTCGCGAGTACATCGAACCAACCCCGTGATCCGCCGCGACACACCCTCAGCCCGCCGGGTACACGGACCTGACAGCCCTGGAGAAACTCGAGCATGAACCGTAAGACTTTGGTGCTGCCGGCCGTGGTCGGCCTGCTCGCGCCGGTACTCGCCGCGTGCGGCGGGTCCGACAGCGGAAGCGACAGCGGCGACGCCATCGTCGTCGGCACCACGGACCGGTTCACCGCCTCCAAGGACGATCCCGCGCCCCTCGACCCGGCCTACGCCTACGACGTCGGCACCTGGAACATCCTGCGCCAGACCGTGCAGACCCTGATGATCCAGCCCAAGGGCGACGGCGACCCCGTGCCCGAGGCGGCCGAGAAGTGCGGCTTCACCGACAGCGGCAACGAACGCTACGTCTGCACCCTGCGCTCCGGACTGGAGTTCGCCAACGGCGACGAGATCACCGCGTCGGATGTGAAGTACTCCATCGACCGGGCCCGCGGCATCACGACCGACACCCAGGTCAACAGCCTGCTCTCCACCGTCGACACGGTCGAGACCCGGGGGGACCGCGAGGTCGTCTTCCACCTCAACACCGCCGACGCCACCTTCCCGTACAAGCTGTCGACGCCCGTCGCGGGCATCGTCAACCCCAAGGACTACGAGAAGAGCAAGCTGCGCGACGGCTTCGCGGTGGACGGCTCCGGCCCGTACACGATGAAGGCGAACGTCAAGAACGACGAGATGGTCGACGCCGTCTTCACCAAGAACCCCAAGTACAAGGGGACGCTGCAGGTCAACAACGACAAGGTGCAGATCCGTTCCTTCGCGGACGCCGACGCCATGGGTGCCGCCCTGAACAAGGGTGACATCGACGTCATGACCCGCGCCATGTCGCCCCAGCAGATCCAGAAGCTCTCCAACGCCTCCGGCGGCAACATCGACCTCGTCGAGATGCCCGGACTGGAGATCCGCTACCTGGGCTTCAACACCGACGCCACCAGCGTCAAGGACAGGGCCGTACGCCAGGCCATGGCCCAGATCATCAACCGCAGCGCGTTGGTCGCCAAGGTCTACGGCACCCAGGCCGAGCCGCTGTTCTCGCTGGTCCCGGCCACCGTCACCGGCCACTCGAACTCCTTCTTCAACAAGTACGGCGACCCCAGCGACAGCAAGGCGCGCACCCTGCTGAACAAGGCCGGCGTCACCACCCCGGTGAAGCTCACGCTGCACTACACGACCGACCACTACGGCCCGGCCACCAAGCAGGAGTTCGAGATCCTGCAGCAGCAGCTCAACGCCAGCGGCCTGTTCGACGTCAGCATCCAGGGCACCGAGTGGAAGGTGTTCCGCCCGGCCGAGCAGAAGGGCGCCTACGACGTCTACGGGATGGGCTGGTTCCCCGACTTCCCGGACCCCGACAACTTCATCG
Source organism: Streptomyces similanensis (assembly GCF_039543625.1). Taxonomy (NCBI): domain Bacteria; kingdom Bacillati; phylum Actinomycetota; class Actinomycetes; order Kitasatosporales; family Streptomycetaceae; genus Streptomyces; species Streptomyces similanensis. The sequence continues at coordinate 43,743 of NZ_BAABKC010000042.1, read as the reverse complement.
CGCCGTTCCTCGACAAGAACAACATGCTCGGCTCGCCCTACACCAACAACAAGATCCGCAACGAGCTGATCCCGCAGTCCCGCCGCCAGGCCGACCGGCTCTCCGCCTCCAGCAGCCTGACGGAGATCCAGGACGACGTCGCCGACGACGTGCCGGTGCTGCCGCTGTGGCAGGGCAAGCAGTACATCGCCGCCCGCGACGACATCACGGGCGCCGCGTACGCCCTCAACTCCTCCTCGACGCTCCAGCTGTGGCAGCTCGGCCGAGGTGTGAGCAGCTGACACCGGGTCACCCCCACGACCGAGGGCGCCCCTCCCGGAATTCCGGGAGGGGCGCCCTCGGTCGTACCGCCGTCCGTTTACGGGGCGTCAGGCGCTACTGCGCGCCCGGCCGCACCAGCCCGCTCTCGTACGCGTACACCGCCGCCTGCACGCGGTCCCGCAGCCCCAGCTTCGTCAGCACGTGCCCGACGTGCGTCTTGACGGTCGTCTCGCTGACGAACAGGTCCGCGGCGATCTCCGCGTTCGACAGGCCGCGCGCCACCAGCTTCAGCACCTCCACCTCACGGTCGGTGAGGGTGTGCAGGGTGTCCGGCACCGGCTCCTCGCCCGAGGGCAGATGGATGGCGTACTTGTCCAGCAGCCGGCGGGTGATGCTCGGCGCGAGCATCGCCTCGCCCCCGGCCACCACCCGGATCGCCTGCACCAGCTCGTTGGCGGGGGCGTCCTTGAGCAGGAAGCCGCTCGCCCCGGCGCGCAGCGCCTCCACCACGTACTCGTCGAGGTCGAAGGTGGTCAGCACCAGCACCTTGGCCGGGCCGTCGCGCTCGGGTCCGGTGATCTGCCGGGTCGCCTCCACGCCGTCCATCCGCGGCATGCGGATGTCCATCAGCACCACGTCGGGCTGAAGCGCCCGCACCTGGTCCAGGGCCTGGAGACCGTCGCCGGCCTCGCCCACGACCGCGATGTCCTGCTCCGCCTCCAGGATCATGCGGAATCCGGTGCGCAGCAGTGGCTGGTCGTCGACCAGTAGGACGCGGATGGCCACGTGAGTCTCCTTCGCCGGTTCCCTAGTCCGCGCCCATTCTGCCCTGCGGCGACGGCGCGGCCGGTGCCAGGGGCAGCGGGTAGGGCGGGGGAGTGCCGCCGAACTCCGGGCAGTGCGCCCGGTGGTCGCACCAGCCGCACAGCTTGGTGGGGCGCGGCCGCCAGTCACCGGTCTCGGTGGCCAGCCGGATCGCCTCCCACAGCGCCAGCAGCTTGCGCTCGATCCGCTCCAGATCGGCCGGGACCGGGTCGTACGTCAGTACGTCGCCGCTGCCCAGGTACACCAGCTGGAGCCGCCGCGGCACGACCCTCTTCAGCCGCCACACCACCAGGGCGTAGAACTTCATCTGGAACAGCGCGCCCTCCGCGTACTCGGGGCGGGGCGCCTTGCCGGTCTTGTAGTCGACGATGCGCACCTCGCCCGTCGGGGCCACGTCCACCCGGTCGATGATGCCGCGCAGCCGGAGCCCGGAGGCCAGCTCCGCCTCCACGAACAGCTCCCGCTCGGCCGGCTCCAGACGGGTCGGGTCCTCCAGCGTGAACCAGCGCTCCACCAGCCGCTCCGCCTCCGACAGCCAGCGCGCCAGCCGCTCGCCGTCCGCGTCGTCGGCGAACAGCTCCACCAGCTCCGGCCGCGACTCCCGCAGCCGGTCCCACTGACCGGGGATCAGCGCCCTGGCCCGCGGCGCGGTGCGCTCCGCGGCCGGCGCGTCGAACAGGCGCTCCAGCACCGCGTGCACCAGGGTGCCCCGCGTCGCCGCCTCGCTCGGCCTCTCCGGCAGCCGGTCGATCACCCGGAAGCGGTACAGCAACGGGCACTGCATGAAGTCCCCGGCACGCGACGGCGACAACGACACCGGCGGCGCGGCCGGACGCCCGCCGCCCCCGGCGCCCTCCCGCCCGGCACCGGCCGCCGCGCCCGGGACGGCCTCGGCCGCCGCGCTGGTCTCTGCCGCACCTGACGTGTCCGCCGTGGACGTGTCCACCGTGGTGTCCGCCGCGGGCTCGTGGTCCGTCGTCGGCGCGGCCGGCGCCGAGCCCCCGGCGGGCGCCTCGGGGGCGGTCGCCTGGGCGGGCACCGTCGTCGCCGTGGCCGCCGCCGTCCGCGGGGCGGGGCCGGACGCCGGTGTGCGGTCCGGTGCGGGTTCCGGCGCCTGCGTGCTCGTCTCCATGCCACAGACCCTACGGCCAGCCACCGACAGTGACCCATTCGTCCCGACTGACCAGGCCGACGGCGGGGCAGATGTCAGGGGTGCCGGACTGGACCGCGCGCCGCCGCCGCATACCATCGACCCGAGACCTCCCGTCCGGCAGGCACGGGAAACGCGCTTCGAACGAGGGGACACCGTGGACGTGAGCGGCGGAAGCGGGCAGCCGCGGTCCGGCAACGACGAGTCGGCGCAGTCCCCGACGGACCCCACGGCACCGGACGCCGGCCCCGCGCGCCGCCGCGACGCCGAACCGGCCGCACCGCCCCCCGAACCCGCGCGGCCCTCCGCACCGGCGAAGGCCCCCGAACCCGCGCGGCCCGCCGAGCCCGCCGACGGCGCGGCGCCGGAAGACCCCCGGCCGGCGCGGCCCTCCGGACCGCAGCCCCAGCAGCCGCCCCGGGACGACGACCGCCCCGCCGACGCACCCGGCGGCGGCACGCACGGCGACGCCGCACCCGGCGAAGGCACGCACGGCGACGGTGGCGCGCGAGGTGACGGCGCACCCGGCGAAGGCACGCACGGCGACGGTGGCACGCGCGGTGACGCCGCACCCGGCCAAGGCACGCACACCGACGCCGCGACGGGCGCGGCCCACCCGCCCCCGCCCCGGCACCCTCCGGCCGGAGCCGGCGCGACCGGCCCCGACGCCCACCCCGACCCCGACCCCGCGCACGCGGACCCCGGC
>NZ_BAABKC010000042.1:0-40788 GCF_039543625.1 Streptomyces similanensis | reverse complement strand
CGCCCCGGCCCCGGCCGCCGCCCCCGCCCGCCCCGCCGCCCGCAGGGACCCGGCGGCGGCATCCTCATGGGCCGCCCCTTCGGCGTGCCCGTCTACGTCGCGCCCAGCTGGTTCCTCGTCGCCGCCCTGATCACCTGGGTGTTCGGCGGCCAGCTCGACCGGGTGCTGCCCCAGCTGGGCGCCGCCCGCTACCTGGTCTCCCTGTTCTTCGCGGTCGCCTTCTACGGCTCCGTCCTCGTCCACGAACTCGCCCACACCATCGCCGCCCTCCGCTTCAAGCTCCCCGTCCGCCGCATCCAGCTCCAGTTCTTCGGCGGCGTCTCGGAGATCGAGAAGGAGGCCGAGACCCCCGGCCGCGAGTTCGTCCTCGCCTTCGTCGGACCGCTGCTCTCCCTGGTCCTCGGCGGCGTCTTCTACCTCGCGCTGCAACCGGTCGAGCGCGGCACCGTCCCCGGCGTCCTGCTGGCCGCCCTGATGATCTCCAACCTCATCGTCGCCGTCTTCAACCTGCTGCCCGGCCTGCCCCTGGACGGCGGCCGGATGCTGCGCGCCGTCGTCTGGAAGATCACCGGCCGGCCGATGAGCGGCACCGTCGCCGCCGCCTGGGTCGGCCGCGCCCTGGCCGTGTCCGTCCTCATCGGGCTGCCCCTGGTCAGCCAGTCCGGCGCCCTCGGGGCGACCGCCGAGGACAGCGTCGGCATGGACACGGTCACCGACGCCCTGCTCGCCGCCATCATCGCCGCGATCATCTGGACCGGCGCCGGCAACAGCCTGCGCATGGCCCGGCTGCGCGAACACCTCCCCGAGCTGCGCGCCCGCACCCTCACCCGCCGCGCGGTGCCGGTCGAGACCGGCACCTCCCTGGCCGAGGGGCTGCGCCGCGCCAACGCCGCCGGCGCCCGCGCCCTGGTCGTCGTCGACGGCCACGGCGAACCCCTCGCCCTCGTCCGCGAGTCCGCGATCGTGGGCGTGCCCGAGCACCGCCGCCCCTGGGTGTCGGCCGGCGAACTCGCCCAGGACCTCACCGAGGGCATGCGCGTCTCGGCGGAGCTGGCCGGCGAGCAGCTGCTGGACGTGCTGCGCGCCACCCCGGCGACCGAGTACCTGGTCGTTGAGGAGACCGGCGAGATCTACGGGGTGCTCTCCGCCGCCGACGTCGAGCGCGCCTTCGTCAAGGCCATGGCCCGTCCGTCGGCCTGATCCGGACGGGAGGCCCCGGGGATCCGGCCGTGGTCGGCGGCCCTCCCGGGGGCCGGTAGGCTGGTCACATGTCCGAACCGACCGGTGCCGCCCGCCGTCGCGGGCCCTTCAAGGTCGGGGACCAGGTACAGCTGACCGACCCCAAGGGCCGCCACTACACGTTCACGCTCGAGGCCGGGAAGAACTTCCACACCCACAAGGGTTCCTTCCCGCACGACGAACTGATCGGCGCTCCCGAGGGAAGCGTTGTCCGCACCACCGGCAACGTCGCCTACCTCGCGCTGCGTCCCCTGCTCCCCGACTACGTCCTGTCCATGCCCCGCGGGGCAGCCGTCGTCTATCCCAAGGACGCGGGGCAGATCCTCGCCTTCGCCGACATCTTCCCCGGCGCCCGCGTCGTGGAGGCCGGCGTCGGCTCCGGCTCGCTCAGCAGCTTCCTGCTGCGCGCCATCGGCGACCAGGGCATGCTGCACAGCTACGAGCGCCGCGCCGACTTCGCCGAGATCGCCCAGGCCAACGTCGAGCGCTACTTCGGCGGCCCGCACCCCGCCTGGCAGCTCACCGTGGGCGACCTCCAGGACAACCTGTCCGACACCGAGGTCGACCGGGTCATCCTCGACATGCTCGCCCCCTGGGAGTGCCTGGAGGCCGTCTCCAAGGCGCTCGTCCCCGGCGGCATCCTGTGCTGCTACGTCGCCACCACCACCCAGCTCGCCCGGACCGTGGAGTCCATCCGCGAGATCGGCTGCTTCAACGAGCCGACCGCCTGGGAGACGATGATCCGCAACTGGCACATCGAGGGCCTGGCCGTCCGCCCCGACCACCGAATGATCGGGCACACCGGCTTCCTGCTCACCGCCCGTCGCCTCGCCGACGGCGTCGAGCCGCCCATGCGCCGCCGCCGCCCCGCCAAGGGCGCCTACGGCGAGGACTACGAGGGCCCCAACGCCGACGGCGGCGCCGGCCGCTGAGGCCACCCGCCGCGACCAACGAACGGGCGCCGTGGCGCAGTTCCCGGCACAGACCGGAACTGCGCCACGGCGCCCTCGCGTTGACCCGGCGCCCGGGCGCCGCGGTCGAAAACGGATCCGGGTACCCACCCCACCGTTCCCCCGCACTGTGACGTGTGGCACGATGCTGGCCACCCCACCGGCACAGCCCTCACGGGAGACACTCCTAGTGCAGCACTCCGCCGTCCCGGAACTGGCGCACACGCACGCCCGGCCCATCCACTGGGTCGCCACCGCGACCGCCGTAGCCGGCGTGATCGCCCTCTCCTCGGCCCTCCAGCCCGGCTCCGCCACCGCCGCCCAGTCCGCGTCCGGCGGGGCGAGAAGCGCCCCCGCGGCCGCCGTCGCCCCGCCGGACACCACCGGTGTGGCGTTCCCGGTCGAGTGCGGCCCCGTCAAGGCGGTGGTGGCGAAGAAGGCGACCGGGGACCTGGACGGCGACGGCCGGCCCGAGACCGTGGCCGTCGTGCACTGCGACGCCTCCATGGGTACCCCGCCCGACGGCGTGTACGTGCTCACCCAGGCCCGCGGCGCGACGGCGCCGCGGGTGGTGGCCACACTCGTCGAGCCCAAGGACCGGTACACCGTCACCGACTTCGCGGTGCGCGCGGGACAGGTCACCGCGACCCTGCTCGGCTACTCCTCGCCCGACGTGCCCAATTGCTGCCCCGACCTCAAGGAGGGGGCGAAGTGGCAGTGGAAGAACGGCGCGTTCGTCCGTTCCGCGCCCGACCAGGCCCGCAGTATCTGAGCCCGCGGCGTCCGGGCCCGGCGCCCGCCGGGCGTGTGAGATATCAGACAGCGGTGACGGATGACACCGGTGCGATCACTCCGCGTCAGGTCCGTACACCTCGACGCTGTCCGAAACGCGCCGCACGTGGATGCACTCGCCGGGGCATTCCCGCGCCGAGTCCACCACGTCCGTGAGGAGCGGCAGCGGCACGGGCGTTGTCGCGCCCTTGGCCTGGAGCAGCTCGTCGTCCGTGCCCTTCACGTAGGCCAGGCCGTCGATGTCCAGCTCGAACACCTCGGGCGCGTACTGCGCGCAGATGCCGTCACCGGTGCACAGGTCCTGGTCGATCCAGACCTCCAGTGCCTCGCCGCCGTCCGCCGTCTGCTGCTGCACGCTCACATCTCCTGACCTGTCACGTCGAACCGCGCGGGAATCCGGCCAGCTCTGACGGGTGTTGAACGACTCGACCCTACCTCTGACGGCTTTCCAATCGCGTTCGGTGGGTATTCCCCTGGCGTGAGGGAGAGCGCAAGGGTGAAGATCGGACACACCCCGACAGTCTTTGTGATCTAGGGGTTTCAATCGACACCCACCCAGGTAGGGTCTGGAAGCGTCCAGCTCCCCTTGGAGGAGGTGAGGACCGTGGCAGCCCACGACGACGACATGAACCGCGGCATCCGCCCGGGACGAGGGTCCGACGACCCGGCCGGGCAGATCGCCTACCTTGAGCAGGAGATCGCCGTCCTGCGACGCAAGCTCGCCGACTCTCCGCGGCACACGAGGATTCTCGAAGAGCGGATCGTCGAACTGCAGACCAATCTGGCCGGCGTGTCCGCGCAGAACGAGCGGCTGGCGAACACGCTCCGCGAGGCCCGCGACCAGATCGTGGCCCTCAAGGAGGAGGTCGACCGGCTCGCGCAGCCGCCGGCCGGCTTCGGTGTCTTCCTCCAGGCCAACGAGGACGGCACCGCCGACATCTTCACCGGCGGCCGGAAGCTGAGGGTGAACGTCAGCCCCGGCGTCGAGCTCGACGAGCTGCGGCGCGGCCAGGAACTGATGCTCAACGAAGCGCTCAACGTGGTCGAGGCCATGGAGTACGAGAGCGTCGGCGACATCGTCACCCTCAAGGAGATCCTGGAGGACGGCGAGCGCGCCCTGGTGGTCGGGCACACCGACGAGGAACGGGTGGTGCGGCTCGCCGAGCCGCTGCTGGACGTCACCATCCGCGCCGGCGACGCCCTGCTCCTGGAGCCCAGGTCCGGCTACGTCTACGAGGTCGTGCCCAAGAGCGAGGTCGAGGAACTCGTCCTCGAAGAGGTGCCCGACATCGGCTACGAGCAGATCGGCGGCCTCGGCAACCAGATCGAGATGATCCGGGACGCCGTCGAGCTGCCGTACCTGTACCCGGACCTGTTCAAGGAGCACGAACTGCGCCCGCCCAAGGGCGTCCTGCTCTACGGGCCGCCCGGATGCGGCAAGACGCTCATCGCCAAGGCCGTCGCGAACTCGCTGGCCAAGAAGGTCGCCGAGGTGACCGGCCAGGCCGCCGGCAAGAGCTTCTTCCTCAACATCAAGGGCCCCGAGCTGCTGAACAAGTACGTCGGTGAGACGGAGCGGCAGATCCGCCTCGTCTTCCAGCGGGCCCGGGAGAAGGCCAGCGAGGGCACCCCCGTCATCGTCTTCTTCGACGAGATGGAGTCCCTCTTCCGCACCCGCGGCTCGGGTGTCAGCTCGGACGTGGAGAACACCATCGTCCCGCAGCTGCTCGCCGAGATCGACGGTGTGGAGGGCCTGGAGAACGTGGTCGTGATCGGCGCCTCCAACCGCGAGGACATGATCGACCCCGCCATCCTGCGGCCCGGCCGGCTCGACGTGAAGATCAAGATCGAGCGTCCGGACGCCGAGGCGGCCAAGGACATCTTCGCGAAGTACCTCACCGAGCGCCTTCCGCTGCACGCGGACGACCTCTCGGAACACGGCGGCGAGAAGGACGCCACGGTCCAGGCCATGATCCAGACCGCGGTCGAGCAGATGTACGCCGAATCCGAGGAGAACCGCTTCCTGGAGGTCACCTACGCCAACGGCGACAAGGAAGTCCTCTTCTTCAAGGACTTCAATTCCGGCGCCATGATCGAGAACATCGTGGGCCGGGCCAAGAAAATGGCGATCAAGGACTTCCTGGAGAAGAACCAGAAGGGCCTGCGCGTCTCCCACCTCCTCCAGGCATGCGTGGACGAGTTCAAGGAGAACGAGGACCTGCCGAACACCACCAACCCGGACGACTGGGCCCGGATCTCCGGAAAGAAGGGCGAGCGGATCGTCTACATCCGCACCCTCATCACCGGAAAGCAGGGCGCGGACACCGGACGCTCCATCGACACGGTGGCGAACACCGGTCAGTACCTGTAAAAGCGGGGTGGCTGCGGGTTCCCTCGGCGGGTACCCGCAGCCGACCTGTTTTCCGGGCCACGCATGGAGCAGGCAATGACGCGAATGATCTCCCCACCAGCGCAAAGGCGTTCTAGGCTCGTTCGTACCGCCGGGTCGCGCAGTGCGGGGACGGGCACCGCACCGGCACCCGAGCATCAGCGGTACTTGAGCGCCGTCCTCGACCGAGGGCGCCGCCGGGCAAGGAGGGCCGCATGACCGTACGGCGCGTGATGGGCATCGAGACGGAGTACGGGATCTCCGTCCCCGGTCACCCGAACGCCAATGCCATGCTCACCTCGTCCCAGATCGTCAACGCCTACGCCGCGGCGATGCACCGGGCCCGGCGGGCCCGCTGGGACTTCGAGGAGGAGAACCCGCTGCGGGACGCCCGCGGCTTCGACCTCGCCCGCGAGGCCGCCGACTCCAGCCAGCTCACCGACGAGGACATCGGCCTCGCCAACGTCATCCTGACCAACGGCGCCCGGCTCTACGTCGACCACGCCCACCCGGAGTACAGCGCCCCCGAGGTCACCAACCCGCGCGACGCCGTCCTGTGGGACAAGGCGGGCGAGCGGATCATGGCCGAGGCCGCCGAGCGGGCCGCCCAGCTGCCCGGCGCACAGCCCATCCACCTGTACAAGAACAACACCGACAACAAGGGCGCCTCCTACGGCACGCACGAGAACTACCTGATGAAGCGGGAGACCGCCTTCTCGGACATCGTGCGCCACCTGACGCCCTTCTTCGTCTCGCGCCAGGTCGTCACCGGCGCCGGCCGGGTCGGCATCGGCCAGGACGGCCACGAGCACGGCTTCCAGCTCAGCCAGCGCGCGGACTACTTCGAGGTCGAGGTGGGTCTGGAGACCACCCTCAAGCGCCCGATCATCAACACCCGCGACGAGCCGCACGCGGACGCCGAGAAGTACCGCCGGCTGCACGTGATCATCGGCGACGCCAACCTGTCGGAGATCTCCACCTACCTCAAGCTGGGCACGACCGCGCTGGTCCTGTCCATGATCGAGGACGGCTTCATCGCCGTCGACCTGGCCGTGGACCAGCCCGTGCGCACCTTGCACCAGGTCTCGCACGACCCGTCGCTCAAGCGCCTGATCACGCTGCGCAGCGGCCGGACGCTGACCGCGGTGCAGCTTCAGATGGAGTACTTCGAGCTGTCCCGCAAGTACGTCGAGGAGCGCTTCGGAGCCGACGCGGACGAGCAGACCAAGGACGTCCTGACCCGCTGGGAGGACACCCTCAACCGGCTGGAGAACGACCCGATGAGCCTGTCCGGCGAGCTGGACTGGGTCGCCAAGCGGGAGCTGATGGAGGGCTACCGGCGCCGTGACGGCCTGGACTGGGACGCCGCGAAGCTCCACCTGCTCGACCTCCAGTACGCCGACGTGCGGGCCGAGAAGGGCCTGTACAACCGGCTGGCGGCTCGCGGCCGCATGAAGCGCCTGCTGGACGAGAGCGAGGTCGACCGGGCCCGCCGGAAGCCGCCGGAGGACACCCGGGCGTACTTCCGCGGCCGGTGCCTGGAGCAGTACGCCGACGACGTGGCGGCGGCCTCCTGGGACTCGGTCATCTTCGACCTGCCGGGCCGCGACTCCCTCCAGCGCGTCCCAACCCTGGAACCGCTTCGCGGAACGCGTAATCACGTCAAGGAGCTGCTGGACCGCTGCCGTACGGCGGAAGACCTGGTCAGGGTCCTGTCCGGCAACTGAGTGGGTACCCGGACCGGGCCGGCCGGCCGGGGTGGAAACCCCGGCGCCCGGGAATCACAGAGATGGCCCCCGTACGTTGCGGAAACTGCGGGGCCGATGTCGGACCCGGCTTGTAGGGTCTGATCATCACCGATCGGCCGTAATGCCGACCATGTCGGGCGAACCGAACTGAGCGGGGTGAGGGTAATGGCGACCAAGGACACCGGCGGCGGGCAGCAGAAGGCCACGCGCTCGACCGAGGAGGTCGAGGAGCAGGCGCAGGACGCCCAGGCGAGCGAGGACCTCAAGGAACGCCACGAGAAGCTGAGCGACGACGTCGACGACGTCCTGGACGAGATCGACGACGTGCTCGAGTCCAACGCGGAGGACTTCGTCCGCAGCTTCGTTCAGAAGGGCGGCGAGTAGCACCCGGCACACGTCCCGGCGCCGGCCCCCGACGAGAGGGCCGGCGCCGGGACGGATGACCGGCCCCGGTACGGGTATGGTCCGTGCACGGATTTGATGATCGGCTCGGCCGTTCCCGGCGGGGCCGCAGCCATTTTGTGTGGAAGGAATCGCGTGGAACCCAACCCTCGTAGCACCGGGCGTCTGCCGGCTGCCTTCCTGACGCCCGGGTCCTCGTCGTTCATGGACTTCCTCGCCGAGCACCAGCCGGAGATGCTGCCCGGCAAGCGGCGGCTGCCGCACACCCAGGGGGTCGTCGAGGCGCCGCACGGCACCACGATCGTGGCCGTGACCTTCCCGGGCGGCGTCGTGCTGGCCGGCGACCGGCGGGCGACCATGGGGAACGTCATCGCGCAGCGGGACATCGAGAAGGTGTTCCCGGCCGACGAGTACTCGGCGGTCGGCATCGCCGGCACGGCCGGGCTCGCCGTGGAGATGGTGAAGCTGTTCCAGCTGGAGCTGGAGCACTTCGAGAAGGTCGAGGGCACCCAGCTGTCGCTGGAGGGCAAGGCGAACCGGCTGTCGACCATGATCCGCTCCAACCTGGGCATGGCCATGCAGGGCCTGGCCGTGGTCCCGCTCTTCGCGGGCTACGACGTGGACCGCGACAAGGGCCGCGTCTTCTCCTACGACGTCACCGGCGGCCGCAGCGAGGAGCACGGCTACGCGGCGACCGGCTCCGGCTCGATCTTCGCGCGCGGCGCCATGAAGAAGCTGTACCGCGAGGACCTGTCCGAGGCCGAGGCGACCACCCTGGTGGTCCAGGCCCTGTACGACGCGGCAGACGACGACTCGGCGACCGGCGGTCCCGATGTCGCCCGCCGGATCTATCCGATCGTCACCGTGATCACCGACGACGGCTTCCGCAGGCTGACCGAGGACGAGTCCTCCGAGATCGCCCGCGCGGTGCTGCAACGGCGCCTGGAGCAGCCCGACGGCCCGCGGGCCGCGCTGCTGTAGGCGGCGGCGGATTCTTGTCCAGGGTGACCCCGTGACCACAACAGAAAGGGACGGATAACCGGTGTCGACGCCGTTCTATGTCTCACCCCAGCAGGCCATGGCCGACCGGGCCGAGTACGCCCGCAAGGGCATCGCCCGCGGCCGCAGCCTGGTCGTGCTGCAGTACGCCGACGGCATCGTGTTCGTCGGCGAGAATCCGTCCCGCGCGCTGCACAAGTTCAGCGAGATCTACGACCGGATCGGCTTCGCGGCGGCCGGCAAGTACAACGAGTACGAGAACCTGCGCATCGGCGGTGTGCGCTACGCCGACCTGCGCGGTTACACCTACGACCGGGACGACGTCACCGCCCGGGGCCTGGCGAACGTCTACGCCCAGACGCTGGGCACGATCTTCTCCAGCGCGGCCGAGAAGCCGTACGAGGTGGAGCTGGTGGTCGCCGAGGTGGGGGAGACCCCGGAGGGCGACCAGATCTACCGGCTGCCGCACGACGGCTCGATCGTGGACGAGCACGGCTCGGTCGCGGTCGGCGGCAACGCCGAGCAGATCAGCGGCTACCTCGACCAGCGCCACCAGGACGGGATGACGCTGGCCGAGGCGCTGAAGCTGGCGGTGCAGGCCCTGTCCCGCGACACCAACGGCAGCGAGCGGGAGATCCCCGCCGAGCGCCTGGAGGTGGCGGTGCTGGACCGTACGCGGCCGCAGCAGCGCAAGTTCAAGCGCATCGTGGGGCGCCAGCTGGCCCGGCTGCTGGAGGGCGGCACGGCGGACACCTCCCAGGACTCCGACGACAACGGCGACGCCGAGGAGAACTAGCGACCTCGCGTCCCGCCTCCGCGCCACCCCAGGAAGCCCCGGCCCGCGCCACGGCCGGGGCTCCCGGCGTCTCAGGAGGCGCGAGGCGGGGCCGTGGAGCCCCGGACCACCAGTTCCACCGGGACGTCGTCGCCGTCCGGCGTACGGCCCTCCAGGACCGCCAGCAGGGCCCGTATGCCGCGCTCGCCGAACAGCTCGGCGTCCAGCCGGACGGTGGTCAGCTCGGGGTCGACGGCGGTGGCCAGGCCCAGATCGTCGAAGCCGGTGACGGAGACGTCCTCCGGGACCCGCAGACCGAGCCGGCGCAGCGCCTTGTACGCGCCGACGGCCAGCTTGTCGTCGTCGCAGACCACGGCGGTGGGGCGGGGCCCCGGGGCGCTCAGGGCGGCCTGGGTGGCGTCCCGGGCGTCCTCGACCGCGATGGCGGCGCGGGCGGTGCGCACCGAGGCGCCCGGCACCGCGCCCACCCGCGCGGCCAGCTCCCGCGCCCGCACCTCGAAGGTCCACGACGGCACGTCCGCGGCCAGGTGCAGGAAGCCGCGGTGGCCGAGGCCGAGCAGATGGGCGGCGACCTGCCGCACGCCGTCGGCGATGTCCAGGTTCACCGTCGCCGCGCCCAGGCTGCCCTCGGGGTCGCTGTCCAGCATGACCAGCGGGAGCCGGTCGCCGCGGATCGCGGTGAGGGCGTCGGCGGCCATGGAGGAGGCGATCACGCCGTCCAGGGCGGCCTGGGCCGAGGCGAAGGGGTTGCGGGCCGGGCCGATGCCCTCGGGGGAGGGGTAGAGGACCACGCCGAAGCCGTGCTCGGCGGCGACGCGGGCGGCGCCGGTGTAGACGCCGGCGAAGAACTCGGTGGTCAGCGCCGGGACGACGAGGAGGACGGTCCGGGTGTGGCCGAGCCGCAGATTGCGGGCGGCCAGATTGGGCCGGTAGCCGAGCTCGTCGGCGGCCCGGCGGACCCGTTCGGCGGTGGCCTGCGACACCCGGCCGCGCCACTTGTCGCCGAGCACCAGTGAGACGGCGGCCTGGGACACCCCGGCGGCCTGCGCCACGTCACGGCTGGTGGGCCGCGTACTTCCTCGTGCCACCGGGAGAGCGCTCCTTGTCGTTCCTGTGTTCGGGCCCGGCCGGATGCGGACGGGCCCCGTCGCGCGCCGCCGGACGGTCCGTCCGCCTGCCGGTCGCGGTCCGCTCGTCTGGACTGCGAACAGCGCACATGGTACGTATGGCGGCGGACGTTATACGTAAAACTTGACCCTGGAGGCAGGCGATGGCCGCGGGATTCGCGGGATACCTGGAGATCCTCAGGACGCGGCACGCCGCCCGGCTGCTGACCGGCACCCTGGTGGGCCGGCTGCCGAACGCCACGGCGGCCATCGCGATCGTGCTGTTCGTCCGCGCCGAGGGCGGCACCTACAGCCTCGCCGGGGCGCTGGCCGCCGTCTACGGCGTCGCCAACGCCGTCGGGCAGCCCGTGCTCGGCCGCCTGGTGGACCTGTACGGACAGCCCCGGGTGCAGCTGCCGGCGGCGCTCGCGGCGGCCCTGGCGATGACCGCCTTCGCCCTGACCGGCGCCGGGCAGGGCGCGCTCGCCTACCCGGCCGTCGCGGCCGCCGGACTGTTCACCCCGCCCCTGGAGGGCGGTCTGCGCGCCCTGTGGCCCTCCGTGCTGCGCAAGGAGGGCCAGGTGCACACGGCCTACGCCATGGACGCGGTGGCGCAGGAGGTCATGTTCACCGTGGGGCCGCTGCTGGTCACCCTGTGCGTGTCGCTGTGGTCGGCGCGGGCGGCCCTGATCGTGCTGAACGTGCTCGGCGTGCTCGGGGCGCTCTGCGTGGTCCTCTCGCCGCCCTCGCGGGCGTGGCGCTCGGCGCCGCGCGAGGCGCACTGGCTCGGCGCGCTGCGCTCGCCGGGCCTGCTGGCCCTGCTCGCCGCGTTCCTCTTCGTCGGCGTCGCGCTCGGCTCCATCACGGTGGCGGCCGTCCCGTACGCCGACGGCCACGGCGGCGACGCGGTGTACGGCTGGCTGATGGCGGCGCTCGGCCTGGGCGCGCTGGCCGGCGGCGCCGTCTACGGGGCGCGCCAGTGGGCGGGCGTGCCCGAGCGGCGACTGCGCGCGCTGGTCGCCCTGCTGGCGGTGTGTTACCTGCCGCTCCTGCTGATGCCGGGCGCGGTGGCCATGGTGGCGCTCACGGCGCTCGCCGGGGTGTTCCTGGCGCCCTGCATCGCCTGCGCGTTCGTCATCGTGGACCGGCACGCGCCGGCCGGGACGGTGACGGAGGCGTTCTCCTGGCTGGTGACCACGTTCACGGTGGGCGCGTCGGTGGGAACGGGGGCCGCGGGGCCGGTGGTCCAGGCCGGCGGAGCGCTGTGGGGGTTCGCGGTGCCGGGGGTCGCCGGAGCCCTGTCGCTGCTGGTGCTGCTGGCCACCGGGCGGGTCCTCGCAGCTCCCGCCGGACGGGCGGTCGTTGCGGCTTCATCGGAAAATGATCCAAATCGTGCTGCCGAACCCCGTTTCAGCTCGGGGGATCGGGCGTAATGTTCAGTCATGGACCGCCGCATTTTCGGGCTGGAGAACGAGTACGGCGTCACGTGCACGTTCAGGGGACAGCGCCGCCTGTCGCCTGACGAGGTGGCGCGGTACCTCTTCCGCCGTGTCGTGTCATGGGGCCGCAGCAGCAATGTCTTTCTGCGAAACGGCGCCCGGCTCTATCTCGACGTGGGGTCACATCCGGAATACGCCACACCCGAATGTGACAATGTGATCGAACTGGTCACCCACGACAAGGCCGGCGAGCGCATTCTCGAAGGACTCCTGGTAGACGCGGAACGACGCCTGCACGAGGAGGGAATCGCGGGCGACGTCTACCTCTTCAAGAACAACACCGACTCGGCGGGAAACTCCTACGGCTGCCACGAGAACTATCTGGTGGCCCGGCACGGGGAGTTCTCCCGGCTCGCGGACATCCTCATCCCGTTCCTGGTCACCCGGCAGCTGCTGTGCGGCGCGGGCAAGGTCCTGCAGACGCCGCGCGGCGCCGTCTACTGCGTGAGCCAGCGGGCGGAGCACATCTGGGAGGGCGTCTCCTCGGCTACCACCCGGTCGCGGCCGATCATCAACACCCGCGACGAACCGCACGCCGACGCCGAGCGCTACCGGCGGCTGCACGTCATCGTCGGCGACTCGAACATGTCCGAGACGACGATGCTGCTGAAGGTCGGCGCCACCGACCTGGTGCTGCGGATGATCGAGGCGGGCACGGTGATGCGCGACCTCACCCTGGAGAACCCGATCCGGGCCATCCGCGAGGTCAGCCACGACATCACCGGCCGCCGCAAGGTGCGCCTGGCCAGCGGCCGGGAGGCCTCGGCACTGGAGGTGCAGCGCGAGTACTACGAGAAGGCCGTGGACTTCTGCGAGCGCCGCGGCATCCGCACCGGCACCGTGGAGCGGGTGCTGGAGCTGTGGGGCCGCACGCTGGACGCGATCGAGGCCGAGGACCTCGACCGGATCGGCACCGAGATCGACTGGGTGATGAAGTACCAGCTCATCGAGCGGTACCGGGCCAAGCACAACATGACGATGTCGCATCCGCGGGTCGCCCAGATAGACCTCGCCTACCACGACATCCACCGCCGCCGCGGCCTGTACTACCTGCTGGAGAAGAAGGGCCAAGCCACCCGGATCTGCAACGACTTGAAGATCTTCGAGGGCAAGTCGGTCCCGCCGCAGACCACTCGGGCGCGACTGCGCGGCGACTTCATCCGGCGGGCCCAGGAACAGCGCCGGGACTTCACCGTCGACTGGGTGCACCTGAAGCTCAACGACCAGGCGCAGCGGACCGTGTTGTGCAAGGACCCGTTCCGTTCGGTGGACGACCGGGTGGAGAAGCTCATCGCCGGAATGTGACCGCGGCCCGAGCGGTACGCGGTGCGAACGGGACACCGCACAACCTGCGGGAACACCGCACGGGCGCCGTACGCCCCCCGCGTACGGCGCCCTTCGCGCGCCCGCATCGCCCGCCGGCCCGCTTCACCCGGTCGCGGAGCCGGCGTACGGAGCGGCGTACGCGGTCGTCGGGTGCGGCGGTCCTCCCGCCTCCGGCCGAAACCGGTGCGGGCCGCAGCCGGTTTCGGCGGCTGATCGTCAGTAAGGTAGCGCGCACGCCAACCCACAGGACCGACCGATTACGAGGCCCCCACCGTGCGCCGACGCTCTCTACTGATTTCCGTACCCGCGGGACTGGTCACGCTGGCCGCCTGCGGCAGCGACAAGTCCGACTCGGGCAAGACCAGCGACAGCGCCTCCCCGGCCCCCTCGTCGTCGCCGTCGGCCACGGCCACCTCCGCCCCGCCCCCGCCGAAGATCGTCTCCGGACCACTGCCGGCCATCACCTCGGGCGCCAAGTTCGGCGAGAAGCCGACCGTCGCCAAGGGCAGCGGCCGGCCCTCCAAGGACCTCGCCGTCAAGACGGTGATCGCGGGCGGCGGCCGCACCCTGGCGGAGAACGACTACGTCCAGGCGCACTACCTGGGCCAGATCTGGGACAGCGCCAAGGTCTTCGACAACTCCTACGACCGCAAGGCGCCGCTGCTCATCCAGCTCGCCCAGGGCACGATCATCGACGGCTGGCGCTACGCGCTCACCGGGAAGAAGGTCGGCAGCCGGGTGCAGTTCGCGGTGCCGCCCACCTGGGGATACGGCACGCAGGGCAACTCCCAGGCGGGCATCAAGGGCACCGACACCCTGGTCTTCGTCGTCGACGTGCAGGACGCCTTCAACGCCAAGAGCTCGGCCAAGGGCCGGACGGTGCAGAAGAAGGACGCCGCCCTGCCGACCGTGGGCACCGCCACCGACGGCAGCGCCCCCGAGATCACCCTCCCGAAGACCGCCGCCCCCAAGAAGCTGGTCTCCGAGTACGTCATCGAGGGCGACGGCCCGGCGGTCAAGGCGGACAGCACCGTGCTGGTCCAGTACAAGGGCGTGCTGTGGGACGGCGGCAAGGAGTTCGACTCGACCTACGGCCGCAAGGCCCTGACCTCCTTCTCGCTCCAGCAGGTCGTCAAGGGCTGGGCGCAGGGGCTGACCGGCAAGAAGGTCGGCAGCCGGGTCCTGATCGTGATCCCGCCGGCCGACGGCTACGGCGACAACCCGCCGCCGGACAGCGGCATCAAGAAGGACTCCACGCTGGTCTTCTCGGTGGACATCCTGGCGGCGATGTAGCGCGCCACGCTGCGCGACCCGGCGGCGCGGGCACCGGGTGGGCGGGGATGAAAGACTGTCCGCGTCACGTGTCGTACACGAGCAGGAGCGTTAAGACGTGAGCATCGACAAGCCCGAGATCGACTTCCCGGGCGGCGAGCCCCCGGCGGACCTCGAGATCAAGGACATCTGGGAGGGCGACGGGCCCGAGGCGAAGGCCGGCCAGAACGTCACCGTCCATTACGTGGGCGTCGCCTTCAGCACCGGCGAGGAGTTCGACGCCAGCTGGAACCGGGGCACTCCGTTCCGCTTCCCGCTGGGCGGCGGACGCGTCATCAAGGGCTGGGACCAGGGCGTGCAGGGCATGAAGGTCGGCGGCCGCCGCCAGCTGACCATCCCGGCGCACCTCGCCTACGGCGACCAGAGCCCCACCCCGGCGATCAAGCCCGGTGAGACCCTGATCTTCGTGGTCGACCTGCTCGGGGTCTGATCCCGGAGCGGAGTCGGACCGGATCCGATCACCTGGGGCCCACGCCTGTCCGGCGTGGGCCCTCGGCTTTCGCCGGCACGGCGCGGGGCGGTACGGTCGGGCGTCGTAGGGACCATGAGGAAGGCGAAGGGCACCGATGGCCATTGCCAAGGCCGAGCGGCTGATGAACCTGGCGCTGTGCCTGCTCGGTACGCGCCGGCCGCTCAGCAAGCGCGAGCTGCGCGACTCCGTCGAGGCCTACGTGGAGGCCGCCGGACCGGGCAGGGGAGCGGGCGCCGGCGACGACTCCTTCAACCGCATGTTCGAGCGGGACAAGGACGATCTGCGGGAGCTCGGCCTGGTCATCGAGACCGTGGAGAGCCTGGACGGCGAGATCGGCTACCTGGCCCGCCGGGACAGCAACCGGCTGCCGCCCATCACCCTGGACGCCGAGGAGGCCGCCGCCCTGGGCCTGGCCGCCAAGGTCTGGCAGCAGGCCCGGCTGGCCGGCGCCGCCAGCGGCGCCCTGCAGAAGCTGCGCGCGGCCGGGCTGCCGGCGGACGTCGACCCGTTCGAGGCGCACGGCGCCCTGGAGCCGCGCATCCCGGTGCACGAGGCCGCCTTCGAGCCGCTGATGCTGGCCTGCCGCGACCGCCGCCCGGTCGCCTTCGACTACCGCAAGTCCAACGCCGCCCGCCCCGAGACCCGGCACGTCGAGCCGTGGGCGCTGGAGTGCTGGCGCGGCCACTGGTACCTGGCCGGCTTCGACCGCGACCGCGGTGCCGAGCGGGTGTTCCGGCTGTCCCGGATCACCGGCAAGGTCCGCTCGCGCGGCGCCGCCTTCACCGCGCCGGTGCCCGACGTCGTCACCGTCCGGGAGACCGTGGCGGGCTGGGCCGGCGAGATCGCCGACCGCAGCGCGCGGATCAGGCTGCGCTCCGGCGCCGGCTACCCGCTGCGCGCCAAGGCCACCGCCGTACGGGAACTGGGCGGGGGCTGGGACGAGTTGGAGATCCCGTACGGGCACGGGCTGGACGCCTGGCTGGTGGAGTTCGGACCGGACGTGGTGGTCCTGGAGCCCGCCGAGCTGCGGGCCGACGTGGTGGACCGGCTGCGTGCCGTGGCCAAGGGCTGAGGGGGAGCGAGCAACACTGTGGCAGGCAAACCGGTCAGGCCCGCGAACGCCATCGACCAGACCCGGCGGATGCTCTCCCTGGTGACGTACCTCAGGGAGCGGCCCGGCGCGCGGATCGAGGACGTGGCGCGCGCCTTCGGCATCACCGAGGACGAGCTGGTCTCCGACCTCGACGTGCTGCCCATGTGCGGCACCAGCTTCCGCGGCGGCGACCTGCTGGACATCGACACCGACGGCGAGCGCATCTGGTGGCACAACCCGGCGGCGCTCGGCGCGGACGCCGCCGAGCCGCTGCGGCTGGCCGCCGACGAGGCGACCGCCCTGCTGGTGGCCGCCCGCGCGGTGGCCACCCTGCCGGGACTGCGGGAGAGCGACCGGCAGGCGCTGCTGCGGGCCACGGCCAAGGTCGAGACCGCGGCCGGCGAGGCGGCGGGCGCCAGCTCCCGCCTGTCGGTGACCTTCGAGTCCGAGGGCGGTGTCTTCGCCGACGTCGACCGGGCCATCTCCGAGCGCCGCCGGCTGTGGATCCGCTACTACTCGCCCGCCCGCGACGAGGTCACCGAACGCGAGATCGACCCCATCCGTCTGGTCAGCGTGGGACACACGTATGTCGAGGCCTGGTGCCGCCGCTCGGAGGCGCGCCGCACCTTCCGGCTGGACCGGGTCGCCGAGATCAGGATCCTGGACGAGCCGTCGGCGCCGCCCGAGGTGGAGCTGCGCGACCTGTCCGAGGCGCTGGTGCAGCCCGCGGCCGAGGACCCGGAGGTCGTCGTGGAGGTCGGCCCCGGCGGCCGCTGGGTCGCCGAGTACTACCCGCACGACAGCGCCGACGAGCTTCCCGACGGCGGGCTGCGCATCACCTTGCGCACCCCCGACCCGGCCTCCCTCAGACGCCTGGCGCTGCGGCTGGGCCGCGACGGCCGGATCGTCGCGCCGCGCGAGCTGGCCGACAGCGCCCGGCAGGCGGCCCACGAGGCGCTGGCGGCCTACGACGGCGTCGACGCCGAGGAGACGGGGACCGCGGCGGCCGCCCCGGCCCCGGTGGCGCCGGGCGCCGCGGCCGGCCGGGCGGCGCACGACAGGCAGGAGCGGGCACTGTGAGCGAGTCGGCGACGACCGGGGTGGCCGGGATGTCGGTCGCGGCCGCGTTCGCCGGGATGCGCGGCGTCGCCCCGGTGGTGTTCCGCGCCGGCTGCCCAGACTGCCGGGGCAGCTTCGAGCTGGGCGCGAGCGCGCTGCGGCTGGCCATCGGCGCCAGCAGCCGCACCACCTTCTACTCGTTCACCTGCCCCGACTGCGGGGCCGCCGTCCGCAAGCCGGCCGGGGAGCGGATCGTGGAGCTGCTCACCGGCGGTGGGGTCAGCACACTGCGCCTGCACCCGACGGTCTAGGCTCGGGGCATGTTCTGGCCGATGCTCGCGGTAGCCGCGGGGTTCCTGGGTCTCGCCGTGCTCGGTGTGTTCGCCGTCCGCGTCTTCGTGGAGGCGCGCCGCCTCGGCCGGCAGGTCTCGGAGTCGGCGAGCCGGATCAGCCGGGCCGCCGAGGAGCTGGAACGGGCGTCGCTGAGCGCCGCCCGGGCCGCGGACGCGCTGTGAACGCGGCCACTGCCGCGGACCCGTGCCCTCCGGTCGCCGCGGACCCGATCCCTGCGGGCATCGCGCGCCCGGCCCGACGCCGCGCGCGGCGGACGGCTTCGCACCTGTCACGCCGTCGGCCCGGGCAGGTACGCTGCTCGGGCGGACCGGAGAACGAGGCCCGGACCGCGGACGGGAGTACGCCCGGGGATTGCCTCGTGTTCACCCCTGAGCGTTACGATCGCTGCCAGAACGACCGCGCGGACGCATGTCCGGCGGATCGGACAGCATCCCACCCAGCCGCCTCGGTGAGAAGGTAAAGACTTATGTTCGGAAGGCTCGGAGCCCCCGAGATCATTCTCATCCTCGTCGTCATCATCCTGCTGTTCGGCGCGAAGAAGCTTCCGGACATGGCGCGCTCGCTCGGCAAGTCCGCCCGCATCCTCAAGAGCGAGGCCAAGGCGATGAAGGAGGAGGGCCGCACCTCCGCCGCCCCGCCGCCGCCCGCCGGCGACGAGCAGCCCCCCGCGCAGCGCACCATCAAGGCCGCCCCCGGCGACGTGACGAGCGCGCGCCCGGTCAGCGAGCCGTCGGACACCACCCAGCGCTGACGCACGGCCGGACCCCTCCGGCCTGCCGCACGAGATGAGGACGTGGGTTGCTCAAGCCTGCCCGCAAGAAGGAGAGGGATCCCGAGGGGCGGATGCCTCTCGCGGATCACCTTCGTGAGCTCCGCAACCGGCTCGCGAAGGCGTTGCTGGCCATCGTCTTGGTCACGATCGTCGCCGCCTTCTTCTACTACGACATCATCAACTTCCTGACCGAGCCGATCCTGCGCTCGGTCGGCTGCGGAAGGACGTTCCAGGAGCTGGCGAACGCGCCGGCCCCCGCCGACCCCGGCGACTCGGCCAAGTGCGCGCAGATCACGATCAACGGTCTGCTGGCGCCCTTCACCATGGCCCTCCAGGTCTCCCTGATGGCCGGTGTCGTCTTCGCCTCGCCGGTCTGGCTGTACCAGCTGTGGGCGTTCGTCGCCCCGGGCCTGCACAAGCACGAGAAGAAGTACGCCTACGCGTTCGTCGGCACCGGCGTCCCGCTCTTCCTCGGCGGCGCGTTCTTCGCCTACAAGGTGCTGCCCACCACGGCGAAGGTGCTCCTCCAGTTCACGCCCGCCAACGTGAACAACCTGCTGCCGCTGGACGACCTGCTCCAGCTGGTGACGCGCATGGTGGTCGTCTTCGGCCTCTCCTTCGAGCTGCCGCTGCTGCTGATCATGCTCAACCTGACCGGCATCCTGACCGGCCGGCGCATGCTCGGCTGGTGGCGCGGCATGATCCTCGGCATCACCGTCTTCGCGGCCGTCGCCACGCCCAGCACCGACCCGGTCTCGATGCTGGCGCTCGCCGGGCCGATCTGGGTGCTGTACTTCGGCGCCGTCGTCTTCTCGCTGCTCAACGACGGCCGCAAGCGCCGCCGGGACGCGGCGGGACCGGCCGACGACGAGGCGTCCGAGCTGGACCTCACCCCCGAGGACATCGGCGAGATCGAGTCCGTCGGCGCCACCCGCGCCCTGCCCGAGCAAAGCAGCGGCGACCGCGTCAACGGCTACGACGACGTGACCTGAGCCACGGTCCGCGCCGCCCGCGCCACGTCCCGCGGACGGCCGCCCCCCGTCGGCCCCCGGAGGCCGGCCGCTCGCCACCCCGAGCGGCCGGCCTCCGGCGTGTCCGGCCGAGCGGGACGATCGCGATATTGATCGTCCTGTTGTCAGTGCGGCCCGGTACGCTCGAAAGCACGATGACAGAGGATCTCTCACCGGCCGAGCGGTACGCGGCAGCGCGCAGGCGAGCTGTCGAGCAGGCCACCGCGCTCGCGGGCTTCCGCGAGATGTACGACTTCGGCCTCGACCCCTTCCAGATCGAGGCCTGCCAGGCCCTGGAGGAGGGCAAGGGCGTGCTGGTCGCCGCGCCCACCGGCTCCGGCAAGACGATCGTGGGCGAGTTCGCCGTCCACCTCGCCCTCCAGCAGGGCCGCAAGTGCTTCTACACGACGCCCATCAAGGCGCTGTCCAACCAGAAGTACTCCGACCTGTGCCGCCGCTACGGCAGCGGCAAGGTGGGCCTGCTCACCGGCGACAACAGCGTCAACTCCGACGCCCCCGTGGTCGTGATGACCACCGAGGTGCTGCGGAACATGCTCTACGCCGGCTCCCAGACCCTGCTCGGCCTCGGCTACGTGGTGATGGACGAGGTGCACTACCTCTCCGACCGCTTCCGCGGCGCGGTCTGGGAGGAAGTGATCATCCACCTGCCCGAGTCGGTGACCCTGGTGTCGCTGTCGGCGACGGTGTCCAACGCCGAGGAGTTCGGCGACTGGCTGGACACCGTCCGCGGCGACACCCAGGTGATCGTCGCCGAGCACCGGCCGGTGCCGCTGTTCCAGCACGTGCTGGCCGGACGCCGGATGTACGACCTGTTCGAGGAGGGCGAGGGCCACCGGCGGGCCGTCAACCCCGACCTCACCCGGCTGGCCCGCATGGAGGCCAGCCGCCCGTCCTACCAGGACCGCAGGCGCGGCCGGGCCATGCGCGAGGCGGACCGCGAGCGCGAACGCCGCCAGCGCTCCCGGATCTGGACGCCGAGCCGCCCCGAGGTCATCGAGCGGCTGGACGCCGAGGGCCTGCTGCCCGCGATCACCTTCATCTTCAGCCGCGCCGCCTGCGAGGCCGCCGTCCAGCAGTGCCTGTACGCGGGCCTCAGGCTCAACGACGAGGAGGCGCGCGAGCAGGTGCGCGCCCTGGTCGAGGAGCGCACGGCCGCCATCCCGCGCGAGGACCTGCACGTCCTCGGCTACTACGAATGGCTGGAGGGCCTGGAGCGCGGCATCGCCGCCCACCACGCGGGCATGCTGCCGACCTTCAAGGAGGTCGTCGAGGAGCTGTTCGTGCGCGGCCTGGTCAAGGCGGTCTTCGCCACCGAGACCCTGGCCCTCGGCATCAACATGCCCGCCCGCTCGGTGGTGCTGGAGAAGCTCGTCAAGTGGAACGGCGAGCAGCACGCCGACATCACCCCCGGCGAGTACACGCAGCTCACCGGCCGGGCCGGACGCCGCGGCATCGACGTGGAGGGCCACGCGGTGGTCCTGTGGCAGCGCGGCATGAACCCCGACCACCTGGCGGGACTGGCCGGCACCCGCACCTATCCGCTGCGCTCCAGCTTCAAGCCGTCGTACAACATGGCGGTCAACCTGGTCGAGCAGTTCGGCCGGCACCGCTCCCGCGAGCTGCTGGAGACCTCCTTCGCCCAGTTCCAGGCCGACAAGTCGGTGGTCGGGATCTCCCGGCAGGTGCAGCGCAACGAGGAGGGGCTGGAGGGCTACAAGGAGTCGATGACCTGCCACCTCGGCGACTTCGACGCGTACATGGGGCTGCGCCGGGAGCTGAAGGACCGCGAGACGGAGCTGGCCCGGCAGGGCGCCTCGCAGCGACGCGCCGAGGCCGCCGTCGCGCTGGAGAAGCTCAAGCCCGGCGACGTCATCCACGTGCCCACCGGCAAGTACGCGGGCCTGGCCCTGGTCCTCGACCCCGGGCTGCCGGCCGGCCGCTCCAACGGCCACCGCGGCCTGGAGTACCAGGACGGCCCGCGCCCGCTGGTCCTGACCGCGGAGCGGCAGGTCAAGCGGCTCGCGGCGATCGACTTCCCGGTGCCGGTGGAGGCGCTGGAGCGGATGCGGATCCCCAAGTCGTTCAACCCGCGCTCCCCGCAGTCCCGGCGCGACCTGGCCTCCGCGCTGCGCACCAAGGCCGGGCACATCCCGCCGGAGCGAGCCCGCAAGCGGCGTTCCCAGGCGGCCGACGACCGGGAGATCGCCCGGCTGCGCACCGCGCTGCGCGCCCACCCGTGCCACGGGTGCGACGACCGCGAGGACCACGCCCGCTGGGCCGAGCGCTACCACCGGCTGCGACGCGACACCCAGCAGCTGGAGCACCGCATCGAGGGCCGGACGAACACCATCGCCCGCACCTTCGACCGGATCGTCGCGCTGCTCACCGAACTGGACTATCTGCGCGGCGACGAGGTGACCGAGCACGGCAGGCGCCTGGCCCGGCTCTACGGCGAACTCGACCTGCTGGCCAGCGAGTGCCTGCGCGAGCGCGTCTGGGAGGGGCTGGGTCCGGCCGAACTGGCCGCGTGCGTGTCGGCGTTGGTCTACGAGGCCCGGGTCTCCGACGACGCCGCGACGCCCAAGGTGCCCTCTGGCAAGGCCAAGGCGGCGCTCGGCGAGACGGTGCGGATCTGGGGCCGGCTCGACGCGCTGGAGGAGGACTTCCGGATCAGCCAGACCGAGGGCGTCGGCCAGCGCGAACCCGACCTCGGCTTCGCCTGGGCCGCCTACGAATGGGCGTCCGGCAAGGGGCTCGACGAGGTGCTGCGCGAGGCGGAGATGCCGGCCGGCGACTTCGTGCGCTGGTGCAAGCAGGTCATCGACGTGCTGGGCCAGATCTCGGCGGCGGCGCCCACGGAGAACTCGACCGTGGCGAAGAACGCCCGCAAGGCGGTCGACGGACTGCTGCGCGGAGTGGTCGCCTACTCGTCGGTGGGCTGACACCCGGCGGACCCGGGAAGCGGGGCGTGTCCTCACGGCTGGAGCCGTGAGGACACGCCCCGCTTCCGTTCTTCACCCGCTTCGGCGAGTTGGAATCGCACGCCCGTGCGCGATCACGCTCCGCGTTCGAACGGGATCGCAGCGTGTAAAACCCCAGAGAGTACTCCTGCGCCGTGCCCCGTTTCAGGTGCTTGCCGAATATGACACGGCGATGATCCGGTCGGACTAGGCTCGCCCGCAGCGCACCGAGTTGAGGTTTATTCGGGCGCTTGTTCGCAAACATCCCAAGGATGCCGAAGATTCCGACTGTCCCATGACCTACCCCACTGGAAGCTGCCCCGAACCCCAGCCGATTCGTCTCAGAGGGCTTACATGGTGAGTGTTCAACCGCCCCCCGGTGGCCGCGAACTTCCCTATACACGCGTGCTGTCGCTGCCGACCCTGCTGATGGCGGCGGCCTGTGCCGCCGCCATCGCACTGGTGCCGGAACCCGCCCGGCTCGCCGTCGGCTGCTGCGGCGCCGTCGCCACCCTGCTCGTGCTCGCCACCGCGGTCGAGGCCGTCCGCCGCGGCCGCGTCATCCGGGAGCAGCGGGCCCAGAACGCCCGGCGGACCGCGTACCTGGAACGCCGCCTGGCCGGACACGACGAGGAGATCACCTACCTCGCCGACGAGATCCTGCCCGCCACGGTCGCCCACCTGCGCACCGGTCACACCCCCCGCGAGGTCTTCCGCGACCTCATCGACGGCGACCCCGAGTGGTGCCGGCTCCCGGACTCGCAGCGCGCCGTGGTGCGCATGATCCTCAAGATCGTCGACCACGAGGAGAACATGCGTGACTCTACGCAGCGCTCCTTCGTCAGCATCGCCCGCCGCGTCCAGGCCATCGTGCACCAGCAGGCGTCGGAACTGCGCGAGATGGAGGAGGACCACGGCCGCAGCCCCGAGGTCTTCGACGACCTGCTGCGCATCGACCACGGCACCGCGCTGATCGGCCGCCTCGCCGACTCCGTCTCCGTCCTCGGCGGCGGCCGCCCCGGCCGCCAGTGGCCCAACCCGGTCACCCTCTACAGCGTGTTGCGCGGCGCCATGTCCCGGATCCTGGAGTACCGGCGCATCGAGCTGCACTCCATCGCCAAGGTCAACATCAAGGGAACCGACGTCGAACCGGTCATCCACGCCGCGGCCGAACTCCTCGACAACGCCACCCGCTACTCCCCGCCGCACACCAAGGTGCACGTCACCGCCATCGAGGTGCAGAGCGGCGTCGCCATCGAGATCGAGGACGGCGGCGTCAACCTCAACGAGGAGTCCCGCGGCCGGATCGAACGGATGCTGGAGGAGGCCAAGGCCGGCGTCGATCTCCAGGACATCGGCGGCGAACCCCGCCTCGGCCTCGCGGTCGTCGGCCGGCTGTGCACCGCGTACAACATGCAGGTCTCGCTGCGCCCCTCCGCCTACGGCGGGGTCCGCGCCGTCCTGGTGGTGCCCAGCGACATGATGACCACCGACCCCGCGCCCGGCCTCGCCCACGGCATCGGCGCCACCTCCATCCCGCTGCCCGGCGCGGACGCCCTGGAGGGCCCCAAGCGCGCCCCCAAGAAGCGCCGCCCCACCAGCCCGCGCATCCCCGCCTCGGTGTCGATGGAGGACGACGTCCCGGTCGTCACCGAGTGGACCGAGAACGGCCTGCCGCAGCGCCGCAGCAAGGTCACCGTTCCGATCGGCCAGCTCATCGCCGACCAGATCGCCGCCGACCGCGCCGAGAAGGAGGCCCGGGCGCAGGGCCGGTCCGTGTGGACCCGGCCCGCACCCGAGCCCGCCGAGGACGAGCCCGAACCCGGCCTGTGGGTCGAGGCCTTCTGGGACGGTCTGAAGAAGGACAACCCGGGGCCCGACCCGACCGCGTTCACCCAGAACCCGACCGCTTACATGCACCTGATCGAGAAGCCGGCCCGCGCCGAGGCCGACGACGAGGGGGACCGCAAGTGATCCAGCAGCGAGCCAACTTCGACTGGATGCTCAAGGAGCTCGACGACGGCGTGCCGGGCATCGAGATGATCGTGGTGCTCTCCGCCGACGGCCTGCGCATCGCCCGCTACGGCGGCGACCCCGACGCCGCCGACCGGGTCGCCGCCGCCTGCGCCGGACTGCAGAGCCTCGCGACCGCGGTGGCCGGCGAGATCCCGGGCAGCGACGGGCGGATGAAGCTGGTCGTCATCGAGATCAACGGCGGCTACTTCTACCTGATGTCCGCCGGCGCCAACGCCTACCTCGCCGTCCTCGCCGACATCCGCACCGAACCCGGCATGATGAGCGCCCGCATGCGCGACCTCGTGGTCCGCATCGGCGCCCACCTGACCAGTCCGCCCCGCCGCAACGGGCAGACCGTATGACGCCTCCGCGGCGCCAGAGGCGCAGCCCCGCACCCCCGCCGGAACCGCCGCCGCCCGCAGGAGCCGAGGGCGGCCGGCAGAAGAACCCCGAGCGGCTGTACGTCGTCGCCGGCGCGGACGAGGACGGCGCCCGCGCCGCCGTCGACCTGGTGACGCTGATCGTGGCGCACGCCGAGCCGCCCCCGTCCGCCAGCCCCGAACAGGCGGCACTGCTGCGGCTGTGCTCCGCCCCGCTGTCCGCGGCCGAGCTGTCGGCCTATCTCAGCCTGCCGTTCAGCGCGATCACGGTCCTGATCACCGAGCTGCTGGCGGCCGAACTGGTGCAGGCGCGCGCCCCCATCGTCCGCCGGGCGGTGCCCGACCGATCCCTCCTCGAAGCGGTGATGCATGGACTTCAACGGCTCTGACCCCCTGCCCGGCCCCCGGACCGAGGACCAGCTGCCGCACACGGCCCAGGCCGCGGCGAAGATCGTCATCGTCGGCGGCTTCGGGGTCGGCAAGACCACGATGGTCGGTTCGGTCAGCGAGATCAGGCCGCTGACCACCGAGGAGACCATGACCCAGGCCGGCATCGGCATCGACGACAACTACGGCTCCGAGACCAAGACCGCCACCACCGTGGCGATGGACTTCGGCCGCATCAGCATCACCGAACAGCTGGTGCTCTACCTCTTCGGCACCCCCGGCCAGCAGCGCTTCTGGTTCCTGTGGAACGGCCTGTTCGAAGGCGCGCTCGGCGCGGTCGTCCTGGTCGACACGCGCCGCCTGGAGGTCAGCTTCGACGTCATGGGCCGCCTGGAGGAGCGCGGCGTGCCCTTCGTCGTGGCCGTCAACTCCTTCCCGGACGCGCCCCGTTACCCGATCGCGGAACTGCGCCAGGCGCTCGACCTGGCCGAGAACATCCCGATGGTCGACTGCGACGTACGGCGCCGCGCCTCCAGCCGGGACGTCCTGCTGACCCTGGTCCGCTTCCTGCACTCGCTCGCCCTGACCGGCTCGCCCAGCTGAGCCCCCCCGTCTGCCGTCCCCCCTTTCGCCCCGAACCTTTCGCCCCGAAAGCGACCGCCGTGACGCCTGAACCCCACCCCCTGACCGGTCCGGACGACCTCACCCCCGCGCCGCCCCCGGGCTGCCCCGCGCACGCCGTCGCACCGACGGGCCTGTACCGGCTCCACGAGGTGCGGGACCTGCGCGCGCTGTACCGCCGGCTCCGCGAGGAGCACGGCCCGGTGGCGCCCGTGCTGCTCCACGACGACGTACCGATCTGGGTGGTCCTCGGCCACGCGGAGAACCTGCACATGGTGCGCACGCCCTCGCAGTTCACCCGCGACAGCCGGATCTGGACCCCGCTCGTGGACGGCCGGGTCAAGCCCGACCACCCGCTCATGCCGCACTTCGCCTGGCAGCCGGTCTGCTCCTACGCCGAGGGCGAGGAGCACCTGCGGCTGCGCGGCGCGGTCACCAGCGCCGTGGCGACCATCGATCCGCGCAGGCTGCGCCGGCACATCGGCCGCGCCACCCAGCGGCTGGTCAACCGGTTCTGCGAACGCGGCCGGGCCGAACTCGTCGACCAGTTCGCCGAGCACCTGCCGATGGCGGTGATGTGCGAGATCCTCGGCATGCCCGAGGAGTACAACGACCGGATCGTGCAGGCCGCCCGGGACATGCTCAAGGGCACCGAGACCGCGATCGCCAGCAACGAGTACGTCATGGACTGTCTGCGCCGGCTCACCGCGCGCCGCCGGGCCGAGCCGGCGGACGACTTCACCAGCCACCTCATCGCCGACCCGGCCCGGCTGAGCGACGACGAGGTCGGCGCCCACCTGCGGGTCGTGCTCATCGCCTCCTACGAGGCCACCGCCAACCTGCTGGCCAACACCATCCGCCGGGTGCTCACCGACCCCGGCTTCCGCGCCCAGCTCAACGGCGGCCAGATGACGGTGCCGCAGGCGGTGGAGCAGTCCCTGTGGGACGAGCCGCCGTTCAGCACCATCCTCGGCTACTTCGCCAAGGAGGACACCGAACTCGGCGGCCGGCGCATCCGGCGCGGCGACGGGCTGCTGCTCGGCATCGCCCCGGCCAACGTCGATCCGCGGGTGCGCCCCGACCTGCCGGCCGACATGCAGGGCAACCGCTCCCACCTGGCCTTCAGCGGCGGCCCGCACGAGTGCCCCGGCCAGGACATCGGCCGGGCCATCGCCGACGTCGGCGTAGACAAGCTGCTGATGCGGCTGCCGGACCTCCAGCTCGACTGCCCCGAGGAGGAGTTGCGCTGGACGGAGTCGATGGCCTCGCAGCACCTGGTGGAGCTGCCGGTGCGGTTCAGCCCGCGGCCGCAGCAGGACGTGACGTCGCAGCCGAGCCACACCCCGATGCCGCTCCCGCAGCAGCGCGCCGCCTGGGACATCAGCACGGTTCGCGCCTTCGCCGCGCCCTCGGGCCCGGAGCACACCCCGGCGGCCGGCACGCCGCGCCCGCGCCCTCCGGCCGCCTCCGCACCCTGGCCGCGCACCATGCCCGTGCCGAGCACCCTGCTGGAGCCGCCGCCGGTGCGGGAGGCTCCCGCCGGGGCGGGCGCGGCGGGTGCGCGGGACCGTCCGGCGGGCGTCTGGCAGCGGTTCCTGCGCTGGTGGCGCGGTGAGTGACGGCCGCCGCCGGGCCGGCCGGGCGGCGGACCGCGGTCACCGCCCGGCCGACCACGCCGTCGGGTCGGACCAGGCCCGCAGCTCACGGCCGCTGCGGAAGCGGTGCTCCGCGCCCGTGATCGGGTCGGTGAACTCCAGCACCCGTGCCAGCAGTTGCAGCGGGCGGCGGAAGTCGCCGGCCGGTCCCCCGGCGGTCACCACCGGGTAGAGCGGGTCGCCGAGGATCGGCACGCCGAGCGCGTTCATGTGCACCCGCAGCTGATGCGTCTGCCCCGTGCGCGGGGTGAGCCGGTAGCGGGCCGGGCCTCCCGGCCGGTGCTCGGCCCGCTCCACGTCCGTGACCGCGTTCGGCTCGCCCGCCACCTCCTGGGCGGTGAGCACCCCGCGCTCCTTCACGATCCGGCTGCGCACCGTGCGGGGCAGCGCGAGGCCCGGGTCGTACGGCGCGACGGCCTCGTACTCCTTGTGGACCCGCCGGTCGCGGAAGAGCGTCTGGTACGCGCCGCGCTCCTCGGGCCGCACCGTGAACAGCACCAGTCCGGCGGTGAGCCGGTCCAGGCGGTGCGCCGCGCCGAGCGCGGGCAGGTCCAGATCGCGGCGGAGCCGGGCCAGCGCGGTCTCGGCCACATGGCTGCCGCGCGGGGTGGTGGCCAGGAAGTGCGGCTTGTCCACGACGACGATGTGCTCGTCGCGGTGGACCACCACCAGCGGGAACGGCACCGGCGTCTCCAGGGGCAGCTCGCGGTGGAACCAGACGAACATCCCGGGCCGGTACGGCGCGTCGGGCGGCACCGCCCGGCCGTCGGCCGCGACGATCCGCCCCGCCGCGAACATCTCCTCGACCGCCCCGGGCGCGGCCCCCGACAGCCGTTCCACCAGATGCTCGCGCACGGTGGCCCACGGTCCCTCGGCGGGCAGCCGCACCCGCACCGGGTCCACCCCGCGGCGCTGGGGCAGGGGAGCGGGCGGAACAGGGGTACGGCGTCTCATCCGGTGCAGCCTACGAGGCGCCGCGCGGGCGGGGAAACCGCTGGTGGCGCGGACAGCGCGGACAGCGGGAAGGGGCGGCGCCGGTCTCGGCGCCGCCCCTTCCCCTCAGGTCTCACGCAGGTCTCACGCGGCCGGCGCCGCGCCCTCCTGCTCGGCCTCGATCCGGGCGTTCCACTCCCGCTTGGAGGCCTGCCAGCCGTCCTCGTTGTGGCCCAGGCGCCAGTAGCCGGAGATCGACAGGTTTTCGCGCGCGATGGCCCGCTCGACCCGCAGCAGCCGGCGCAGCTCCTTCACGAACCCGGCCTCGCCGTGCACGAACGCCTGGAGCCGGCCCTCGGGCCACCGCAGTGCCCGTACCGCCTCGACCAGGGCCTCGCCGACCGGGCGGTCGCCGCGGTGCAGCCAGACCACCGGCACGTCGGAGTCGATCTTCTGCTCCTCCTCGGGGCCGGAGACCTCCACGAAGACGTGCGCGGTGACGCCCTCGGGCATCGCCTCCAGGGAGCGGGCGATGGCCGGCAGGGCGCTCTCGTCGCCGGCGAGCAGGTGCCAGTCGGCGCTCGGGTCGGGGGCGTAGGCGCCGCCGGGGCCCATGAAGCGCACCGTCTCGCCCGGTCCGGCCAGCGCCGCCCAGGGGCCGGCCAGGCCCTCGTCGCCGTGCACCACGAAGTCCAGGGTCAGTTCGCGCGACTGCGGGTCCCAGGCGCGCACGGTGTAGGTGCGGGTGACCGGCCACTGCTCGCGGGGGAACTCCGCGCGGATCCGCTCCAGGTCGAAGGGCTCGGGGTAGGTCACCCCCTCGGCCGGGAACAGCAGCTTCACGTAGTGGTCGGTGTACGCGTCGGCCGAGAACTCGGCCAGTCCCTCGCCCCCGAGCACCACGCGCTGCATGTGCGGGGTCAGCCGCTCGGTACGGACGACCTGCGCGGTGTGCGCCGTCCGCGGCTTGCGCGCCGGACGTTCTGCCATGACGGCCTCCCAGTCTCCCTGCTTAGGCTTACCTAAGTTAGCACCTTCCGGTGGCCGACAGCGCCGCGGTTGAACACCTCTCGGCCCGGTGTCGGGCGGCGGTCCTCACGCCTCCAGTGTGGTCAGCAGCCTTTGCAGGGAGCCGCCCAGACCCCAGCGGGCCGCCAGTTCCCGCAGCGCCTCCGCGTCGCGCGGGGCGCGCGGCAGCGCCGTCGCGACCTCGGGCAGCGGCACGTCGGCGGCCACCCTGACCACCTTCGGCGCGACCGCCAGGTACGGCCGCGCCTCGTCGAGCCGCCCCCGCTGCGACGGCGTCAGCTTCGCCCGCGGATCGTCCACGGCCGCCAGGATCCCGGCCAGGTCGCCGAACTCGGCGAGCAGCTTGGCCGCCGTCTTCTCGCCGACGCCGGGCACGCCCGGCAGGCCGTCGCTGGGGTCGCCGCGCAGCAGCGCCAGATCCGCGTACCCCTTGCCGTCGACGCCATACTTCTCGCGCAGCACCGCCTCGTCGGTGCTCTGCAGGGTGCCCACTCCCTTGACGGGGTAGAGCACGCGCACCCCGCGCGCGTCGTCCACCAGCTGGTACAGGTCGCGGTCGCCGGTGACGATGTCCACCGGGCCGTCCGCCCGCGCGGTGAAGGTGCCGATCACGTCGTCCGCCTCGTACCCCGCGACGCCCACGCGGGCGATGCCGACCGCGTCCAGGACCGCCTCGATCACCGGGACCTGCGGGGAGAGGGTGTCGGGCACCTCTTCCTCGTCCGGGCCGCCCGGGTGCTCCTCGGCGACGCGGTGCGCCTTGTAGGAGGGGATCAGCTCCACCCGCCAGTGCGGCCGCCAGTCCGCGTCCATGCAGGCCACCAGGTGGTCGGGCCGGTGGTCCTTGACCAGGCGGTCGATGAAGTCGAGCAGTCCGCGCACGGCGTTCACCGGGGTGCCGTCCGGGGCGCGGACCGACTCCGGGACGCCGAAGTAGGCGCGGAAGTACAGCGAGGCGGTGTCGAGGAGCATCAGTCGTCCGGTCACGCCCCGATCATGCCGTACGCCGCTGACAGCGACCGGAAGCGGTGTGAGCCAGGACACTTCTGTGTTTGACCCCGGGGGGCCTGGGCAGGCGCGCGCCCGAGCCAGAAGTAGTTGCGTTATTCAACTGTTACCGGAACTCCGGCTCCGTCCCTGTCCCCTACGACGTGAGGTGCGCGTGACATCAAGGCTTGAGGCCCAACACCTGTACAAGGTGTTCGGCAGACGACCCGACGAGGCGGTCGAGCAGCTCCAGCAGGGCGCCGACCGCAAGGAACTGCGCGCCGACGGCGCCACCGCCGCCGTGATCGACGCCTCCTTCACGGTGGCCCCCGGCCAGATATTCGTGGTGATGGGCCTGTCCGGCTCCGGCAAGTCCACCCTGCTGCGCATGCTGAACGGCCTGCTGGAACCCACCGCGGGCCAGGTGTGCTTCGACGGCCAGGA
Organism: Streptomyces similanensis; assembly: GCF_039543625.1. Lineage (NCBI taxonomy): Bacteria > Bacillati > Actinomycetota > Actinomycetes > Kitasatosporales > Streptomycetaceae > Streptomyces > Streptomyces similanensis. Next base: position 10,017 of record NZ_BAABKC010000042.1, on the reverse strand, counting down.
CCTCACCGCGCTCACCGACCGCGAGCTGCGCGAGGTCCGCTCCCGGAAGATCAGCATGGTCTTCCAGCACTTCGCGCTCTTCCCGCACCGCAGCGTCCGCGAGAACGCCGCCTACGGACTGGAAGTGCAGGGCGTGCCCCGCGCCGAGCGCGAACGCCGCGCCGACGAGGCGCTCGCCCTGTGCGGCCTGGCCGGCTGGGAGGACTCCTGGCCCGACGAGCTGTCCGGCGGCATGCAGCAGCGCGTCGGCCTCGCCCGCGCCCTCGCCACCGACGCCGACCTGCTGCTGATGGACGAGTCCTTCAGCGCCCTGGACCCGCTGATCCGCCGCGACATGCAGGACCAGCTGCTCCAGCTCCAGAAGACCCTGAAGAAGACCATCGTGTTCATCACCCACGACCTCAACGAGGCCATGCGCCTGGGCGACCGCATCGCGGTCATGCGCGACGGCCGGATCGTGCAGACCGGCACCGCCGAGGACATCCTGCTGCGCCCCGCCGACGACTACGTCGCCTCCTTCATCCAGGACGTCGACCGCTCCCGCGTGCTGACCGCCGAGTCGGTCATGGACCGCCAGGTGCGCGGCGACGAGGCCGACTGCGGCTGCGAGACGGCCACGCCCAACACCCCGTTCACCGAGCTGTGCGCGATCAGCGCCCGCGTCTCGCACCCGGTCGCCGTGCTGGACGAGCACCGCACCGTGGTCGGCGTCGTCCCGCGCCGGCAGCTGGTCGGCTTCCTCGGCGACGAGAGCGCCGACGCCCCCGAGCCCTGCGACACCCCGCAGGCCAAGGGCGGCGAGAAGGCGGTGGCCCGTGCCTAGGATCCCGCTCGGCGACTGGGTCAACTCCGCGGTCGACTGGCTGCTCGGCCACATGTCCTGGCTCTTCGACTTCTTCAAGACCGTCTTCACCGGCGCCTACGACGGCATCAACGCCGTCCTCCAGGCGCCCGAGCCGCTGCTGCTCGCCGGCATCTTCGCCGTCCTCGCCTTCTGGCTGCGCGGCACGCTGGCCGGCGTCCTCACCTTCGCGGGCTTCGCGTTCATCGACTCCCTGGAGCTGTGGCCGGACGCGATGGTGACCCTGTCGCTGGTCCTGGTCGCCACCCTGATCGCCCTGGTGATCTCGGTGCCGGTCGGCATCTGGGCGGCGCGCTCGGACCGGGTCAGCGCCGTGGTGCGCCCGGTCCTGGACTTCATGCAGACGCTGCCCGCGATGATCTACCTCATCCCGGCCATCCTGTTCTTCGGCACCGGCGCCTCCGCCGGCATCGTCGCCACCCTGATCTTCGCCCTCGCGCCCGGCGTGCGCATGACCGAGCTGGGCATCCGCCAGGTCGACAAGGAGCTGGTCGAGGCCGCCGAGGCGTTCGGCACCGCGCCCCGCGACACGCTGCTGCGCGTCCAGCTGCCGCTGGCCCTGCCCACGGTGATGGCCGGCGTCAACCAGGTGATCATGCTGGGCCTGTCCATGGCCGCGATCGCCGGCATGGTCGGCACCGGCGGCCTCGGCGGCGACGTCAACGAGGCCATCGGCCAGCTCAACGTGGGCCTCGGCTCCGAGGCCGGCGTCGCCATCGTGATCCTCGCGATCTACCTCGACCGGATGACCGGCGCGCTCGGCACCCAGGTCTCGCCGCTCGGCCGGCGCGCCGCCGCCCGGGCCCGCGCCGCCGGCGGCCTGAAGATCTGGTCCTACCGGCCGCGGCCGCAGCTCGCCGTGGTCGGCGTGGTCGTCCTCGCCCTCGTCGCCGGCGGCATGGGCGTCTTCGGCGGCGCCTCCGGCGCCACCGCCGCCGCCGACGGCACGAACGTCGGCAAGGGCAAGAAGATCACCCTGGGCTACATCCCCTGGGACGAGGGCGTCGCCTCCACCTTCCTGTGGAAGGAGATCCTCGAACAGCGCGGCTACCAGGTGGAGGCCCGGCAGTTCGACGCCGGACCGCTCTACACCTCGCTCGCCCAGGGCAGCGTCGACTTCGAGACCGACTCCTGGCTGCCCACCACCCACGCCCAGTACTGGAAGAAGTACGGCAAGCAGCTCGACGACCTCGGCTCCTGGTACGACCAGACCTCCCTGGAGCTGACCGTCCCGTCGTACATGAAGGACGTCGACAGCCTGGACGACCTCAAGGGCAAGGCGGCCGAGTTCGGCGGGAAGATCACCGGCATCGAGTCCAGCGCCGGCGAGATGGCCCTGCTCAAGAGCAAGGTCCTCAAGGAGTACGGCCTGGACAAGGAGTACAAGGTCGTCGACAGCTCCACGCCCGCGATGCTCGCCGAGCTCAAGCGCGCCTACAGCAAGAAGGAACCCATCGTCGTCACGCTCTGGTCCCCGCACTGGGCGTACAGCGACTACGGCCTGAAGAAGCTGAAGGACCCCAAGGGCGCCTGGGGCACCGGCGACGGCGTGCACACCCTGGCCCGCAAGGGCTTCGCCGCCGACAACCCGGTCGTCGGGAAGTGGCTCAAGGACTTCAAGCTCGGCGAGAAGCAGCTCACCGGCCTGGAAGCCCAGATCAACAAGGCGGGCAAGGGCCGCCAGCAGGACGCCGTGCGCACCTGGCTCAAGTCCAACCCCGGCCTGGTCGACAAGCTCGCCCCGGTGCCCGGCGGCTCCGGCGCCAAGCCGGCCGAGGCGGGGCGCACGCTGAACGTCGCCTGGTTCCCCTGGGACGAGGACGTCGCCGTCACCCGCCTGTGGAAGCACGTCCTGGAGAGCCGCGGCTACAAGCTGAACCTCAAGCAGATGGACGTCGGCCCCGTCTACACCGGCCTCGCCGGCGGCGACATCGACCTCAACTTCGACGCCTGGCTGCCCTACGCCCAGAAGAACTACTGGGACAAGAACAAGGACAAGCTGAGGGACCTCGGCACCTGGTACCGGCCGACCTCCCTGGAGATCGCCGTACCGTCCTACGTCAAGGACGTGAAGTCCCTCGAAGACCTCAAGGGCAAGTCCTCCGAGTTCGGCGGGAAGATCATCGGCATCGAGCCGGGCACCGGCGAGATGGACCTGCTCAAGAACAAGGTCCTGCCCGGCTACGGCCTGGACGAGGAGTACAAGGTCGTCGACGGCTCCACGCCCGCGATGCTCGCCGAGCTCAAGCGCGCCTACGCCAAGAAGCAGCCGGTGGCCGTCGTCCTGTGGTCGCCGCACTGGGCCTACAGCCGCTACGGCCTCACCAAGCTGGCCGACGACAAGAAGCTCTTCGGCGTCGGCAACACCATCCGCACCATCTCCGGCCTGAAGTTCCCCGAGCAGTACCCGCGGCTCACCCGGTGGATCAAGAACTTCCGGATGAGCGAGGCCGAACTCGGCAGCCTGGAGAGCGAGATCAACCGGCGCGGCCAGGGCCACGAGGACCAGGCGGTCGACGCCTGGCTCACCCAGCACCCCGACGTGGAACAGCGGATGACCGCCGGCTGACCACGCACGCCGCACACCGCCCGAGGGGCGGGCTCTCCCGGCACCGGGAGGCCCGCCCCTCGGGCGCGCACCGGGCGCGGACGCGAATCGGCCAACCACGGAGAGCGACCCTCACACCCCGGCCGCCCCGCCGCCCGGCGGGCGCCGCCGGGACCGCGGGCCGATCGGGTGACGCGGGGTCGCCCGGGGCCGCCGCACGCCCGGCCCGCACACCCGCCCCGCCCCCGCCGCCCGGCCCCCGGCGCACCTCGCGCCGCCCCGATCCACTGGCGCGAACCATGAGGTCCGCACTACGGAATCCTTACGTCGATGCGAAGCCCGCGTGAAACGGTTTGCCGAACATGCGTAGGGTGCAGAGAAGCCATCAGGAGACGTGCGCCCGCGACCGGGCCCCCGGACGGCGGACCGACGAGCGAAGGAGGGAGCCGCAGCGATGGGCGACAACAAAGAGCAGCCCCTTCGCGTGGGCGCCGCGGTACGGCGGCGACGGCGCGCGCTGGACCTCACCCTCGCCGTCGTGGCCCAGCGCAGCGGCCTGTCGGTGCCCTTCCTGAGCCAGGTCGAGAACGACCGGGCCCGCCCCAGCCGCGGCTCGCTGGAGAAGGTCGCCGACGCGCTGCGCACCACCGCCGTCGAACTGCTGGCGGCGGCCGACCCGGCGTGCAGCGTCGACGTCGTACGCGGCGAGGCCACCGAGCTGGACCCCGAACCCCGGGTGCGCTCCCTGGTGCGCGGCCACCACCAGCTGCACGCCTCCGAGTTCACCGGCGACCACGACGCCGGCCGCGAGTTCCAGCACCGCAACGACGAGCTGATGTACGTCGCCGACGGCGCGGTGGAGATCGAGGCGGAGGGCCGCGCCCACCGGCTGGCGCGCGGCGACACCATGTACCTCACCGGCGGGGTCCGCCACCGCTGGCGGGCGACCGTCCCGGACACCCGGGTGATCGTCGTCGCGGTCGCCGAGCACATCGAGGCGGTGCAGGACCGGACGCGCTGATGCGGGTCGTCTCCCTGGTGCCCTCGCTCACCGAGGCGATCGCCGCCACCCTGCCCGGCGTCCTGGCCGGCGCCACCGACTGGTGCGCCCGCCCCGCGGACCTCGACGTCGTCCGGATCGGCGGCACCAAGAACCCGCGGACCGACCGCATCGCCGCCCTCGCCCCCGATCTGGTGGTCGCCAACGAGGAGGAGAACCGCCCCGCCGACCTCGACGCCCTGCGCGCGGCCGGGATCGGGGTCCTGGTCACCGAGATCCGCGACGTGCCCCGGGCATTCCCGGAACTGGACCGGGTGCTGGCCGCGTGCGGGGCCCGGAGCCGGCCGCGCTGGCTGGACGAGGCGGCCGCCGCCTGGGCGGCGCCGCCCGCGCCCGGCCCCCGCCTCAGCGCCGTGGTGCCGATCTGGCGGCGGCCGTGGATGGTGCTCGGCCGCGACACCTTCGCCGGCGACGTCCTGGCCCGCCTCGGCGTCGACCACCGCTACGCCGGCCACCCCGAGCGCTACCCGCGCGTCCCCCTGACCGAGCTGCGCGAGACCGCCCCCGACCTCGTCGTCCTGCCCGACGAGCCCTACCGCTTCACCGCCGACGACGGCCCCGAGGCGTTCCCCGGCCTGCCCTGCGCGCTGGTCAGCGGACGGCACCTGACGTGGTACGGACCCTCGCTGGCCGACGCTCCGCAGGTGCTGGGCGAGGCGCTGCGAGCAACGCTCCGCTGACCAGCCCGCGCGCGGTGCGCACGGCCGCCGCGGCCCAGGCGGCGACCAGGACGGCGTACAGCACGACGGCCAGGCCCGCGTAGACGGCGAGGTGGGTGTGCCGGGCGAGGGCGGAGGCCCCCGTCACACACGTGCCGACCGGGAACGTGAAGGACCACCACGTCATCGCGAACCCCATGCCCCGCCGCCCGGCCCGCACCAGCTGCGCCGCCGCGAACGCGAACCAGAGCACCGCGAAGCCCAGCACCGGCACCCCGTAGAGCAGGGCGAACACGGTGAAGCCGGTGTCGTAGGGCGCCGGTACGACACCGGGGGCGGCGTCGGCGAAGGCCCCCGCGGCGGTGGTGGACTGACCCAGCGGGCCCAGCACCAGGAACAGCGTCGGGGTGAGCGCGAGGGGCAGCGGCCCGGCGATCAGCAGCCGGCCCAGCACCAGTGGCAGCAGGGCCAGCGTCGCCAGCAGGCTCAGCCCGAACATCGCCACGCACCCCAGCAGCAGCGTCTGCCGCGCCTGCCCGGCCGGCAGATGCGCGACGAGGGCCGGCCCGAGAGCCGCGGACACCATCGGCGCCACCACCGGCAGCAGCCACACCGGCGTCGCCTGGTGCGGCTCGATGCGATGGTGCACGGCCATCAGGTACGGCACCGCCACCGCCGCCACCAGGCCCACGGCCGTGCCCGCCGTGAACAGCACCGCGTCCAGGGCCAGCGCGGGTGCGGCGCCGATCCAGTCCCGGCCCACCGACAGCGCGCCGCCGCCGACCGCCAGCAGCGCCATGGCCAGACAGCCGTAGAACGGGGCCGCCGCCGGGTCCAGGAGGTGGGCGCGGGCCCGGTCGCGGTGGTGAACCCAGTGCAGCGCGCGCGCCACCAGCAGCACCGCCAGCACGGCGAGCGCGAGCGCCCACACGGCCGTGCACCCGGTACGCAGCCCCGGCACCCGCACCGGCAGCGCGCCGCCCGCCGAGGCGACGGCGGCGGTGCCCATGACGGAGCCGTACCAGTTGGGGCCGAGATGGCGCACGGCGGGGAAGCGCGGCCGGGACGCGGCCGGCCGGGAAGGGTCCGACGGGGAAGGGTCCGGCCGGGAAGGGGAATGTGCTGCGGTGACCATGGGTTCAGGCTGTCGCGGAGGCACGGCCCCCACCAGGGGGTTTGTCTCTATCAGGGCATAAGCTGAATTTATGGGCGGGCGTACGGGCGGGCTGAGAGGAGGCCGGAGGTGACAGCGGGCGGCGGCACGGAGGACACGCGGCACACGGAGCGGCGGGTCCCGGCGACGCTGGCGCACCGCGTGCCGGACCTGGGCGCGCTGGAACTGCTGCTGGCCGTGGCACGGCTGGGCAGCCTCGGCGGCGCGGCCCGCGAGCTGGGCATCACCCAGCCGGCCGCCAGCAGCCGCGTCCGCTCCATGGAACGGCAGCTGGGCCTGGCCCTGGTGGACCGCTCACCGCGCGGCTCACGGCTCACCGACGCGGGCGCGCTGGTGACGGACTGGGCCCGGCGGGTGGTGGAGGCGGCGGAGGCCTTCGACGCGGGGGCGCAGGCGCTGCGCGACCGCCGGGACTCGCGGCTGCGGGTCGCCGCCAGCATGACCATCGCGGAGTACCTGCTGCCGGGCTGGCTGATCGCGCTCAGGGCACGGCGGCCGGACACGGCGGTGTCGCTGCTGGCCGGTAACTCGGCGGTGGTCGCCGAGCGGCTGCTCGCGGGCGAGGCGGACCTCGGCTTCGTCGAGGGCGTGTCGGTGCCGCCCGGCCTCGACTCCGTGGTGATCGCCCACGACCGGCTGATCGTGGTCGCCGCCCCCGCCCACCCCTGGGCCCGCCGCCGGCGCCCGATCGAGGCGGCGGAGCTGGCCGCCACCCCGCTGATCCTGCGGGAGAAGGGCTCCGGCACCCGCCAGGTCCTGGACGCCGCCCTGGGCGGCCTGGCCCGCCCGCTGATCGAACTGTCCTCCACGACCGCCGTGAAGGCCGCCGCGGTGAGCGGGGCCGGCCCCGCGGTGCTCAGCGAACTCGCCGTGGGCGACGAGCTGACCCTGCGCCGCCTGGTCACCGTCCCGGTCGAGGACGTCGCCCTGCGCCGCGACCTGCGCGCGGTCTGGCCGGCCGGCCACCGCCCGGCGGGCCCGGCCCGCGAACTGCTGACGCTGACCCGCTCGGGGAACGGCTGACGCGGGGCGCCGGCCCGCTCGGCACGCGGCGGGCGCGGGGCGCGGCGCCCGTGACCGGGGACCCGCCGGCCCGTGTGCCGCTCGCCCCGGTGCGACGCGAGCGCCTACAGGAACGTGTGACCCTCGCCCCGGTACGTCGGCACGGACGCCGTCACCCGGTCGCCCTCGACCAGGTGCAGGGTGTCGAACCGCTCGCACAGCTCGCCCGCCTTCGCGTGCCGGAACCACACCCGGTCGCCGATCAGCAGATCGTCGGCCGGCGAGCCGAGCAGCGGCGTCTGCACCTCGCCGGCCCCCTCCTGCGGGTCGTAGCGCAACCCCTCCGGCAGATACGGCACCGGCAGCCGGTCCGGGCCCGCCGCGCCGGAGGCCGGGTAGCCGCCGCCGAGGACCGTGACCGCGCCGACGCCGGGCCGGCGCACCACGGGCTGTGCGAACAGCGCCGCCGGACGGCCCCGGAACGACGTGTAGTTGTCGAACAGACGCGGCACGTACAGCCCGGAACCCGCGGCGATCTCGGTGACCGCGTCCTCCACGGCGGTGTGCTGCACACTGCCCGTGCCGCCGCCGTTGACGAACTCCAGGCCCGGCGCGACCGCCCGGACCGCCCGCACCACGGCCGCCCGCCGCTCCACCAGCTCCCGCCGGGCGGCCGCCTGCATCAGCCGGATCGCCCGCGAGCGCACCGGCCGCCCGTCCAACGCGTCGCCGACGCCCGCGATATGCCCCTCGTACGCCATGATCCCGACCAGCTCGAACCCCGGCCGCCGGGTCACCGTACGGGCCAACTCGGCGACCTGGGCGGGGGAGTGCAGCGGGGAGCGGCGCGCGCCGACGCGCACCCGGCCGCCGAGCAGCCGCAGCGAGGTGTCCAGCTCCAGGCACACCCGGACGTCCTCGCGCCCGCCCTGGCGCGCGGCGTCGATCAGGTCGAGCTGGGCCGGGTCGTCCACCATCACCGTGACGGCGGCGGCCAGTTTCGGGTCGGCGGCCAGTTCGGCGAAGCCGGCGCGGTCGGCGGAGGGGTAGGCCAGCAGCACATCCTCGAACCCGGAACGGGCCAGCCACAGCGACTCCGCCAGCGTGAACGACATGATGCCCGCGAACCCGTCCTTGGCCAGGGCCCGTTCGAGCAGGGCGCGACAGCGCACGGACTTGCTCGCCACCCGGATCGGCTTGCCGCCGGCCCGGCGGACGAGGTCGTCGGCGTTGGCGTCGAAGGCATCCAGGTCGACGATCGCGACGGGGGCGTCGAGATGTGCGGTGGCCCGGTCGTACCGGGTCCGGTCGGCGGCACGCGCAGTCATGTGCGAAGCCTGCCAGACAGGATTACCGCAGGGTAGGGGGACGTTCCGGGCAGATGCCCCGGGCCCGCCGTACGGGTTCCCGCCCAACCGGATTCAGCCCGTAGAGTGACGCGCACGTCCGGCGGAACGACACGCCGGTCGCGGCCGCGGAGTTGAGCCGGGATGGCGCTTCGTCCGTACGGGTATGCGTGCCCGGTGACGACGAGTCGGCGCCGGGCGGGGAGACGAGGACTGCCGCCGCGCGCCGGGACGCGGTGCGGGCACGAGGAAACGGGGGGTGCATGAGCACGGAAGCGCGCCACGCACCCGTACCGCCGCGCCCGTCCGACCCCCCGCCCCCACCCCCGGCCTCCGCCCGCTTCCCGGACACCCCACCGCCGGCTGGAACAAACGGAACTCTTGCCGGAGCGACCGCCGGGAGTAACGGAACCACCGCCGGGACGACCGCCGGGGGCAACGGAACCACCGTCGGGGGCAATGGAACCACCGCCGGACGCACCGGCGCCCCCGCCGGAGCGGCCCCTGACGGCGCCTCGGACCGCTCACCGGCCCCGCCCGGCCGCCCCGGCCTCCGCGTCCCGGCCGCGCCCGGCCCGGCGGCGACGGGCCCGGCCCGCTCCGCGCCGCCCGCCCCCGCCGCGAAACGTTCCGCCGCCCCCTCGGCCGGACCCGCCGGTCCCTCGGCCCGTTCCGCCGCCCCGTCGGCCCGCCCCGGCACTCCTCCGGCCAGCCCCGGCACTCCTCCGGTCGGGCCTCCCGCTTCCTCGGTCCCGCCGGGTGCCCCCTTGATTCGGCCTAGTGGCCCGTCGGCCGGACCTGTAGCCCCTCCGATCCGGCCTGCCGCTTCCTCGGTTCCGCCGGGTGCCCCCTTGATTCGGCCCAGTGGTCCGTCGGCCGGCCCTGTAGCCGCTCCGATCCAGCCTGCCGCTCCTTCGGTTCCGCCGGGTGCCCCCTCGATCCGGCCCAGTGGCCCGTCGACCGGACCCGTACCCCCTCCGACCCGGCCTGCGGCCCCGTCGGTCCGGCCTGCCGCTCCCTCGGACCCGCCCGCCGTCCCGTCGGGCCGGCCCGCCACTCCCTCGGCTCCGCCCACTGCCCCCACGGCCCCGCCCGCCGGCCCGTCGAGGGCGGCCGGCCGGGGTGACGCCGGGCGGTCCGTGGAGGCCGACCCGGAGGTGACCCGGCGGTTGCGGCCGCTCCCGCCGCACCGTTCGTCCGCGTCCGCAACACCGCGTCCCGGTGGCGGGCGGCCGGTGGCGGGCGACGTGGACACGACGCGGTTGCGGCCCGTCGCCCCGCGTCGGTCGCCCGCGCCCGCGCCGCCGCCCCGGCCCAGCGCGGGACGCGCCACCGCGGCCACCGGCCCCGGCCCCGGCCCCGCGGC
>NZ_BAABKC010000041.1:0-1981 GCF_039543625.1 Streptomyces similanensis | reverse complement strand
GGGGGTGGGTCAGGCGGCGGTCCTGGTGCACGAGGACACAGCCGGCGACAAACGCCTGGTCGCCTACGTGGTCGGCGATGCCGGCGAGTCCGAGCTGCGTGACTTCGTCGCGGAAAGGGTGCCGCAGTACATGGTGCCCTCGGCGGTGATGGTGCTGGACGCGCTGCCGCTGACGGTGAACGGCAAGCTGGACCGCAAGGCGCTGCCCGCTCCCGAGTTCACCGCGGGGGCCGGGCGGGCTCCGGTCACGGTGCAGGAGGAGATCCTGTGCCAGGCGTTCGCCCAGGTCCTCGGCCTGGACAAGGTCGGGGTCGATGACGACTTCTTCGCGCTCGGCGGTCATTCGCTGCTGGCGACGCGGTTGGTGAGCCGGGTGCGTGCGGTGCTGGGGGTGGAGGTGGCGCTGCGGACGTTGTTCGAGGCGTCGACGCCGGCTGCTCTCGCCGCACGGCTGGAGCAGGCGGGTGCGGCGCGTCCGGCGCTGGTGGCGGGGGAGCGGCCGCAGCGGGTGCCGCTGTCGTACGCCCAGCGCCGACTGTGGTTCCTGGCACAGCTGGAAGGCCCGAGCGCGACGTACAACATTCCGATCGGGGTGCGGCTGACCGGCGCGCTGGACCGACGGGCGCTGGAAGCGGCCCTGCGGGACGTGGTGGGGCGGCATGAGGTGCTGCGGACGGTGTTCGCGGTGGCCGACGGACAGCCGTACCAGCGGATCCTGCCGGTGGAGGAGAGCGGCTTCGCGCTGTCCGTCGCCGAGGTGAGCGCGGACGACCTGGCCGGCGCTGTCGCGGAGGCGGCACGCTATGCGTTCGACTTCGCGGAGGAGATCCCTGTCCGGGCGTGGCTGTTCTCGGTCGGTGCGGATGAGCATGTGCTGATGCTGGTGGTGCACCACATCGCCGGTGACGGCTGGTCGTCCGCTCCGCTCGAACGCGACCTGGCCGCCGCCTACACGGCCCGGGTCGAGGGCCGGGCACCGGCGTGGGCGCCGTTGCCGGTGCAGTACGCGGACTACGCCTTGTGGCAGCGTGGGCTGCTGGGTGAGGAGAACGATCCGGAGAGCGTGCTGTCGCGGCAGGTGGGGTTCTGGCGTGAGGCGCTGGCCGACGCTCCGGAGGAACTGGCGCTGCCGTACGACCGGTCGCGTCCGGCGGTGGCCTCGCACGAGGGTCATGCGGTGGCGCTGGAGCTGTCGGCGGACGTGCACGCGCGGTTGCGTGAGGTGGCGCGTGAGCGTGGCGTGACCGTGTTCATGGTGCTTCAGGCGGCGCTCGCGGTGACGTTGTCGCGGCTGGGTGCGGGCACGGACATCCCCATCGGTTCCGCGATCGCGGGCCGTACCGACGAGGCACTCGACGATCTGGTCGGGTTCTTCGTGAACACGCTGGTGATGCGCACGGATCTCTCGGGTGATCCGACGTTCGGCGAGGTGCTGGAGCGGGTCCGGGAGACGAGCCTCGCAGCGTTCGCGCACCAGGACGTGCCCTTCGAGCGGCTGGTCGAGGAGCTGGCGCCGTCCCGGTCGGCCGCGCGGCATCCGCTGTTCCAGGTGATGCTGACGTTGCAGAACAACCTGCGCGCGGCAACCGAGCTTCCGGGCCTGCGTACCGCAGGAGTGCCGGCCGGCCCGGCGGGGTCGGCGACGGCCAAGTTCGACCTGGACGTCATGGCGACCGAGGTCTTCGACGGCGAAGGCGCCCCGGCCGGCCTGACCGGTCGGCTGATCGTGGCCGCCGATGTGTTCGATGCGGCGACGGCTGAGCGGTTGGTGGGTTGGTTCGGGCGGTTGTTGGGTGGTTTGGTGGCGGATCCTGATGTGCGGGTGGGGGGTGTGGAGTTCCTTGGTGAGGGTGAGCGGTCGTTGGTGTTGGGTTGGGCTGGTGGGGTTGGTGAGGGGTTGGTGGGTCGGTCGTCGGTGGTGGAGTTGTTTGAGGCGCAGGTGGTGCGTGATCCGGGTGCGGTGGCGGTGGTGTGTGAGGGG
>NZ_BAABKC010000040.1:0-2469 GCF_039543625.1 Streptomyces similanensis | reverse complement strand
AGCGCGGCCGGCTCCGCCCCGGCGACCCCCGCCGGCAGCGCCCCGGCCGCGGGCGCGAGCGGCGGGAACGGCTCCCCGAACGGCAAGGGCGGCGGTGCGCGGAGCGGCCGCGGCGGCTCCGGCTGGCCCGTGGTGCCGCCGCCGGACCTGGACCTGACGCCCCGGCCGGCGCCCAGGGCGCCGCTCACCGACGTGGTGCCCCGGCGGACGCTGGTGATCATCGCGGTGCTGGTGGCGCTCGCCGTGCTCGGCGTCGTCCTCGGCATCGCCCTCAGCAACGGCGGCGACGCCAAGGGCGGCAAGAGCGGCGCGGCCGGCACCTCGGCCGGGGCGAGCGCGAGCGGCACCGCCAAGGGCGGCTCGGGCGGCGCCAAGAGCACGGACGGCAAGCAGACCGACTCCGGGAAGGGCACGGCCGGGACGGCCGGTTCGAACGGCGCGGCCGACGCGACGGACCCCAGCGCCGACAGCGGCACGGGCGACGACGCCTCCGCCTCCGGCTCCGGCTCCGGCAAGGACTCCGGCGCGGCCGGCGACGACGGCGCGGTGACGACGTACAAGAGCCCGCGCGGCTACTCCATCGGGCTGCCCGAGGGCTGGAAGTTCGCCTACGTCGCCGACGCGGGGGACCGGTTCACCGGCCCGGACGGGCAGAAGCTCCTGGTCGCCTGGACCTCCACGCCCAAGAGCGACCCGGTGGCCGACTGGAAGCGGCAGGAGTCCGGCATGAAGCGCACCGGTTACGACCGCATCCGGATCGAGAAGGTGGGCTACCGCGGCTGGAACGCGGCCGACTGGGAGTTCACCTACACCGACGGCGGCACCAAGTACCGCACGGTGGACCGCGGATTCGTCACCGACCCCCACCACGGCTACGCCCTGATGTACACGGCCAAGGCCGACGACTGGGGCGACGACCTGCGCCGGGACGCCTGGCAGACGCTGACGAAGACCTTCCAGCCCGCCAAGTGAGGCGACCGGGGCCGCCTCCCCACGGGCCCCGGCGCACGCTTTTCACGGCGACGAGATCCGGCATCCTCTCTTTGCGAGTTGCCTCCGGCACGTATCGTGAGTGGTTGCGGTCCGTAAGCAGCGGGAACGGGCCGTACAGCGAACGGAATTGACCGACCGTGCGGCCGGGGGAGGCAACGTGGACGACTATGCGGGCCGGGTTCTCGCCGACCGCTACCGCCTGCCGCTGCCCCCGTCCGACGAGTACGAGCTCACCGAGACCCGGGCCTTCGACACCTACAGCGGTCAGGAAGTCCTGCTGCGGCAGGTGCCGTTGCCCGAGGTGGTCGAGGCGGAGGTGCTCGACGCGGACGGGCTGCCCGACGGCTTCGCCCCCCGGGACGGCGCGATCCGGCGCTCGCCGGGGCGCTCCGGCCACCCGACGCGCGGCACGGGTCCGGCCGCCGCCGCGCGCGGGACCGGTTCCGCCACCCGGCGGCCCGCCGACCCGGCGGTGCGGCGGGCGGTGGAGGCGGCCCAGGCCGCGGCCCGCATCCCCGACCACCCCCGGCTCGACCAGGTCTTCGACGTGTTCGCCGAGGGCGGCTCGCTGTGGATCGCCAGCGAGCTGGTGGCCGCGCGGCCGCTGGCGGCCCTGCTGGCGGAGCAGCCGCTGACGCCGTACCGGGCGGCCGAGGTCGCCTCCGACATACTCATGGCGCTGCGCGTGCTGCACGGCCACGGCTGGGTGCACCGCAACATCACCGCCCGCACGGTCCTCGTCTGCGACGACGGCCGGGTGATGCTGACCGGCCTCGCCGTCGGCGCGGCGGAGGAGGCCCTGTGCGGCTACGACCCGGTACCGCCCCAGGACGACGAGACGGGCGACGGGACCGGCACGGCCGACGGCAGGGGCGCGGCCGGTGAGCTGCCGGTCGCCGGGCCGGGCCCGGGCCACGGAAGGCAACCGGACGGCTACGGCACCCGGTCCGGCGCCGGGTACGGGGACGGGCCGGAGCGCGGTTCCGGAGCATCCGGGATGGGCTACGGGGACGGCTCGGGGCGTGGTTCCGGAGGACCCGGGGCCGGCTACGGAGCCGGGCCGGGACGCGGTTCCGGAGGACCCGGGGCCGGTGGGCGCGGCGAGCCCGGACCGTACGGAGGCGGCGGCGCCCGTGGGCCCGGCGGGCAAGGGCCGTACGGCGGCGCCGGTGGGCCGGCACGGCACGGCGGACCGGGGCACGGGGCGGACGCGGGGTTCACCGGCGTCGGCGACGCGGGCGGCGCGGGCCGTCCCGGCGGGGGCCGCGGAAGCGCGCCGGACCCGGCCGGCGGTGCGCCGCGCCCCGAGGGATACCCCGGCCCCGGACCGTACGGGGCCGAGGGCCACGGCGGCGGCGCTAGCGGCGCCCCGGGCGACACCGGAGGCGCGGGCGGCACCGGGGGCGCGGGCGGCGCGCGTGGCGCCGGTGGCGCGGCAGGATCCGGTGACGCCGCAGGCGCCGGCGGTCCCGCCGG
>NZ_BAABKC010000039.1:74641-187771 GCF_039543625.1 Streptomyces similanensis | reverse complement strand
GCGCGCGGTCTGCTCCGCAGACACGACGCGCCGCCGCTACGCGGCGGACAAACGCCGCGCTCCGCGCAGCGTAGCCGGCGACTCCGTCACCGGCGTGGCCAACTCCGTTGCCCACGGTCCGAATTGCTCCGCAATTCGGGCTATAAGAATTCGCTCCGCGAATTCCTGGGGCTGGCGATAGCACCCCTGCGGCTTGCATGAGCCCAGCTCAACTCTCTTCACCCATGCTTCATATGGAAGGAACCGGAACTCCGTTGTCGGGTAGAGGACTTCGGTTCTGCCGGATTCCTCCCCCTTCTGAGCCTGCTCCGCAGTCCCGTACGGGACGTTGGCGGGCACTCCGCGCACGCCAACTGTCAGCAGTAGTCAAAGGCGGGGGGTGGAGCGGGAGTCCGGGTGAGAATTGCTCCTGGCGGCCAGTCCGTTCTTCTTGAGCTGGTGGTTTACTGACAGGAGATTGAGCAGGAAGACAACGGAGCCTCCCCCTGTCGCCCATACATGCCATGACGTGGCATCCGGGTCCATCAGCGCCAGAACACAAGCGACGAGTTCAGCGGCAGTGACTGCCGCGAACGCCCACCTGAAGCACCGCAGCCTCTTCACCGTGCGCTCAGGTAACGGATAACGAGCTCTTGCCTGCATCTCCATGCTCAGCGCTTGCCCACTCGCCCCTGCCCCACGCCCGGTCGCGAGAGACTATCTTCCCTACGATCCGAGTCGTGCCCACTCGACTCCCTGAGCCAACTGAGCAACCAGCCTGTGCGTCACTTTTCTAGCCCGCTAGCTATAGAGGCCTCGATAGTACCCCTCCGGCTGGCGAAGCAATTCTTTCCGAAGATTCGCACAACTGAGGTGCGTTTCTTCCGGGCAATGAGAATTTCTGCGATCACGGCACAGACGGCGATAAAGACAAGACTTCCGTTTTGCGGTCCTCCTCGAACGCCGCGCCGATCTGCTCGGGAGTGTCTCCAAGGCGGATCTGCTGATTAAGAACCCGACGGGGAAGGGCCGCAAGCGGTGGACCATGCGCTGGAAGGCGCCCCTGACACGTTCCAGATCACCCCCGAGGACCGCCTGACCCCGAGCAACAACTGACCACTCAACAACCAAGATCAGCCGTTAAATTGACACACCCGCACCTGGATGGCTTTGCGGTTTCCCCAGGACAGCGCGCACCTTGCCATACCCCCGCCGGCGGGCGGGCCGGGTTGCGGGTTCCAACCTCAGTCGGCGTGGCGCACCACGTAGGCGGTGGCGACCGTTTCGGGTGTGTCGGAGTCCGCCAGGACCGCGAGGCGTGGCGCTGTCGTGGTGAGGCGGAACGCCTTCGTCACTGGCTGCGCGCAGTCGAGGCGCCTGACGGCCTTGGCGGTGCCGGATACGGCCGTGAACGTGACCGTTCCCTCTCCTGCGCAGGCCACCTCCACACGCAGCGCGGTGCCGGACTCGATGGTCTCGTCCAGGTTCTGTCCGGGGATCGCGAGTGTCCCGGACGCTATGAAGCCGTCGCCGTCCGTACTGAGACGGCCGGTGGTGCCGAGGAGGCGGCGGGCCTTGTCGTCGAGCCGCTCATGGTCGGGCCGGGACACCCTCTGTGCAGGGGATGCGGCCGGAGCGCTGGCGGACGTCTTCTTCGACGAGGAAGCCCTTGGCGTCTCGACCGAGCCGGAGCAGCCCGGAGTCACGGCCGTCAGGAGTGCGACGGCAGCCAGAGCCGTGGTGGTACGGCGGGTGCGCCGGTACATGGGGTCCCCCGATGAACGCGAGCCGGACCGGGCGGGTGCACGGGCCCCCGTGATCATCCCTTGCAGATCCCCGAACCGGAAGTACCTGCCCACACCAGTGGCACCGATCGTGCGCCCCATACCCTCCCCGGCACAGGGTGTCGCAGGGTTCTGGCTCAGCTTTCGTGCAGTGGCCCCAGTGAGTGACGGCTGAGCGCCTCAGGACGGTATGCCAAGTGGCCCGAGAACAGGCGTCGCCTGCCCGGGATGCGGAGCCTGCTCGACCCGGGTTCGCAACTCTTACTCGCGGTTTCTCGCTGATGTCCTGTGCGCCGGACGAAGTGTCTTAGTCGCGATCCACTCCCACGGGCGCCTGCTGGCGGGTGGGGGGCCAGTTGGTCAGTGCGGTGTCGGCCACTTGTTGGAGTTCGTTGCGGGTGGCGCCGCCGGCGGCCTGGACGGCGATGCCGTTCGCCACGGTCATGAGGTATCGGGCGAGTAGGTCCGGGTCGGTGTCAGGGGGCAGGTCGCCCTCGTCGACTGCTCGCTGGAACCGGTGGCGGAGGCGTGTGCGGCCTTCGTCGCGCCAGGCGATCAGCGCGTCCTGGGCGACCCGTCCGGAGTCGCCGGCGGCCAGCGAGCCCTGCACTCCCAGGCACCCGGCGGGGCAGCCGGGGCGGGTGGTGGCGCCGACCGAGCCGGTCAGGAACTCCGTGGCCACCTCCCGGGCGGTCGGCTTCTCCAGTGCGCGGGCCGCATAGGCGGCGGGGCCTTCGGTGTAGCGCTCCAGGGCCTTGCGGAACAGTTCTTCCTTGTTGCCGAAGGCCGCGTACATGCTCTTGCGGGTGATGCCCATGGCGCTGGTGAGGTCGGTCAGGCTGGCGCCTTCGTAGCCCTGCTCCCAGAAGACCTTCATGGCCTGTTCCAGGGCCTCATCGGCGTCGAAGCCTCTGGGGCGGCCGATCGGCGCTTTCCGGGTGGTCTCCACGGGTCCCATCCTAACGCCTCGATACCGATCGGTGCAGAAGTGCTACGGTTGAGTTCTACACCGATCGGTATCTAAGTTTCTGGAGTTCAGGAAATGGGACAGCTGGAAGGCAAGACCGCCGTCGTCACCGGCGGCAGCACGGGGATCGGCCTGGCCACCGCCGTGCGACTGGCGTCCGAGGGCGCCCATGTGTTCATCACCGGCCGCCGCCAGGACGTGCTCGACCGGGCCGTCGAGTCGATCGGCCCCGCGGTGACGGCGGTGCGGGGCGACATCGCGGAGCCGGCCGACCTCGACCGGCTGTACGACGCGGTCCGTGACCGCGGTCGGGGTCTGGACGTGCTGTTCGCCAACGCGGGCCTGGCCACACTCGCAACGCTGGCGCAGGCCACCCATGAACAGTTCGACCAGATCTTCGGCGTCAACGTCCGGGGCACGCTGCTCACCGTGCAGAAGGCGCTGCCGCTGCTCAACGACGGCGCCTCGGTGATCCTGAACGACTCCGTCCGCGCCGACGACGGCCGGGAGGCCTTCGGCCTGTACGCGGCGTCGAAGGCCGCGGTCCGGTCTCTCGCCCGGACCTGGGCCAACGAGCTGAGGAGCAAGGGAATCCGGGTCAACACGGTCGCGCCGGGCGCGATCGACACCCCCGGAGTCGACCTCGCCGTCGGTGAGGAGAACGCGGCCGCCGTCAAGGCCGAACTCGCCGCGGGAGTGCCGATCGGCCGCAGGGGGCGACCGGAGGAGGTCGCCGCCGCCGTGGCGTTCCTCGCCTCCGCGGACAGCAGCTTCGTGCTCGGCACCACCCTGCACGTGAACGGCGGCGAGAACCAGTTCTGACCCCCGCCGTGCCAGGGCCGGCCGCTTCGGCTTCCGCGGCGGGTGCTGTGCCTCGGGCAGTGGCTGGACGGTCAGGTGGCAGTGAGTACTCCCTGGTCGGAGTCAGGCCGGCAGGGGCGGTGCGGAGTCCGTCGTGGGGGGCGTGGCCGGAGTCGTCGAGGGCGTTGTGGGGATGATCAGGAGTTTGGTGACGGAGCCGTCGTCGCCGACGACGTCGCGCAGTTCGCGGAAGCCGAGCCTGCGGCACATGGACAGGCTGGCGGTGTTCTCCGCGCCGACCATGCCGTAGGCCTCCTTCAGGCCCAGTTCGTCGGCGGCGTACCGGAGCAGACCGCGGACCGCCTCGCCGCCCAGGCCGCGGCCCCAGTGTCCGGGGACGAGGGCGGTGACGAGTTCGTGTCCGTCGACGTTGCCGGTCTTCTTGACCTCCGCGTGGCCGACGTAGGCGCCGTCCAGCCACAGGCCCCACACGTCGAAGAGGCGCTGCGGGTACACGTCGTCGAGGATGGCGCGGAACAGTTCGCGGATCTGCGGTTCGGGCACGAGGTCCTGGCCCATCCAGCGGCACACCTCCTCGTTGCGCAGCAGGGCGACGAAGTGGTCCTCGTCCTGTGGGCGGTAGGGCAGGAACTCCAGGCGTTCGGTGCGCAGGGGCGGGGTCATGACGGTCTCCTCGGTTCGGGTGGTGCGCGGGGTGGCGGGCGGGGTGGTGGGGCACCGAGGGCGCCGGGGACCGTGGGGGGAGGCGCCGGGCCGGCGCGGTGCGCGCGGCCCGGCGTGCCGGTGGTGCGGCGGGCGGGTCAGGCTCCGGTGGGGCTGTCCATGCGCTCGCGCAGGCTGCGCGGCCGCATGTCGGTCCACACCTCGTCGACGTAGTCGGAGCACTCCGCCTCGGTGCCCTCCTTGCCGACGGGCTGCCAGCCGGCGGGCACCTCCACGTCGACGGGCCACAGGGAGTACTGCTCCTCGTCGTTGCGCAGCACCTGGTAGCGGGTGTTCTCGTCCATGTCGTCTCCTCGGGTCGTCATCGTGCGTCGTCGGGGGGTTGGGATCGTGTGCGTCCGGTCGGGGCCGGGGGTGCGCGGGACCGGCCGGGGCGGTCGGGGTGGTCCGTCACCGGCCTCCCCTGGCGTGCCGGGCGAGGCGGCGCAGGGCTTCGGCGAAGTCCTCGGCCGCGCGGCGCACGCTCGGTGTGTCGTGGATGGCGGGCCGGTGGTGCCAGGTGAAGGCGAGCCGGCCGTTCTGGACCGCGCCCACCACCTCCACCAGGTGTGAGCCGGGGTCGCGGGGGTCGTGGTCCTGGCCGAAGGAGCCGTGCTCGGTGCGGACCAGGCCGCCGTGCGCGGTCTCGGGGCGGGCGTCCCACTGGCCCAGGTAGTTGAAGACGACCTGGCTGTGGGCGCCGTCGCCGAGCCGTCGGCGCACCTCGGGCGGGCCGAAGGTGCGCAGGGCGCCGTAGCCGAGCCCGTTGCCGGGCACGGCGCGCAGCTGGCGGCGCACCGATTTGACCAGGCCGCGCCAGTCCCGGTCGGGGCCGAGGTCGTCGGGGGCGGTGACCTGGAGGGCGACGGGGTGGACGGTGGTGAACCAGCCGACGGTGCGCGAGAGGTCGACGCCGTCGAGCAGGTCCTCGCGGCCGTGGCCTTCGAGGTCGAGGCGGACCCGGTCGTGGCCGCTCCAGCGGGCCAGGGCCAGGGCGAGCGCGGCGAGCAGGACGTCGTTGACGCGGGTGCGGTAGGCGGTGGGGGCGTGGCGCAGCAGGGCGGCGGTGTCGTCCTCGTCGAGTTCGACGGCGACCACGGCGGTGGTGGCGGTGTCGGCGTCGGCCGGTGGGTCGGCGGGGGCCGGTTCGGCCTGTACGGCTTCTTCCCAGTGGGGCAGTTCGTGGTCGAGGCCGCCTTCGGCGACGTGGGCGGCCAGGCCGCGCGACCAGTCGCGGAAGCTGGTGCCGCGCTCCCCCAGGTCGATGTCCTGGCCCTGGACGGCCTGGTGGTAGGCGGTTTCCAGGTCGTCGCGCAGGATGCGCCAGGAGACGGCGTCGACGACCAGGTGGTGGGCGATCAGGAGGAGGTACGCCGGCCGGCCGGTCCCGGTGAACAGGGCGGCTCGCAGGTGCGGTCCGTGGGCGAGGTCGAAGGAGACGTGCAGGTCGTCGGCGGCCGCGGTCATGGCGGCGTCGGCTTCCCGCTCGTCCAGGCCGGTGAGGTCGTGGCGGGTGAGGACGTCGTAGGCGCCGGCGGGCGGCGGGTCGAACTGCCGCCAGCCGTCGGCCTCGTGGGTGAAGCGCATCCTGAGGGCGTCGTGGTGGTCGAGCAGCGCGTCGAGTGCGCGGCGCAGTGCCTCGGGGTCGGGGGCCGCGCCGAGTTCGAGCAGTGCGGACTGGTTGAAGTGGTGGTGTGCGGCGCGCGGGGTGGTCAGGAACCAGTTCTGGATGGGGGTGAGGGGGACTTCGCCGGTGGCGGGGCCGGTGTCGGCGCGGCGGGGGGCGTCGGTGACGACGGTGGCGAGTTCGGCGACGGTCTGGTGGGTGAACAGGTCGCGGGTGGCCAGGTGCAGGCCGTCGCGGCGCAGTCGGGAGACCACCTGCATGCTGAGGATGGAGTCGCCGCCGAGGGCGAAGAAGTTGTCGTGGGCGCCGATGCCCTCGACGCCCAGGACGTCGGACCAGATGCGGGCGATGCGCTGTTCGGTGGGGGTGCGCGGGGCGGTGCCCGTCTCGCCGGCCGTCCGGGCGGGGCCGGGGGCGGGCAGGGCGCGCCGGTCGGTCTTGCCGTTCGGGGTGAGCGGCAGGCGCGGCAGCGGGACGAACAGGGAGGGCACCATGTGCGGGGGCAGTTGCTCGGCCAGGTGCTGGCGCAGTTCGGTGACGGGTACGGCGGTGGCGGCCGGGTCGGTGGGCACGACGTAGGCGACGAGGCGGGCGGGGCCTTGGGCGCCGTCGGGTGCCTGGTCGGTGCGGACGACGACCACGGCGTCGCGTACGAGTGCGCTGCGGCGCAGGGCGCTTTCTATCTCGCCGGGTTCGATGCGGAAGCCGCGCAGTTTGACCTGGCCGTCGGCGCGTCCGGCGAACCGGAGTCGGCCGTCGGCGCTCCAGCGCACCAGGTCGCCGGTGCGGTACATGCGCTCCCCCGGCGCGCCGAACGGGTCGGGGACGAAGCGGGCGGCGGTCAGTGCGGGGCGGTGCAGGTAGCCGCGGGCGAGGCCGGCGCCGGCGACGTACAGCTCTCCGGTGACGCCGGGCGGGACGGGGTTGAGGGCGGCGTCCAGGACGTAGAGGCGGGTGGCGCCGGAGGGGCGGCCGATGGGCGGGGCGCCGGCGCCGGGGGTGAGGGGGCCGGTCCAGGTGGCGACGACGGTGGCCTCGGTGGGGCCGTAGGAGTTGATCATGCGGCGGCCGGGGGCCCAGGTGTCGACCAGGTCGGCCGGGCAGCTCTCGGCGCCGACGATCAGGGTGCGCAGGTCGGGCAGGTTCTCGGCGGTGCCGGGCGGGACGGTGGCGAGCGCGGCGGGCGGGATCAGGGTGTGGCTGATGCGCCGGTGGGCGAGGACCTCGGCCAGCCGCTCCCCGACCAGGGGGCCTTCTTCGCCGGTGACCAGGGTGGCGCCGCTGAGCAGGGAGGTGCACAGCTCCAGTACGGAGGCGTCGAAGCTGGGTGAGGCGAATTGCAGGACGCGGTCGCCTGGTCCTGCGGCGTACCGCTCGGCGGCGGCCGCGGCGAAGGAGGCGAGGCCGCGGTGGGTGACCGCGACGCCCTTGGGGGTGCCGGTGGAGCCGGAGGTGTAGATGACGTAGGCGGGGTGGTCGCAGGTGAGTGCGGTGGTGCGTTCGGTGTCGGTGGGCGCGGTGTCGGGTCCTTCGGCGCTCCACACCTGGGCCGGGTCGTCGAGGACGAGGTGGGCGCCCGCGTCGCGGATCATGAACGCGCGTCGCTGGGCGGGGTAGTCGGGGTCGACGGGCAGGAAGGCGGCGCCGGCCTTGGCGACGGCGAGCTGGGCCACGACCGTCGCGGCGGAGCGGGGCAGGGCGAGGGCGATGACGTGCTCGGGTCCGGCGCCGTCGCGGATGAGCCGGTGGGCGAGCCGGTTGGCGGCCTTGTCCACGTCCGCGTAGGTGAGCCGTCGTTCGCCGTCGGCGAGCGCCACCGCGTCGGGGGTGCGGGCCGCCTGGCGCTGGAAGAGGTCGGCGAGGGTCGCCTCGGGGACCGGGCGGAAGGCGCCGACTCCTTGTTCCAGCAGGGCTTTGGTCTCGTCGGGGCCGGTCAGCGGGAGGGCGCCCAGGGGGCGGTCGGGGTCGTCGGCGACGGCGGCGAGCAAGGTGGCGAGCTGGTCGGCCATCCGCTCGGCGGTGGCGGCGTCGAACAGGTCGGTGCTGTAGGTGATGAGGCCGTGGAGGGTGCCGGACGGCGTCTCGGCGAACTCCAGGGTGAGGTCGAACGCCGCGTGCTCGGAGTCGGGTTCGAGGTCGGTGACCTCCAGGCCGGGCAGGTCGAGTCCGGCGCCGGGGGTGTTCTGGAGGACGACCATCACCTGGAACAGGGGGCTGCGGCTGGTGTCGCGGGCGGGCCGTACCTCGTCCACGACTCGTTCGAAGGGCACGTCCTGGTGGGCGAAGGCGTCCAGGACGGTCTGCCGTACGTCGGTGAGGAACGCGCTGAAGGGCTGGGCGGCCTCGACGCGGGAGCGCAGGACCAGGGTGTTGACGAAGAAGCCGACGAGGCCCTGTGTCTCGGTCCGGTCGCGGCCGGAGGTGACGGTGCCGACGGCGATGTCCTCGCCGCCGGTGAGCCGGGCCAGGTAGCTCTGGGCGACGGCGACGAGTGCGGTGAACAGGGTGGTGTTGCGGTCGCGGGCGATCCGGGTCAGCGCGCGGGCGGTGCGGGCGGGCACCACCAGGCGGGTGGTCGCGCCGCCGCCGGTGCGCACCGGGGGCCCGGGGCGGTCGGTGGGCAGTTCCAGGGTCTCGATGCCGGTCAGGCGCTCCTTCCAGTGGGCGAGCTGCTCGTCGGTGCCGGTGGCGCCGGTGGTGGTGCGCTGCCAGTGCGCGTAGTCGGCGTACTGCACCGGCAGCGGCGGCAACTCGGTTTCTTCCCGGCCGAGTTCGGTGCGGTAGAGGTGGGCGAGGTCGCCGAGCAGGACGGAGGTCGACCAGCCGTCGGTGACGATGTGGTGCAGGGCGAGGGCGAGGACGTGCTCGTCCTCGGCGGTCCGGAACAGGGTGGTGCGCAGCAGCGGGCCGCGGCGCAGGTCGAAGGGGCGGGTGCGCTCCTGGGTGAGGTGCCCGCGCAGCGTCGCTTCGCGGTCGGCGGCCGGCAGGTGGGTGAGGTCGTGCAGCGGCAGGTGTGTCGCTCGCGGCGGGTGGACGATCTGTACGCCGTGGCCGTCGGCGCTGTCGAAGGTGGTGCGCAGGGATTCGTGGCGGGCGGTGAGGGCGTCGAGGGCGGCGCGCAGGGCGCCGGTGTCGAGGGCGCCGCGCAGGCGCAGGGCGAGCGCGGTGACGTATTCGGCGCCGCCCGGGGCGAACTCCTCAAGGAACCAGAGGCGTTGCTGGGCGTAGGACATGGGCGCCAGCGCTTCGCGGGCGACCGGGACGATGGGCGGCCGGACGTTGTCGTGCCGTGCGCCGATGAGTTCGGCGAGCGCGGCGGGGGTGGGGTGGGTGAAGACGGCGCGGGGGGTGAGGTCGGCGCCGAACTCCTCGGCGAGGCGGGAGGCGAGGCGGATGCTGAGGATGGAGTCGCCGCCGAGCTGGAAGAAGTCGTCCTCCACTCCGGGGGGCTGGATGCCGAGGACGTCGGCGAAGACGGCCGCGGTGCGGCGTTCGGCGTCGGTGCGGGGGGCGACGCGTGCGGGCCGGGGGGTGGCCTCGGGGACCGGGAGCGCGGCGCGGTCGACCTTGCCGTTGCCGCTGAGCGGGAGGGCGTCGAGGGGGACGAAGGCGGTGGGGACGAGGTAGTCGGGCAGGGTGCGGGCGGCGAAGTCGCGCAGTGCGCCGGTGTCCACGGCGGTGGTGCCGCTCGCGCCGACCACGTAGGCGACGAGCCGTTTGGCGCCGGGCCGGTCCTCGCGGGCGAGCACGGCGACGTCGGCGACGTCCGGGTGGGCGGCGAGCGCGGCCTCGACCTCGCCGGGTTCGATGCGGAAGCCGCGGATCTTCACTTGGTCGTCGGCGCGGCCGAGGAATTCCACGGCGCCGTCCGGCCGGCGGCGGGCGAGGTCGCCGGTGCGGTACATGCGGGCGCCGGGCGGGCCGAGGGGGTCGGCGAGGAAGCGGGCGGCGCTCTCGCCGGGGCGGCCGAGGTAGCCGCGGGCGACGCCTTCGCCAGCGAGGTACAGCTCGCCGGCGCAGCCGGGCGGGACAGGGCGCAGCCGGGCGTCCAGGACGTGGACGCGCATGTCGTCCAGGGGGTGGCCGATGGGCACGGTGGCGGGCACCGCGGCCGGGTCGGCGAGGGCGTAGGAGGTGGCGAAGGTGGTGGTCTCGGTGGGGCCGTAGCCGTCCACCACGGTCAGGCCGGGGCAGGCGGCGAGGACGTCGCGGACGGCCTGGGCGGGCACCACGTCGCCGCCGGTCCACACCTGGGCGAGGCCGCGGAAGCAGTCCGGGGCGTCCTGGGCGAGGAGCCGGAACAGGCCGGCGGTGAGCCACAGCGCGGTCAGCCGGCCGTCGGCGGCCAGGCGCCGCACCAGGGCGGCGTCGACGTCGCCCGCGGGGGCGACGACCACGCGGCCGCCGTTGAGCAGTGGCGCCCACACCTCGAAGGTGGCGGCGTCGAAGGCGGCCGGCGAGTGCAGCAGCACGCGTTCGCAGGCGCCGCCGGCGAAGCGGCTGTCGGTGGCCAGCGCCGCGATGTCGCGGTGGCGTACCGCGACCGGCTTGGGCCGGCCGGTGGAGCCGGAGGTGAACATGATGTAGGCGAGCCGGTCGGGGTCGACGGCCGGGAGCGCCTGGCCGGGCGGTGCGGTGCGGGCGGCGGCGACGTCGGCCGCGGTGAGGCGGACGGCGGCGCCGGCCTGGGCGAGCAGGGCGTGGCGGCGTTCTTCGGGGGCGCGGGTGTCGACGGGGACGTAGGCGCCGCCGGCGAGGAGGACGGCGAGCTGGGCGACGACCAGTTCGGCCGAGCGGTCGAGGGTGAGCGCGACGCGTTCCTCGGCGGCCAGTCCGTCGGCCAGCAGCCGGGCGGCGAGCCGGCCGGCCCAGTCGGCGAGGTCGGCGTAGGTCAGGTCGCGTTCGTCGTCGGAGATCGCGACGGCGTCGGGGGTGCGCCGGGCCTGTGCGGTGAACACGTGCGCCGGACCGGTCCGGGCGGGCGGGCGGGCGGTGGTGTTCCAGGTGGTCAGCAGTTCGCGGTCGGCGTCGGTGAGCAGGTCGAGCCGGGCGAGGTCGCCGTCGAGGCCGTCGGCGAGGGCGGTGAGCAGGGCGGCCAGCCGGTCGGCGGCGCGTTCGGCGGTGCCGTGGTCGAACAGGGCGGGGTCGTAGGCCAGGTCGAAGCCGAGCCGTTCGGTCAGGTGGGCGCGCAGGCACCAGGGGAAGGTGGTGGCGTCGTCGGCGCGGACCTCCTCGACGCGTACGCCGGTGCGGGCCGTCGCGGACTCGTCCACGGGGTAGTTCTCGAAGACCACCATGCTGTCGAACAGCGCTTCTCCGGGCGGGACTTCGCTGACGGCCTGGATGCGGGACAGGGCGAGGTGGTCGTGGCGGCGGGACTCGATCTGGTCGTCCTGGAGGCCGCGCAGCCAGGGCAGCACCGCGCCGAAGGGGACGCGGACCCGGGTCGGCACGGTGTTGATGAACATGCCGATCATGGTCTCGACGCCGGGGAGTTCGGCCGGGCGGCCGGAGACGGTGGTGCCGAAGACGACGTCGTCGCGGCCCGCCTGCCGGGCCAGGAGCAGCCCCCAGGCGCCCTCGACGAGGGTGTTGACGGTGAGGGAGGCGCGGGCGGCGGCCTCCCGCAGGCGCTGTGAGACGTCCTCGTCCAGTGCGCGGTGGACGGCGGCGCCGGAGCGGGCGCGGTGCGCCTCGGTGGGGACGCGGTCGTAGGGCAGCGGGGTGCGGGCGGTGAAGCCGGCGAGCGCCTCGGTCCAGTGCGCTTCGGCGGCGGCCGGGTCCTGTGCGGCGATCCAGTGCAGGTAGTCCGCGAACGGGCGGCGCAGCGGGGGCGCGGTGTCGGGGCCGCCGGTGAGGGCGGCGTAGCGTTCGCAGACCTCGGTGAGCAGTTGTCCGGTGCTCCAGCCGTCGAGGGCGATGTGGTGGGTGGACCACACCAGGAGTACTTCGTCGTCGGGCAGGGCGGCCAGGGTGAGGCGGGTCAGCGGTGCGGTGGTGAGGTCCATGCCGGCCGCGCGGTCGTCGGCGAGCAGCCGTTCGGTGCGCTCGGCCCGCTGGGCGGGGGTGAGTTCGCGCCAGTCGAGGTGGGTGACGGGCAGTTCGGCGCGGTGGTGGACCAGTTGCACGGGGTGCGGCAGCGCGGTCCAGTGGACGCTGGTGCGCAGGGCGGGGGTGCGGTCGGCGACCTGCTGCCACGCGGCGGCGAAGGCGTACGGGTCGGTGACGCCGGAGAGCCGGACGGCCGTGCGGTCGGCGTAGGCGCTGACGGTGTCGACCAGGCCGTGGAAGAGCATGCCGGACTGGAGCGGGGTGAGCGGCAGGACGTCCTCGGTGGCGCGGCCGTCGCCGACGAGCCGGTCCAGCTGGTCCTGGGTGAGGCGGGCCAGCGGGAAGTCGGAGGGGGTGCGGCCGCCGGCGCCGGGGCGGGCGCAGTGCGCGGCGATGTCGGCGAGGGCGGCCGCCGTCTCCTCGGCCAGGCGGCGCACGGTGGCCTCGTCGTAGACGGCCGGCGGGTAGGTCCAGCCGAGTTCGAGGCGGCCGTGCTGGACGACGCCGGTGACGTCGAGCAGGTAGGGGCGGTCCTCGTCGGGGTCGGTGTCGCGGCCGGCCGGGGGCAGGGAGCCGCGGATCAGGCCGTCGGCGGCGGGGCCGCCGGTGTCCCACTGTCCGTGGTAGTTGAAGCCGATCTGCGGGGCGGGGGCGGTGTCGAGCGGGCCGCCGGGCGTCAGGTGGCGCAGGGCGCCGTGGCTGAGGCCGTGGCGGGGCACGGCGCGCAGCTGTTCCTTGACCGAGCGGAGGGTGTCGTGCCAGCCGGCGTCGGGGTCGACGCGCAGGGCGAGCGGGAACTCGGCGGTGAACCAGCCCACGGTGCGCGAGAGGTCCACGTCGTCGAAGAGGTCCTCGCGGCCGTGTCCCTCCACCCCGAGCAGGACGCTGTCGCGTCCGCACCAGCGGGCGAGGGTGCGGCCGAGGGCGCTGAGCAGGACGTCGCCCACCTGGGTGCGGTAGACCTCGGGGACCTGCCGCAGCAGGGCGTCGGTCGTCGTCTCGTCCAGTGCGACGGTGACGGTGTCGGCGGCGCCGTGGGTGCGGGGGCCGGGCCGTCCGGGCGGCAGGGCGGCGGGTGTGTCGGCGGCGCGGGTCCAGTAGGAAAGGTCGGCGTCGAGTGCGCCGGAGCGGGTGTGCTGCTCCAGCCGGGCGGCCCAGTGGCCGAAGGGTGTTCCGTTGGGCGGGAGTTTGACCGGTTCGCCGGCCGCGGCGGTGCGGTGCGCGGCCTCCAGGTCGGCGAGCAGGATGCGCCAGGAGACGCCGTCGATCACCAAGTGGTGTGCGGTGAGGACGAGTTGGCCTGGGCGTCCGGGGCCGCGGTCGAGGAACAGGGCGCGGACGACGCGGCCTTCGGTGGGGTCGAGGGTGCGCTGCGCCTCGTCGGTGAGTCGCTGGGCCTGCGCCTCCAGGGCGATGTCGTCGAGCGTGCTCGTGTCGTGCCGGGTGAGGACGGGCTGCGGCGGCGCGGGCAGAGCTTCCTGCCGCCAGCCGTCGGGGGTGCGGCGAAAGCGGGTGCGCAGGGCCGGGTGGTGGCGTACGACGGCGTCCACGGCCTGGCGCAGGGCGGCCGGGTCGGTGTCCGGGGCCAGTTCCAGGCGCTGGGTCATGGTGAAGCGCAGCGGGTCGCCCGGGTCGCGGCCGTCGAGGTACCAGTGCTGGATCGGGGTG
Source organism: Streptomyces similanensis (assembly GCF_039543625.1). Lineage (NCBI taxonomy): Bacteria > Bacillati > Actinomycetota > Actinomycetes > Kitasatosporales > Streptomycetaceae > Streptomyces > Streptomyces similanensis. Next base: position 174,171 of record NZ_BAABKC010000039.1, on the reverse strand, counting down.
AGCGGCGCCTCGCCGGTCTCCGGCAGCGCGCTCGCCGGGACGGGCGGGGCGGACTCGGCGGTGCTCAGGGCGAGTTCGGCGATCGTCTGGTGGCGGAAGACGTCCTTGGTGGTGAGGGCGAGGCCGGCCTGCCGGGCGCGGGAGACGATCTGGATGCTGAGGATGGAGTCGCCGCCGAGCGAGAAGAAGTTGTCGCGGGCGCCGACCCGTTCGACGCCGAGCACCTCGGCCCAGATCGCGGCGAGGCGTTCCTCGGCGCCGGGGCGCGGGGCGACGTAGGCGGTGCTGCTGTCGGGCTGGGCGGGCGGGGCGGGCAGCGCCCGCCGGTCGGTCTTGCCGCCGGTGGTGCGCGGGATGCGGGCCAGCGGCACGAACGCGGCGGGCACCATGTGGTCGGGCAGGGTGCGGCGCAGCTCCATCCGCAGCGCGTCGGCCGAGGGCACGCGCTCGCCGACGGGCACGACGTAGGCGACCAGCATCAGGCGGCCGGCGTGTTCGCGGGCGGCGACCGCGGCGTCGGCGACGTCCGGGTGGGCCAGCAGGGCCGCCTCCACCTCGCCGGGCTCGATGCGGAAGCCGCGGATCTTGACCTGTTCGTCGACGCGGCCCAGGAACTGGAGCAGTCCGTCCCGGTCCCAGCGGGCGCGGTCGCCGGTGCGGTACATCCGCTCCCCCGGCGCGCCGAACGGGTCGGCGACGAAGCGCGCGGCGGTCAGGCCCGGCCGGTCCAGGTAGCCGCGGGCCACCTGCGCCCCGGCCAGGTACAGCTCGCCGGGCACTCCGGGCGGCGCCGGGCGCAGCCGGCCGTCGAGGACGTAGGCGCGCACGCCTCCGCCGGGGCGGCCGATGACAGGCCGGTCGGGGCTGTCCTGGACGCGGCCGTAGACGGCGTCGACGGTGGTCTCGGTGGGGCCGTACATGTTGAGGACGGTCACGCCGTGGTCGCGTTCGGCGGCGGCGAGGTCGCGCCACAGGGCGGCGGGGACTGCCTCGCCGCCGACGAGGAGCAGGTCCGGGTGGTGGCGGCCGGGCGCGAGCAGGCCGGCGGCGAGCAGTTCGCGCAGGAAGGACGGGGTGACGTTCACCCAGTCGAGGCGTTCGCTGTCGATCCGGTCGCAGAACGCCTCCGGATCCAGGCGTACGTCCTCGTCCACGAGGTGCACCTGGTGGCCGAGGGCGAGCAGCAGCGGGCCCTCCCAGGAGGTGTCGAAGGAGAAGGAGGCGCTGAGCGCGGCCCGCAGCCGGCGTCCGCCCCGGGTGTGCGCGGCGAGCAGTCCGTCGCGGTGGTCGTGGCAGAGGTTGACCAGCTGGCGGTGTTCGACCAGGACGCCCTTGGGGCGGCCGGTGGAGCCGGAGGTGTAGACGATGTAGGCGGCGTTCTCGGGCAGCAGCGGCCGGGCGCGGTCGGCGTCGGTGGGGTCGTGGGCGGGCAGCCGGTCCCAGGGCACGTCGTCCAGGGAGGTCAGCAGGGTGTGCGGGCGGGCGTCGGCGAGCAGCAGTCGCCGTCGTTCGGCGGGCAGTGCGGGTTCGAGGCAGAGCAGGGTGGCGCCCGCCTTGAGGACGGCGAGCACGGCGGCCACCAGGTCGGCGGTGCGCGGCAGTTGGACGGCGACGACCTGTTCGGGGCCGGCTCCCAGGGCGATGAGGTGGTGGGCGAGGCGGTTGGCGCGCTCGTTCAGCGCGGTGAAGTCGTAGGCGGTGTCGCGGGCCGTCAGGGCGGTGGCGTGCGGGGTGCGGGCGGCCTGCGCCTCGAACAGGGCGGGGAAGACGGTGGCGGGTGCGGGCAGCGGGATGCCGCGGCCCTGGCGCAGCACCTGTTCCTCTTCGGCGTCGGTCATCAGCGCCAGCGCGCCCACGGCCCGGCCGGGGTCGTCGGCCGCGGCCCGCAGCAGGGTGGTCAGGCGGGCGGCGAGGAGGCCGGCGGTCTCGGCGTCGAACAGGCCGGTGTCGTACTCCAGGTAGCCGGTGAGGCCGCCGTCGCGCTCGACGAAGTCGAAGGCGAGGTCGAAGGTGGCGGTGCGCACCGGCGGGGTGATCGCGCTCGCCTCGACGCCGGGCAGCCGGGGCGCCTCGGCGCCCAGGTTGTGCAGGGCGACCATGACCTGGAAGAGCGGGGTGCGGCTGGTGTCGCGTTCGGGCTGTACGGCGTCCACGACGCGTTCGAAGGGCGCTTCCTGGTGGGCGAAGGCGTCCAGGACGGTGCCGCGCACCTCGCCCAGCAATTCGTGGAAGGACTTCTCCTCGCGCACCTGAGAGCGCAGCACCAGGGTGTTGACGAACATGCCGACGACGTCGTGCAGTTCGGGCCGGTCGCGGCCGGCGGTGACGGTGCCGACCGTGATGTCCCGCTGGCCGGACCAGCGGGACAGCAGGATCTGGCAGGCGGTCACCAGCGTCATGTACAGGGTGGCGTCGGCGGCCCGGCCGCGTTCGCGCAGCCGTTCGGTGAGGTCGGCGGGCAGGGTGAAGGTCGTCAGGGCGCCGGTGCGGCCGCGGGTGGCCGGGCGCGGCCGGTCGGTGGGCAGTTCCAGCGGGGTGACGCCGTCCAGGACGCGGCGCCAGTGGTCGAGGTGGGCCTCGACGTGGTCGGCGCGGGCGCGCTGCCAGGCGGCGAAGTCGGCGTAGCGCACGGGCAGGTCGGGCAGGTCGGCCGGGCGGCCCTGGAGGGCGGCGGCGTACAGCTCGCCCAGGTCGCGGCCGATCACGCCGAGGGACCAGCCGTCGGTGACGATGTGGTGCACGGCCAGGACGAGGACGTGTTCGTCGGTGTCGACCTCGGCGAGGCGGGCCCGCAGCAGCGGTCCGGCGGCCAGGTCGAAGGGGGTGCTCGCCTCGTGGTGCAGCAGGGCGTCCAGTGCGGTGTCGTCCGGGCAGTGCGTGCGGGCGAGCTCGACCGGGGCGGGCGGGTGGACGATCTGCCGGGCGGCGCCGTCGTGTTCGGCGAAGGTGGTGCGCAGCGCCTCGTGCCGGGCGACCAGGCCGTCCAGGGCGCGGCGCAGCGCGCCGGTGTCGAGCGGGCCGCGCAGCCGCAGCACGGACAGGGTGGTGTACTCGGCGCCGCCCGGCTCAAACCGGTCGAGGAACCACAGGCGTTGCTGGGCGTGCGACAGGGGCGCCGGGGTGTGCGGGTCGGCGGCGGGGATGGTGTCGGCGGCGTCCGGGGCCGTGCCGTCGCCGAGGGCGGCGGCGAGATCGGCGAGGACGGGGTGGGTGAACAGCAGCCGCGGGGACACGTCGGCGCCGAAGGCGGTGCGCAGCCGGGAGACGACGCGGACGGCGAGCAGGGAGTCGCCGCCCAGGGCGAAGAAGTTGTCGTGCGCGCCGACCTCGTCGGTGTCCAGGACGTCGGTCCAGGCGGCGGCGACCAGGTGTTCGGCGGGGGTGCGCGGGGCGACGCGTTCGCCGTCGGCGGCGAAGCCGCCGGGTCCGGGCGCGGGCAGGGCGCGCCGGTCGAGCTTGCCGTTGACGGTGAGCGGCAGCGCGGCCATCGGCACGTAGGCGGCGGGCACCATGTGCGCGGGCAGCGAGCGTTCCAGGTGGGCGCGGAGTGCGGCGGCGGGCGGGGGCGGCGCGGCCTGGTCGCCGGCGCCCGTGCCGACGACGTGGGCGACGAGGCGGCGGGTGCCTGCGGCGTCCTCGTAGACGCCGACGGCGGCCGCCGCGACGCCGGGGTGGGTGTGCAGGGCGGCCTCGATCTCGCCGGGTTCGATGCGGTAGCCGCGTATCTTGACCTGCTGGTCGGCGCGGCCGAGGTAGTCCAGTGCGCCGTCCGGGCGCAGCCGGGCGCGGTCGCCGGTGCGGTACATGCGCTCGCCGGGCCGGCCGAAGGGGTCGGCGAGGAAGCGGGTGGCGGTCAGGCCGGGCCGGTTGAGGTAGCCGCGGGCCAGGCCCTGTCCGGCGACGTACATCTCGCCCACGGCGCCCGGCGGGACGGGGTGCAGGGTGTCGTCCAGGACGTGGACGCGCAGGTCGGGTATGGCGGCGCCGATCGGGCTGCCCGCTCCCGCGCCGGGGGTGGTGCGCTCCAGCGGGGCGTAGGTGACGTGCACGGTGGTCTCGGTGATGCCGTACATGTTGACCAGGCGGGGCGCGGTGTCCGGGTGGCGGGTGTACCAGTCGGCGAGGCGGGTGACGTCCAGTGCCTCGCCGCCGAAGATCACCGTGCGCAGGGCGAGCCGGGCGCCGGTGTCGGGGTGTTCGGCGTCGGCGCGGATGAGCGGGTAGAACGCGGACGGGGTCTGGTTGAGGACGGTGACCCGTTCGTCGGCGAGCAGGCGCAGGAAGTCCTCCGGGGAGCGGGCGGTGTCGTCGGGGACGACGACGAGCCGGCCGCCGTGCAGCAGCGGCCCCCACAGTTCCCATACGGAGAAGTCGAAGGCGTAGGAGTGGAACAGCGTCCACACGTCGTCGGGACCGAAGCCGAACCACTGCCGGGTGCGGGTGAACAGCCGGACGACGTTGGCGTGCGGGATGACGACGCCCTTGGGGCGGCCGGTGGAGCCGGAGGTGTAGATGGCGTAGGCGGGGCTCTCGGGCAGCGGGCGGCGGGCCGGGTCGGCGGGGCCCGCGGCGGGGCGGCGGGCCAGGTCGGCGCGGACGTCCGGGTCGTCGAGGGCCAGCACAGCGACGGCGGTGTCGGCGGTGTCCACGGCGGCCGCCGTGGTGGTGACCAGGGCCACCGGGGCGGTGTCGGCCAGGAGGTGGGCGACGCGTTCGGCGGGGAGCCGCGGGTCCACGGGCAGATAGGCGGCGCCGGTCTTCAGGACGGCGAGGACGGCGGTGACGAGATCGGCGCCGCGGGGCAGGGCGAGGGCGACGTACCGCTCGGGTCCGGCGCCGAGTTCGGCGAACCGGTGGGCGAGGCGGCCGGCGCGGGCGTCCAGGGTGGCGTAGTCGACGCGCTCCTCGCCGCAGGTGACGGCCTCGGCGGCCGGGGTGCGGGCGGCTTGTGCCTCGAAGAGGTCCACCAGGGTCAGCTCGGGGCGGTCCGCGGTGTCCGCGGCGTCCGGCGCCGGGCGGAGTTCCTCGGCGGGGGTGCGGGCGAGGGCGCGCAGGGGGCGGTCGGGGTCGTCGGCGAGCTGGGTGAGCAGCAGGCACAGCCGGTCGGCGAGGGAGCGTACGGTCGCGGCGTCGAACAGGTCGGGCTCGTAGGCGAGGTCGAAGCCGAAGCGTTCGCCCTGGTGGGCCCGCAGGAGGAGCGGGTAGTTGGTGGCGTCGCGGCCCGAGACGTCCGTGAGGCGGATTCCGGAGGCCGCCGAACGGGCCTGGTCGAAGGGGTAGTTCTCGAAGGCGACCATGCTGTGGAACAGCGGGCTGCCGGACGGCACGTCGCTCAGGCCGGTGAGTTCGGCCAGGGAGACGGCGGCGTGCCGGCGGGCCTCGGCCTGGGCCTCCTGGAGGTCGCGCAGCCAGGCGGCGGCGGTGCGGGCGCCGTCGACGCGCACCCGGGTGGGCAGGGTGTTGATGAACATGCCGACCATCGACTCGACGCCGGGCAGGTCGTCGGGGCGGCCGGAGACGGTGGTGCCGAACAGCACGTCCGGCTCGGCGCTGTAGCGGGACAGCAGCAGCGCCCAGGCGCCCTGGACGACAGTGCCGAGGGTGAGTCCCGCGCCGCGGGCGGTGCGGGCGAGCCGGGCGGAGGTCTCCTCGGACAGGGCGCCGATGTGCACGGCCGCCGAGCGGGTCTCGTGCCCGGGGCGCGGGGCGCGGTCGGCGGGCAGCGGGGTGGGGGCGGCGAAACCGCCGAGTACGCCGCTCCAGTGGGCGCGGGCCGTCTCGGCGTCCTGTCCGGCCAGCCAGCGCACGTAGTCGCCGAAGGGGCGGCGCACCGGCGGCGGCGCGCCGGCGCCGGTGGTGAGCGAGGCGTACTCCTCGAAGACCTCGGTGAGGACCTGGGCCAGGCTCCAGCCGTCGAGGATCAGGTGGTGGGAGGTCCACAGCAGGTGCAGCCGGGCGTCGGGCAGGCGGATCAGGGTCAGCCGCATCAGGGGCGCGGCGGCCAGGTCGAGTCCCCGGGCCAGGTCGTCGGAGCGCAGCCGGTCCAGGCGTACGGCGCGTTCGTCGGCGTCGAGGCCGCGCCAGTCGAGGACGGTGAGGGGCACGGGCACGTCGCGGTGCACGACCTGGAGCGGGACGGGGACGTCCTCCCACACCACCGAGGTGCGCAGGGCGGGCGTGCGGTCGGTCACCCGCTGCCAGGCGGCGGCCAGGGCGTCCGGGTCGTTCACGCCCTCCAGCAGCAGCGCGGCCTGGTCGACGTAGACGTCGTCGGGGCCGCCGACCAGGCGGTGGAAGAGCATGCCCTCCTGGAGCGGGGTGAGCGGGAGCAGGTCCTCGATCCGGCGGCCGTCGCCGGCCAGGCGGTCCACGCGGGCCTGGTCGAGGCGGGCCAGCGGGAAGTCGGAGGGGGTGCGGCCGCCCGCGCCGGGCCGGGCGCAGTGCTCGGCGACGGCCGTGAGGGCGCGGACCATGCCGTCGGCCAGTTCTTCCACCGTCGCGGCCCGGTGCACCTGGTCGCTGTAGTGCCAGGTGATCTCCAGTTCGCCGTCGGCCACCAGGGCGGAGACGTCCAGGAGGTGGTCCAGCGGCTCGTCCGGCTCCGTCTCCCGGCCGGGCGCCTGGCCGGTGGGCGCGAAGTCGCCGCCGCCGGGGGCCTCCCACTGGCCGTGGTAGGTGAAGCAGACCCGGGGCAGCGGCACCTCGCGCAGGGCGCGGGCGTCCGGGTGCGGCGAGCCGAGGTGGGCGAGGGCCTGGTAGCCGAGGCCGCGGCGGGGCACGGCCCGCAGCTGCTCCTTGACGGCCTTGAGCGTGGCCCCCCAGTCGCCCCGGGGGCCGGGGGTGAGCGTGACGGGGTACTGGGTGGTGAACCAGCCGACGGTGCGCGACAGGTCGGCGCCCTCGACGAGGTCCTCCTCGCGGCCGTGGCCCTCCAGGGCGACGGTGACGCGTTCGGCGCCCGTCCAGTCGGCGAGCACCCGGCCCAGGGCGCTCAGCAGCACGTCGTTGACCTGGGTGCGGTACGCGCCCGGCACCCGGCGCAGCAGCGCGTCGGTGGTGGCGCGGTCCACCCGGGTCCGCACGGTGCGCACGGTGCCGGCGAGCGGGGCGCCGGGCAGGTCGGCGGGCAGCGGGGCGGGGGCGGTGGCGACCTGGGCCGTCCAGTACGGCAGGTCGTCGTCGAAGGCGCCGGCGCGCACCTGTTCGGCCAGGCTGCGGGCCCAGTCGGCGAAGGCGGTCTGCTCCGGCTCCGGGCGGGGCTCCTGTCCCGCCGCCGCCCGGCGGTAGGCGTGCTCCAGGTCGGCGAGCAGCACCCGCCAGGAGACGCTGTCGACGGCGAGGTGGTGGGCGGTCAGGAACAGGCGCGGGCGGGGGTGGTCGCGGCCCGGGAGCAGGACGGCGCGCAGCAGCGCTCCGGTGGCCGGGTCCAGTGCGGCACGGGCGGTGTCCGCGGCTTCGGCGTCCACGGCTTCGGCGTCCACGGCTTCGGCGTCCGCCGCCTCGGTGGGTGTGGCGGGCGTGGTGGGGCGGGTGAGGAGGCCGGTGGCCGGGCCGGTACCGGGTTCCTGGCGCCAGCCGTCCTCGGTGCGGGTGAAGCGGGCGCGCAGCGCGGGGTGCCGGGTCACGACGGCTTCCAGCGCGCGTTCCAGCGCCCGGTCGTCCAGGTCGGCGGGCAGGTCGAGCAGCATCGACATGCTGAGGCGGCGCGGGCCGTGGGTGGCGAGGAACCACTCCTGGACCGGGGTGAGCGGGGCGGGTCCTTCGTCGTGCCGGGGGCGCCGGGGTGCGGGCAGGGCCGAGCTCCGGCCGGACGCGGCGGCGGCGAGGTCGGCGACCGTCTGGTGGCGGAAGACGTCCTGGGAGCCGATCCGCAGCCCCGCGGCGCGGGCGCGCGAGACGGCCTGGATGCTCAGGATGGAGTCGCCGCCCAGCTCGAAGAAGTTGTCCGTGACGCCGACCCGGCCGACGCCGAGCACCTCGGCCCAGATGCCGGCCAGGGTCTCCTCGGCGGGGGTGCGCGGGGCGACGTACTCGTGCCGCCGCTCGGCGTCCTCGACGTCGGGGGCGGGCAGGGCGCGGCGGTCCAGCTTGCCGCTGGTGGTCAGGGGCAGCGCGGGCAGCGCGGTGAAGGAGGACGGCACCATGTGGTCGGGCAGCACCCGGCGCAGGGCGGCGCGCAGATCGGCGGGCGCGGGCGCCGCGTGACCGGAGGCGGGGACGACGTAGGCGGCGAGCCGGGTGTGGCCGCCGGGGTCGGTCAGGCCGACGACCGCCGCCGCGGCGACCTGTTCCAGGTCCAACAGGGCGGCCTCGATCTCGCCGGGTTCGATGCGGTGGCCGCGCACCTTGACCTGGTCGTCGGCGCGGCCGAGGTAGTCCAGGCGTCCGTCGGCGGTCCAGCGGGCCAGGTCGCCGGTGCGGTACATGCGGGCGCCGGGCGGGCCGTAGGGGTCGGCGAGGAAGCGGGCCGCGGTCAGGGCGGGGCGTCCGGCGTAGCCGCGGGCCAGCTGTTCGCCGGCGAGGTACAGCTCGCCGCCGACGCCGGGCGGCACCGGGCGCAGCCGGTCGTCCAGGACGTACGCGTTCACGCCGGGCAGCGGGCGGCCCACCAGCGGGCGGTCGGCGGCCTCGATACGGCAGGCCAGCGCGTCGACGGTGCATTCGGTGGGGCCGTAGAAGTTGTAGGCGGCCACGTCCGGCAGCGCGGCCAGTTCGCGCCACAGGGCGGGGCCGAGGGCCTCGCCGCCGAGCATCAGCACGCGGGGGTGGTGGCGGGGGTCGGTGAGCAGGCCGGCGGGCAGCAGTTGCCGCAGGTAGGAGGGGGTGACGTCGAGGAAGTCGACGCGGTGTTCGACCACGTACTCCACCAGGGCGGCCGGGTCCCTGCGGGTCTCCTCGTCCACGAGGTGCAGCGGGTGGCCGTCGGCCATCAGCAGGACGCCTTCGAGGGAGGTGTCGAAGGAGAACGACGCGGTCAGCGCCACCCGCAGCGGGCCGCCGCCGGCGTCCGCGACGAAGCCGGCCCGGTGGGCGGCGAGCAGGCGCGTCGCCGAGCGGTGCGAGACGGCGACGCCCTTGGGCCGGCCGGTGGAGCCGGAGGTGTAGATGACGTACGCGGTGTTCCGCGGATCCAGGCCGTCGCGGGCGGGCTCGGTGGCCGGGGCGGTGTCGGGTACGGCGCGCAGCGTCTCCTCGTCCAGGACCAGGGCGGGGCGGGCGTCGTCCAGCAGGTAGGCGACGCGTTCCTCGGGCAGGGCTGGGTCCAGGGGCAGATAGCCGGCGCCGGACTTCCAGACGGCGAGGATCGCGGTGATCATGTCGGCGGTGCGCGGCAGTCTGAGCGCGACCAGCCGTTCGGGGCCGGCGCCGAGGGCGGTGAGGTGGTGGGCGAGGCGGTTGGCGCGGGCGTTCAGGGTGGCGTAGTCGAGGCGTTCGCCGCCGGCGACGAGGGCGAGGGCGTCGGGGGTGCGGGCGGCCTGCCGGGCGAACAGGTCGGGGTAGGTGGTGTCCTCGACGGGGCCGGGTTCGGTGACGCCGGTGGCGACGGTCCGCAGCGCCTCCTGCTCGGACAGCAGCGGCAGGGCGCCCAGCGGGCGGTCGGGTGCGGCGGCGGCGCCTTCGAGCAGACGCAGCAGCTGCCCGGCCATGCGCTCGGCGGTGGCCGCGTCGAACAGGTCGGTGCGGTACTCCAGCAGGCCGGTCAGCGCTTCGCCGTCGGGGACGAACTCGACGCTGAGGTCGAAGGTGGCCGCCTGCCGGGGCACGGTGACCGGGGTGGTGGCCAGGCCCTCGGGGGCGGTGGCGGCGGGCGGGTCGGGGTGCAGCAGCACCATCACGTCGAACAGCGGGTTGCGGCCCGCCTCCCGGACCGCGCCGACCGCCTCGACGATCCGCTCGAACGGCGTGTCGCCGTGTGCGAAGGCGCTGCCCACGGTGTCGGCGGTGCTGGTCAGCAGGTCGCGGAAGGAGGCGGCGGGCTCGACGCGGGTGCGCAGGACGACCGTGTTGACGTAGAAGCCGACGGCGCGTTCGAGGTCGGTGCGGGTGCGGCCGGGGGTGAGCGAGCCGACGGTGATGTCGTCGCGGCCGGACCAGCGGGCCAGCAGGGCCTGGGTTGCGGCGACCAGGGCGGTGTGCAGGGTGGTGTGCCGCTCCCGGGCCAGTGCGCCGAGCCGGGCGGTGAGCGGTGCGGGGACGGTGAAGGTGTGCACGGCGCCCGCGCCGGCCTCCTCGCCGCGCCGCGGCCGGTCCATGGGCAGTTCCGGGGCGACCGCGCCGGCCAGGTGCTCGCGCCAGTGCGCGAGGTGGCGCTCCAGGCGCTCTCCGGAGAGCCGGTCGCGCTGCCACACGGCGAAGTCGGGGTACTGGACCGCGACCGGCGGCAGGTGCACGTCGTCGCCCTGGGCCAGGGCTGTGTAGGCGGTGCACAGCTCGTCCAGGACGACGCCCATCGACCAGCCGTCGATGACGATGTGGTGGGCGGTCAGCAGCAGGACGTGGGCGGTGTCCGACTCGCGCAGCAGCAGGGCGCGCAGCAGGGGGCCGTGGCGCAGGTCGAAGGGGCGGGCGTACTCCGCGAGCAGGTCGGCGTCCAGGTCGGCGGTGTCCCGCAGCGGCAGCGGCACCGGGGCGGCGGGGTGCACGCTCTGCGCGGGCCGGCCGTCGCTCTCGTCGAAGGTGGTGCGCAGCGCCTCGTGCCGCTCGACCACGAGGTCCAGGGCCCGCTGGAGGGCGACGTGGTGCAGCGGGCCGGTCAGGCGTACGGCGACCGCGCTGTTGTAGCGGGCGTCGCCGGGGCGCAGCCGGTCGAGGAACCACAGGCGCTGCTGGGCGAAGGACAGCGGCAGCGGACGGTCGCGGTCGGCGCGCGCGATGCCCCGCGCGGCGGCGTCCGGGGCGGCGTTGCGGGCCCGTCCGGCCAGCCGGCGGCGCAGCGCTTCCCGCATCTGTTCGGGCAGGGCTTCGGCGCGGTCTCGCTTCGAAGGGTTCGAAGACGTCATGGTCGTCGGTTCCTCACCGTTCGTCGTGGTCGTGGCCGCCGTACGCGGCGTCTTCGAGTTCGCTGAGCACCTGTTCCTCCACCAGTTCCGCCAGGGCGGCGACGGTGGCGGAGGTCAGGACGTCGCGGGGGGTCAGCTCGGTGCCGAAGGCGTCGTTGGCCCGGGAGGCGATGAGCAGGGCGCGCAGGGAGTCGCCGCCGAGCAGGAAGTAGTCGTCCTCGGCGCCTACGGTCCGGCCGAGCGCCTCCTCCCAGATCTCGGCCAGCACCTCCTCGGTGGGCGTGCGGGGCGGCACGTGTCCGGCCGTTTCCTCCTCGGCGGCCGGCGCCGGGGCGGGCAGCGCGGCCCGGTCGGTCTTGCCGTTCTCGGTGAGCGGGAAGCGTTCCAGCGCCACGAACGCCGAGGGGACCATGTAGCCGGGCAGGGTGCGGGCGGCCAGGGCGCGCAGGTCGGCCGGGGCGGGCGCCTCGTGGCCCGGCGCGGTGAGCAGGTGGGCGACCAGGCGCGGCAGGCCCGGTTCGTCCTCGCGGACGCTCACCACCGCGTCCAGTACGGCCGGGTGGGCCGTGAGCGCGGCCTCGACCTCGCCGGCCTCGATGCGGTGGCCGCGCAGCTTGAGCTGGTGGTCGGTGCGCCCCAGGTAGTGGGTCTCGCCGCGGGCGTCGCGGCGCACCAGGTCGCCGGTGCGGTACATGCGGGCGCCGGGCGGGCCGTAGGGGTCGGCGACGAAGCGGGCCGCGGTGAGTCCGGGCCGGCCGAGGTAGCCGCGGGCCAGGGTGGGGCCGCTGAGCCACAGTTCGCCGGGTACGCCGTCGGGCACCGGCCGCAGCCTGGCGTCCAGGACGTAGGCGCCGGTGGCGGGCAGCGGGCGGCCGATGGGCGGGGCGGCGCCGTCGGGCCGCAGGGGCGCGGACCACAGGGCGACGACGGTGGCCTCGGTGGGGCCGTAGGAGTTGACCATGCGGTGGTGCGGGGCCCAGCGGGCGACGAGGTCGGCGCCGCAGGCGTCGGCGCCGACGATGAGCGTCTTGAGGTCCGGGAGGCGGCCGGGGACGTCGGCGGGCACGGTGGCGAGCGCGGCCGGCGGCAGCAGGGTGTGCGTGATCCGCTCGGCGCGCAGCACCTCGGCGAGTTCCGCGCCGAGCAGCGGTCCCGGGCGGGGCACGACCAGGCGGGCGCCGTGCGGGAGGGACATGCACAGTTCCAGTACGGAGGCGTCGAAGCTGGGGGTGGCGAAGGCGAGGACGCGGTCGCCCTCGGTCACCTGGTAGTGGGCGGCCTCGGCGGCGGAGAACGCGGCGAGGCCGCGGTGGGTGACGACGACGCCCTTGGGGGTTCCGGTGGAGCCGGAGGTGTAGATGACGTAGGCGGGGTCGTCCAGGTGGAGGGGGCGGGCGCGGTCGGCGTCGGTGGGCCGGTGGGCGGGCGCCCGGTCCGTGTCCTCGGGCGCGGTCAGGAGGTCCGCGATCTCCTTGGCGTCCAGGGTGAGGGCGGGGGCCGCGTCGTGCAGCATCAGCGCGATCCGCTCCTCCGGGTAGCCGGGGTCGACGGGCAGGAACGCGGCGCCCGTCTTGGTCACGGCGAGCTGGGCGAGCACCATGTCCGCCGAGCGCGGCAGGAGGAGTGCGACGAGGCCGCCGGGGCCCGCGCCGCGGGCGATGAGCCGGTGGGCGAGGCGGTTGGCGTGGGCGTCGGTCTCGGCGTAGGTGAGCAGCCGTCCGGGTTCGGCGAGCGCGGGCGCGTGCGGAGTGCGGTCGGCGGCGGCCTCGATCAGGTCGGGCAGCAGGGCCGGGGGCGCCGGGTCGAGGGCGGGGCGGGCCGGGCCGTGCAGGAGCCGGGCGCGCAGCGCGGACGGCAGGACGTCGAGGTCGTCCAGGCGGGCGGTGTCGTCGCCGTCGGCCAGGGCGCGCAGGGTGTGCAGCAGTTGTTCGGCGAGCGAGCCGGCGGTGGCGGCGTCGAAGCACCGTTCGTCGTAGCCGAGTTCGACGGCGAGCCGGTCGCCGGGCGAGATGACGACGGTGAGGGGGTAGTTGGTGGCCTCCCGGGCGTCCAGGTCGCGGACGGTGAGGCCGTGGGCGCCGGCGGTGGCGTCGCCCACCGGGTAGTTCTCGAAGACCACCAGGGAGTCGAACATGCCGGTGCCGTGCGGAAGTTGTGTCAGGCCGTGCAGTTCGCCGAGCGGCATGTGGTCGAAGCGGCGGTCCTCGGCCCGGGCCTTCTGCACGGTGCGCAGCCAGGCCCCGCAGCGGGCGGAGCCGTCGACGTCGATGCGGGCGGGCAGGGTGGTGATGAACAGGCCGGTGACGGTGTCGGCGCCGGGCAGGTCGGCGGGGCGGCCGGAGACGGTGGCGCCGAAGCACACCTGGCGCTCCCCGCTCCAGCGCGCCAGCAGCAGCGCCCAGGCGCCCTGTACGACGGTGTTGAGGGTGAGCCGGTGGCGGCGGGCGAACTCCTGGAGCCGGCCGGTGTCCTCGGCGGCCAGCCGGTGCGAGAGCCAGGCTCCGGAGCGGGCCGGGTGTCCGGGGGCGGGCCTGCGGTCGTAGGGCAGCGGGGTGGGGGCGGCGAGGTCGGCGAGGACGCCGCTCCAGTGCGCACGGGCGTGGGCGGTGTCGCGGCCGGCCAGCCAGGCGGCGTAGTCGGCGAACGGCCTGCGCTCGGGCAGCCGGGGCGCCTCGCCGCGGGCGAGGGCGGCGTGCGCGGCCATGACGTCGGACAGGACGTGGAAGACGCTCCAGCCGTCCAGCAGGACGTGGTGGAAGGTCCACACCACCCGTACGGCGTCCGGGCCGAGCCGGATCAGGGTGACGCGCAGCAGCGGCGCCCGGTCCAGGTCGAGGCCGCGGGCGCGTTCGCCGGCGAGCAGCCGCTCCAGTTCCGCCGTGCGCCGCTCCTCGGGCAGCTCGCTCCAGTCGAGTTCGGCGACGGGCAGGGTGACGTCGCGGTGGACGATCTGGAGCGGCACGGGTACGTCGCGCAGGGCCACGGAGGTGCGCAGCACGGGGGTGCGCTCGACGACGTGCCGCCAGGCGTCGGCCAGGACGCGCACGTCGCGGGCGCCGTCGGCGACGAAGGTGATCTGCTCGACGTACAGGCCGTGTTCGGCGTCGTCCAGGCCGTGCACGACCATGCCGGTCTGGGTGGGGGTGAGCGGGTAGACGTCGGCGACGCCGGCGCCGGTGCCGACGAGGCGGTCGACGGCGGCCTGGTCCAGGGGGGCGAGCGGGTAGTCGGAGGGGGTGCGGCCGCCGGCGCCGGGCCGGGCGCAGTGCCGGATCACGGCGCGCAGTTCGTCGGCCAGTTCGCCGGCGAGGCGGGCGACGGTCTCGCGGTGGTGCACCTGGTCGGAGTAGGACCAGGTGAACTCCAGTCGTCCGCCGCTGACTTGGCCGAGCACGTCCAGCAGGTGGGGTCGCTCGGCCGTACGGTCCATGCCGCCGGTGAGGCCGCCGTGCGGGGCGTGCAGCAGGCCGCCCGGGGGGGTGCCGGCGTCCTGCTGGCCGAGGTAGTTGAAGCAGATGCGCGGCAGGTCGGGCAGGCCGGCGCCGGCCGTGGGGTGCAGGAAACGCAGGGCGCCGTGGCCCAGGCCGCCGTGCGGCACGGCCCGCAGGCTCTCCTTGACGGCCTTGAGGGCGGCGCCGGTGTCCGCGTCGCGGGGCACGTCGAGGGCGACCGGGTACAGGGTGGTGAACCAGCCGACGGTGCGGGCGAGGTCGACGTCCGCGAACAGTTCCTCGCGTCCGTGTCCCTCCAGGGTGACCGCGACCCGGTCGCGGCCGGTCCAGCGGGCCAGGACGCGGCCGAGCGCGCACAGCAGGACGTCGTTGATCCGGGTGCGGTAGACCTCCGGCACGTCCTGGAGCAGCCGGCGGGTGTCGGCCTCGTCCAGGCCGGCGGTGACGGTGCGCTCCTCGGCGGCGGTGTTGCGGCCGGCGCGGTCGGTGGGCAGGGAGGTGTCGGCGTCCAGGGCGTGCCAGTGGGCGAGTTCGGCGTCGAAGCCGCCGGCGGCGGTGTGCGCGGCCAGCCGCCGGGCCCAGGCCGGGAAGGAGGTGCTCTTGGCGCCCAGGCCGGGCCGTTCGCCCGCGGCCAGGGCGCGGTAGGCGCTGTCCAAGTCCTCCAGCAGGATCCGCCAGGACACCGCGTCCACGACGAGGTGGTGCGCGGCCAGCAGCAGCACCGGGCGCCCGCCGTCCTCGGGCCGGTGCAGCGCGGCCCGCAGCAGCGGTCCGGCGGCCAGGTCGAATCCGGTGGCGAGCGCGTCGGCCGCGCCAGGGGCCGGGGCGGTGTCGTGGACCTCCAGGTGCGCGGCGGCGCCGGGCGCGTCGGCGTGCTGGCGCCATCCCGCGTCGCCGTCCGGCGTGAAGCGCAGCCGCAGCGCGTCGTGGTGCTCCAGCAGGGCGGCCAGGGCGCCGCGCAGCAGCGTCTCGTCGGCGTCGTGGGCGAGTTCCCAGGAGACGGCCTGGGTGAAGTGGGCGGGGTCGCCGGGCAGGGTGTCGAGCAGCCAGTGCTGTACGGGAGTGAGCGGGGCGTCGCCGGTCACCGGGCCCTGTTCGGCGGTGGCCGCCTGGAGGGGCAGCCGTTCGGCGGCGGCGGCGAGTTCGGCGAGGCTCTGGTGGGTGAACAGGTGGCGCGGGGTGAGGGCGAGGCCCGCCCGGCGGGCGGCGGAGACGATCTGGATGCCCAGGATGGAGTCGCCGCCGAGGGTGAAGTAGTTGTCGTCGGCGCCGACCTCGGGCACCCCGAGGACATCGGCCCAGATGGCGGCGAGGGCCTGTTCCGCCGGGGTGCTCGGCGCGCGCCGGACACCCTGGGCTGCGGCCGCCCACCGCGGGTCGGGCAGCGCCCTGCGGTCGAGCTTGCCGGTGGCGCCCAGCGGCAGCCGCTCCAGCGGGACCACGAGGGCGGGGACGAGGTGGTCGGGCAGGCTGCGGGCGAGGAAGGCGCGCAGCTCGGCGAAGTCCGGCAGGCCGCCCTCGCGGGGCACCGCGTAGCCGACGAGGCGGCGGTGGCCGTCGTGCTCGACGACCCGGGCCGCCGCCTGGGCGACGGCCGGGTGGCGGGCCAGCGCCGCCTCCACCTCGCCGAGTTCGATGCGGAAGCCGCGCACCTTGACCTGGTCGTCGCCGCGGCCTAGGTAGACGAGGTCGCCGTCGGCGCTCCAGCGCACCAGGTCGCCGGTGCGGTACATCCGGCTGCCGGGCGGGCCGTAGGGGTCGGGCAGCAGCCGGGCGGCGGTCAGGCCGGGCCGGCGCAGATAGCCGCGGGCCACGCCGTCGCCGGCGAGGAACAGCTCGCCGGGGGCGCCGACGGGCACCGGGCGCATCCGCTCGTCCAGGACGTAGGCGCGCGCGGCGCCGACGGGGCGGCCGATCGGCGGGTCGCGGTCGGGGTCGGCGGGGTCGCAGGTGAAGGCGGTGGCGTAGACGGTGGCCTCGGTGGGGCCGTAGATGTTGCGCACCTGGCAGCCGGGGATCGCCTCGCGCACCCGGCGCACCGTGCGGGCGGGCAGCCCCTCCCCCGCCAGGACGACGGTGTCCGCGCCGACCTGGACGGCGCCCTCGGCGAGCAGCCGGTCCAGGGCGGAGGGGACGGCGCTGATCAGTCCGGCGCGCCAGGGGCCGGGGCGTTCGGCGAGGGCGAGCAGGTCGCGCACCACCTCCACGCAGCCGCCGGACAGCAGCGGCGAGAAGATCTCGAAGACGGACACGTCGAAGTTGAGCGAGGTGGACGCCACCACGTGTGCCAGGCCGCGGCCGGTGAATTCGGCGGCGGCCCAGTCGGTCAGCGCCAGCACCGAGGCGTGGGCGACGACGACGCCCTTGGGGCGGCCGGTGGAGCCGGAGGTGTGGATGACGTAGGCGGGGTGGGCGGGCAGCAGGGGGGCGCGGCGGTCGCCGTCGCCGACGGGGGCGGCGGACAGGGCGTCGTCCGCGGCCGGTGCGGCGGCGGTGCTGGGTACGGCCGGTGCCGCGGTGGTGCCGGGTGCGGCCGGTGCGGCGTCGGGGGCCGTCTCGTCCAGCAGGATGCGGGTGTACGGGCCTTCCGGCAGGCGTCCGGCGGTGCTCGGGGCGGCGATCGCCGCGTCGGGCCGTACGTCGTCGAAGAGGAACGCGACGCGCTCGGCCGGGTACTGCGGGTCCACCGGCAGGTAGGCGGCGCCGCTCTTGAGGACGGCCAGCAGCGCCACCACCAGCTCCGCGGTGCGCGGCAGGCACAGGGCGACGAACCGCTCGGGGCCCGCGCCGGCGGCGATGAGGCGGCGGGCCAGCCGGTTGGAGCGCTCGTCGAGTTCGCGGTAGGTGAGGAGCCGGTCGCCGCCGCGCACGGCAAGGGCGTCGGGGGTGCGCGCCGCCTGCCGTGCGAACGCCTCGGGCAGGGTGGCGTGCGGGGCGCGCGCGGGCGTCCCGCCGAACCGGGTGAGCAGGTCGAGGCCGCGTCCGGCGTCCAGCAGCGGCAGGTCGCCCAGGCGGCCGTCCAGGTCGGCGGCCATCGCGGTCAGCAGGGTGCGCAGGCTCTCGCCCAGTCCTTCGACGGTGGCGGCGTCGAAGGCGGCGGGGTCGTAGTCGAGGTTGACGGACAGGGTGCGGCCGGGCGCGACGACCACGCTGAGCGCGTAGTTGGTCGGCTCCAGGTCGCGTTCCTGCTCCATGGCCAGACCGTGCCGGGCCAGCGCGTTCTCGTCGAAGGGGTAGTTCTCGAACACCACGATGGAGTCGAACAGGCCGGTGCCGCCGGGGATCTCGCTCCACGCCTGCAACTGGGCCAGCGACACGAAGTCGTGGCGGCGCGCCTCGGACTGGGCGGTCTGGAGTTCGCGCAGCCACTCCAGCAGCGGCCGGCGGCCGTCCACCCGGGCCCGGGTGGGCAGGGTGTTGATGAACAGGCCCACCATCGAGGTGACGCCGGGCAGTTCGGCGGGGCGGCCGGAGACGGTGGTGCCGAACACCACGTCGTCTCCGCCGCCGTAGCGGGACAGCAGCAGCGCCCAGGCGCCTTGGAGGACGGTGTTGACGGTCAGGCCCGCCTGCTGGGCGGTCTCCCGCAGCCGGGCCGAGATCCCGGCGTCCAGGGTGACGCGCACCGTGCCCGACGAGGAGTCGCGGTGGGCGCCGGCGGGCCGCCGGTCGCGGGGCAGTTCGGTGGGGGCGGCGAAGCCGGCGAGGACGCCGCGCCAGTGGCGTTCGGCGCGGCCGGCGTCCTGCGCGGCCAGCCAGCGCAGATAGGCGGCGAAGGGCCTGCGGTCGGGCACCTCGGGGCCGCGGCCGGCGGCGAGGGCGGCGTAGCGTTCGCAGACCTCGTCGAAGACCTGGGCGGCGCTCCAGCCGTCGAGCAGGACGTGGTGGAAGGTCCACACCATCCGCACCCGGTCCGCCGCGAGCCGGATCAGGGTCAGCCGCATCAGGGGCGCGGCGGCGAGGTCGACGCCGGCGTCCCGGTCCTCGGCGAGCAGCCTCTCCAGTTCGGGTGCGCGGCGCTCGTCGGGGAGCGCGCTCCAGTCGTGGTGGGCGACGGGCACGGTGGCGCGGTGCTGGACGACCTGGAGCGGTTCGGGGGTGTCCTGCCACACCAGGCGGGTGCGCAGGGCCGGGTTGGCGTCGGCGGTGCGCTGCCACGCCTCGGCGAGCAGCCGCGGGTCCCCGACGCCGTGCAGGACCAGCTGCACCTGGTTGACGTAGGTGCGGCCGTCCGGGTCGAGCAGGCTGTGGAAGAGCATGCCCGCCTGCATCGGCGTCAGCGGGTACACGTCGGCGACGGCGCGCCCGTCCCCGCAGATCCGGTCCACCGCCGTCTGGTCCAGGCGGGCCAGCGGGAAGTCGGAGGGGGTGCGGCCGCCCGCGCCGGGGCGGGCGCAGTGGGCGACGATGTCCTCGACGGCGTCCAGCATGGCCTCGGCGAGCCGGGTGACCGTGGCCCCGTGGTGGCGTTCCCGGCTGTGGTACCAGGTGATCTCCAGTCGCCCGTCCTCCACGCGGGCCACCACGTCCAGCAGGTGGGCGCGTTCGGTGCCGGGCGCCTCGGCGCCGCCGAGTCCGCCGGGCACCGCGCCGACCAGGGCGGCGCCGTCGGCGGTCCAGTCGAAGCGGCCCAGGTAGTTGAAGCTGACGGCGGGCTCGGGGGCGCCGGTGAGCCGGGGGTCGCGGGCGAGGTGGCGCAGGACGCCGTAGCCGAGGCCGCGTTCGGGTACGGCGCGCAGCTGTTCCTTGACCGCTTTCAGCGCGGTGCCCCAATCGGCGGCGGGGACGGCGAGGGCGACGGGGTAGAGGGAGGTGAACCAGCCGACGGTGCGGGACAGGTCGACGTCCTCGAACAGCCGGTCCTCGCGGCCGTGGCCCTCCAGGCCGACGGCGACGGTGTCGTGGCCGCTCCAGTCGGACAGCACCCGGCCGAGCGCGGTGAGCAGGACGTCGTCGACGCGGGTGCGGTAGACGCCGGGGACCTCGCGCAGCAGGGCGGTGGTGCGGGCGGCGTCCAGGCGTACGGTCACCTCGCCCACGTCGGCCGCGGTGTTGGGGCCGTCGCCGTCCACGGGCAGCGGTGCGGCGCAGTGCCGGGCGGTGCGCTCCCAGTGGTCGAGCTGGGCGGCGAACCGGTCGGTGCGGGCGCGCAGCCGGTCGGCCCACTCCTTGACGGAGGTGGTGCGGGCGGGCAGCCGTACGGGCTCGCCGGCCGCGGCCTGCCGGTAGGCGGTCTCCAGGTCCTCCAGCAGGACGCGCCAGGAGACGCCGTCCACGACCAGGTGGTGCACGGCCAGCAGCAGCCGGTCCGGGCGGGCGCCGCCGGTCGTGAACAGGCGGGCGGTGAGCAGCGGGCCGCCGTCCAGGCGGAATCCGGCGTGCGCGGCGGCGGTGAGGTCGGCCTCGGCCCGGTCGGCGTGGTGCGGGTCGAGCGGGCAGACCTCCAGCAGGTCGGGTACGGGGGCGTCGGCGGGGCTGACGTGCTGGCGCCAGACGCCCTCGCCGCCGGGGCCGTCGAGGGTGAACCGGGCGCGCAGGGCGTCGTGGTGCGTCCACAGGGCGGCCAGGGCGCGGCGCAGGGCGTCCTGGTCGACGGGGGCGGGCGCCGCCACGACGACGGACTGGTTGAAGAACTCTGGGTGGGCGGGGCGGGGGTCGAGGAACCAGTGCTGGATCGGCGTCAGCGCGGCCTCGCCGTCGACCGGTTCGGCGCCGGCGACCTGGGTGGCCGTTCCGGTGACGGCGGCCAGTTCGGCCACCGTCGGGTGCCGGAACACCTCGCGCGGGGTGAGGGCCAGGCCGGCCGCGCGGGCGCGGGAGACGACCTGGATGCTGAGGATGGAGTCGCCGCCGAGCATGAAGAAGTTGTCGTCGGCGCCGACCCGCTCCACGCCGAGCAGTTCGGCCCAGATGCCGGCCAGCAGGCGTTCGGCCTCGGTGCGCGGGGCGCGGTAGGCCCGGTCGGCGCCGGCCGACCAGTCGGGGGCGGGCAGCCGCCGCCGGTCGACCTTGCCGTTGGCGGTCAGCGGCAGTTCGGGCACGGTGACGAACGCGGCGGGCACCATGTAGTCGGGCAGGCCGTCCGCGAGGTGGGCGCGCAGCTGCGCGGCGCTCGGCGCGCTCGCTCCGGCGACGGGGACGACGTAGGCGGCCAGGCGCTTGCGTCCGCCGTCCTGGTGGAGGCTGACGACGGCTTCGGCGAGGTCGGGGTGGGCGGTGATCCGGGCCTCGATCTCGGCGGGCTCCACGCGGAAGCCGCGGATCTTGATCTGGTCGTCGGCGCGGCCGACGAAGTGCAGCTCCCCCTCGGCGCTCCAGCGCACCACGTCGCCGGTGCGGTACATGCGGGCGCCGGGCGGGCCGTACGGGTCGGCGAGGTAGCGGGCGGCGGTCGCGCCGGGGCGCCGCGCGTAGCCGCGGGCCAGGCCCGCGCCCGCGATGTACAGCTCGCCGGGGATGCCCGGGGGCTGCGGCTGGAGGGCGGCGTCCAGGACGTAGACGCGGGTGTTGTCCAGGGGGCGGCCGATGGGCAGGACGGCGGGCAGCGGGTCGCCGGCGCGGAAGGGGCGGCGGGTGGCGAAGGTGGTGGTCTCCGTGGGGCCGTAGCCGTCGACCACGGTCAGCCCGGGGCAGGCGTCCAGGACGCGGCGGACGGCCGCGCCGGGCACGGCCTCGCCGCCGGTCCACACCTGGCGGGCGCCGCGCAGGCAGGCGGGGTCCTCCTGGGCGAGCAGGCGGAAGAGTCCGGCGGTCAGCCACAGGTGGCCGACTCCCTGTTCGCGCACGGCGTGGCGGACCGCCGCCGCGTCGAGGTCGGCCGGCGGGGCGAGGACGGCCGTGCCGCCGCGCAGCAGCGGCACCCACACCTCGTAGGTGGCGGCGTCGAAGGCGTGCGGGGAGTGCACGAGGACCCGGTCGTGGCCGTCGAAGGCCCGGTCGAGGGCGAGCGCGACGACGTCCCGCTGGCGCACCGCCACGCCCTTGGGGACGCCGGTGGAGCCGGAGGTGAACATCACGTACTGGATGTTGTCGGGGTGCACGGGGAAGGCGGTGGGCGTGGTCGTGCCGGAAGGCGGCGTCGCCGGTGTGTCGATCCGTACGACCTCGCCGTCGGGCAGCGCCTCGCGCGCGGTGCGCTCCCAGGCGGCGTCGGTGAGCAGGAGGTCCGCTCCCGCCTCGGCGAGGGTGCGGCGCAGCCGGTCGGCGGGCGCGCGGCCGTCCAGCGGGACGCACACGCCGCCGGTGCGCACCAGGGCGAGCTGGGTGACGATCAGGTGGACGGAGCGGTCCATCAGGACGCCGACCGGGCGCTCGGCGCCCACGCCGAGTCCGGCCAGCAGGGCGGCCGCGGCGGCGGCGCGCTCGTCGAGTTCGCGGTAGGTGAGGCGGTCGTCCCCGGCTTCCAGGGCGACGGAGTCGGGGGTGCGGGCGGCCTGGGCGGCGAAGAGGGCGGCGACCGTGGCCTCGGGCAGGTCGGTCGCGGTGTCGTTCCACTCGCGCAGCACCTGTGTCCGGCGCTCGGGGGTGAGCAGCGGCAGCCGGGCGGGCGGCAGCGCGGTCGCCGCGGGCATGCCGGTCAGCAGCACCGAGAGGTACTCGGCCGTGCGGCGCACGGTGGCGGCGTCGAACAGCCGCGGGTCGTAGCCGAGGCGTAGGGTCAGTTCGGCGCCCGGGTAGGCGACCAGGCTCAGCGGGTAGTTGGTGGTCTCCACGCCCGTCAGGTCGGTCAGCCGCAGCCCGTGGGCGGCGGCGAGTCCGTCGTCCACCGGGTAGTTCTCGAAGACGACGATGGACTCGAACAGGTGGGCCCGCTCGGGCAGTTCGGTCAGGGCGCGCATCCGGGTGAGCGGCAGGTGGTCGAAGCGGCGGTCCTCGCTCTGGTCGCTCTGGAGCAGGCGCAGCCAGTCCAGCAGCGTCCCTTCGGCGGGGACGGTCGCGCGGGTGGGCAGGGTGGTGATGAACAGGCCGGTCATGGCGTCGGCGCCGGGCAGCTCGGGCGGCCGGCCGGAGACGGTGGTGCCGAAGACGACCTCCTCGCGGCCCGACTGGCGGGCCAGCAGCACCGCCCAGGCGCCCTGGACGAGGGTGTTGAGGGTGAGGCCGGAGCTCCGGGCGAGGTTCTCCAGCGCGCGGGTGGCGTCGGCGGGCAGCGTCAGGCGCACCTCGCGGGTGGACTCGGCGCGGTGGCTCTCGTGCGGCTCGCGGTCGTAGGGCAGCGCGGTGGTCTCGTCGAGCCCGGCCAGGCGGCCCCGCCAGTGCCGTTCGGCCTCCTGCGCGTCGCGGGTGGCGAGCCAGGCGAGGTAGTCGCGGTAGGGGGGACGCTCGGGGAGGGCGTCCGGCGCGGCCCCGGCGTGGCGCGCGAACACGTCGGTGAGCACCTGGAACAGGCTCCAGCCGTCCAGGACCAGGTGGTGGAAGGTCCACACGACGCGGACCGCGGTGTCGGAGACGCGGGCGAGCACCAGCCGCTGGAGCGGGGCGCGGGTCAGCTCGATGCCGTCCTCGCGGTCGCGGGCCAGCAGCGCCCGCAGCCGGTCGTCGCGCTCGTCGGGCGTCAGGGTGCGCCAGTCCAGGTGGGTGACCGGCACGGCGGCGTGGCGCTGGACGACGAGCAGGGGCGTGGGCACGTCCTGCCAGACGGCGCGGCCGCGCAGCACCTCGGTGCGGTCGGTCACGTGCTGCCAGGCGTCGGCCAGGGCTCGTGGTGCGGGGACGCCGTCCAGGACGAAGGTGAGCTGCTGGAGGTAGACGCCGCGGTCGTCCTGGGAGACGCCGTGGAAGAGCATGCCGCTCTGGGTCGGCGTCAGGGGCAGGATGTCCTGGACGGCGGCCGGGTCGTCGCCGGTGACGCGGTCCACGGCCGCCTGGTCGAGCCGGGCCAGCGGGAAGTCGGAGGGGGTGCGTCCGGCGGCCCCGGGCCCGCGGGCGTGGCGGGCGAGGTCGGCGAGGGCGTCGGCGTGGCGCCGGGCCAGGGCCTCGACGGTGTCCCGCCGGTGCAGCCGGTCGGAGTAGAACCAGGTGAACTCCAGTGCGTCGCCGTCCAGTCGGCCGACGACCTCCAGGGGGTGCGGGCGGGGGGCGTCCGGGTCGGCGTCCAGCTCCAGCGGCCGCAGCACCGACCGGTACAGGCCGTCGGCGCCGTCCGCGAGGCCCATCCGGCCGAGGTAGTTGAAGCTGACCTGGGCGGCGGGCGCGTGCGGCGTGCCGGGGCCGGCCAGGCGGCGCAGGACGTCGTGGCCGAGGCCGTGCCGGGGTACGGCCCGCAGCTGCTCCTTGACCTGCTTGAGCACGGTGTCCCAGCCGGTGTCCTCGGGCACGGCGAGGGCGACGGGGTGGCGGGTGGTGAACCAGCCGAGGGTGCGGCTGATGTCCAGGTCGGGGAAGATCTCCTCGCGGCCGTGCCCCTCCACGTCGACCAGCACCCGTTCGTGTCCGCTCCAGGCGCACAGCGCCCGGCCCAGCGCGCTCAGGAGCACGTCGTTGGCCTGGGTGCGGTAGGTGTCCGGCAGGGTGCGCAGCAGGGCCGCGGTGTCCTCGGCGTCCAGGCGTACGGTGACGGCTTGCGCGGAGGCGTAGGTGTCGGCGCCGCTCAGGTCGGCGGGCAGGTCGCCGTGGGCGCCGGCGACGGCCCCGGCCCAGTACACCGTCTCGTCGGCGAAGCCGCCGGCGGCGGCGTGCGCGTCGAGCCGGCGGGCCCACTGGCGCAGCGGCGAGGACGGGGCGGGCAGCGCCGAGGCGCCGTCCCGGCCCTCGCGGCGGGCGCGGTAGGCGCGGTCGAGGTCTTCGAGGAGCAGCCGCCAGGAGACGCCGTCGACGACCAGGTGGTGCACGGCGAGGTGCAGGGCCGGGGCCCGGCCGGGGCCGCGCCGGTGCAGCACGGCCCGCAGCAGCGGTCCACGGGCGAGGTCGAACGGGCCGAAGTGCGGGGTGTCGCTCTCGGGTCCGGTGTGGCGGGCCAGTTCCAGGCGGGGGGCCCGCTCGGCTATGTGCCAGCGGACGCCCGCGGGGTTGCCCGCGGCGTCCTCGTCCGGGGTGAAGCGGGAGCGCAGGGCGTCGTGGTGGGCGACCAGGTCGTTGAGCGCGTCCTCCAGCGCCGCCTCGTCCAGGTCGTCGGGCAGTCGGACGGTCAGCGCCTGGGCGTAGTGGCCGGCGCGTTCGCCGAGCGCCTCGAACAGCCAGTGCTGGATGGGGGTGAGGGGTGCGGCGCCCGCGGCGGCCTCCGGTGCGGGGGCGGCGGCCGGTACGGGCGTGGCGGCGTCCGCGCAGCGGGCGAGGGCGGCGACGGTCTGGTGCCGGTAGACGTCGCGGGAGGTGATCGCGAGGCCCTCGGCGCGGGCGCGGGCGACGACCTGGATGCTGACGATGGAGTCGCCGCCGAGTTCGAAGAAGTTGTCGTCGACGCCGACCCGTTCCACGTTCAGCACGTCCGCCAGGATCGCGGCGAGGGCGCGCTCGGTGGGGGTGCGCGGGGCGACGTGCCGCACCGCGCGCACGGCGGGGCCCGGGTCGGGCAACCGGCCCCGGTCGACTTTGCCGTTGGGGTTGAGCGGCAGCTCGGCCAGCACGACGACGGTCGAGGGCACCATGTAGTCGGGCAGCGTGCGGCCCAGTTCGCGGCGTACGGTCTCGGGCTCGACCCGCTCCCCCGCCGACGGGACGACGTAGCCGACCAGGCGGCGGTGGCCGTCGGCGGCGACGGCGGCGGCCTCGGCCACGCCGGTGCAGCCGCGCAGCGCCTCCTCGACCTCGCCCAGTTCGATGCGGAAGCCGCGCACCTTGACCTGCTGGTCGATGCGGCCGACGTACTCCAGCTCGCCGTCGGCGCGCCGGCGCACCAGGTCGCCGGTACGGTACATGCGCTCCCCCGGCGCGCCGAACGGGTCGGCGACGAAGCGGGCGGCGGTCAGTCCGGGGCGGCCCAGGTAGCCGCGGGCGAGGCCGGGGCCGCCGAGGTACAGCTCGCCGGTGACCCCGACCGGCTGCGGGCGCAGGGAGCGGTCCAGGACGTAGGCGCGGGTGCGGGCCACCGCCCGGCCGATGGGCGGGGCCTGGTCGGGCAGCCGTTCGCCGCCGAACCAGGCCGTGGCGTACACGGTGGCCTCGGTGGGGCCGTAGATGTTGGCGATCTCACAGCCGGGCATGGCGGCGCGCACCTCGTGCGCCGTCTGCGCGGACAGGGCCTCGCCGGCCAAGACGACGGTGTCGGCGGTGACCGGCGGCGTGCCGCCCGCGAGCAGGCGGGACACCACGGACGGCACGCCGCTGAGGAGTCCGGCGCGGCGGGCGGCCGGCTCGTCGGCGAGGGCGGGCAGGTCGGCGACGACCTCGACGGTGCCGCCGGCGGTCAGCGGGCACAGCAGCTCGAAGACCGAGACGTCGAAGTTGAGTGAGGTGGCGGCGATGACGTGGCCCAGGCGGTCGGCGCCGAACCGTTCGCGCACCCAGGCGGCCAGTTCGGCGACGCTGCGGTGGGTGACGACGACGCCCTTGGGGCGGCCGGTGGAGCCGGAGGTGTAGATGACGTAGGCGGGGTGGTCCGGCAGCGGGGGGCGGGCCGGGGCGAAGGCGTCCGGGTGGGCGCCGTCGTCCTCCCGCGCGCAGTCCTCCAGCAGGAGCGGCGCGTGGTCCTCGGGCAGGGCGTGCGCGGTCTCGCGGGTGGCGACGACGAGGGCGGGCCGGGCGTCGGCGAGCATGAAGCGGACGCGGTCGGCCGGGTAAGCGGGGTCGACGGGGAGATAGCCCGCGCCGCACTTCAGGACCGCCCACAGGACGGTCACCAGGTCCGCGGTGCGCGGCAGGCACAGGGCGACCAGGGACTCCGGGCCGGCGCCGCGGGCGGCGAACAGGCGGGCCAGGCGGTCGGAGCGCCGGTCGACCTCGGCGTAGTCCAGCCGGTCGGGGCCGCAGACGACGGCGGTCCGGTCGGGGGTCAGGGCGGCCTGGGCCCGCAGCAGTTCGGGGAGCGTCGCGCCGCCGGTCTCGCGGGCGGGCAGCGCGGGCGGGTTCCAGGCGTCCACCAGGGTGCGCTGCTCGTCGTCGGCGAGCATGGGCAGTTCGGCCAGGGTGCGGCCGGGGCCGTCGGCCATGCCCTCCAGCAGGCGGTGCAGGTGGCGGGTCAGCCGGGCGACGGTCGCGGCGTCGAACAGGTCGGTGTTGTACTCGACGGTGAGGGCGCAGCCGCCGTCGGCGCCGGCCTGCGGGGCGAACTCCAGGACCAGGTCGAAGCGGGCGGCCGGGCGGGGCAGCGGATGGTCCGCGAAGCGCACGCCGCCGGAGCGCGGCGGGAGCACGGGCGCGGTCTGCTGGACGACGAGGGCCTGCACCAGCGGGGTGCGGCTGGCGTCGCGGGGCGGGGCCAGTTCCTCGACGACCCGGTCGAAGGGCACCGTGTCGTGGGCGAAGGCGTCCAGCACCGTGGCGCGCATGCGCTCCACGAAGCCGTCCACGGTCGTCTTCTCGTCCACGTCGCCGCGCAGCACCACGGTGTTGGCGAAGAAGCCGGGCACGTCCTCCAGTTCGCGGTGGGCGCGGCCGTTGGTGACGGTCCCGAAGGCCACGTCGCGCTGGCCGGAGTAGCGGGAGAACAGCAGGGCGGCGGCCGCGGCGTACAGGGTGAACGGGGTGGTGCCCCGGCCCTGGGCCAGGCGGCGCAGCCGGGCCACCAGGTCGGCGGAGAGGCGGTGGCGGTGGGCGGCGCCGGCGGTGGTGCGCTCGGGCGGGCGGGGCCGGTCGGTGGGCAGCTCCAGGTGCTGGAGGCCCGACAGGTGCCGTTTCCAGTAGGCGAGGTCGGCGGTGTGCGTGCCGGTGGCGCGCTGCCGCTGCTCCCACACGGCGAAGTCCGGGTACTGGAGGGCGGGTTCGGCCAGGCCGTCGCTCTCGCCGGTGGCCTCCGCGTGGTAGAGCGCGGCCAGTTCGCGGGTGAGGACGCCCACCGACCAGCCGTCGGTGACGATGTGGTGCTGGGCCAGCAGCAGCAGGTGGTCGTCGGCGGCCAGGCGCAGCAGCAGCGCCCGGGTGAGCGGGCCGGTGGCCAGGTCGTAGGGGCGGCTCAGCTCCTCGGTGAGCGCCTGCTCGGCCGCCTCGGCGCGGCCGTCCTCGGGTACGGCGGTGAGGTCGGCGGTGCGCAGCGGCAGGTCGGGCTCGGGCGCGATGTGCTGGACGGCCTGGCCGTCCACCGAGGCGAAGGTGGTCCGCAGGGAGTCGTGGCGGGCGGCGAGGCGGTGCAGGGAGCGGCGCAGCGCGTCGGCGTCGAGCGGGCCGCGCAGCCGCAGGGAGAGTCCGGTGTTGTACTCGGCGCCGCCGGCGGCCAGGTCGTCCAGGAACCACAGCCGGCGCTGTGCGCTGGACAGCGGCAGCGCGCCCTCGCGCGGGGCGGGGCGCACCGGTTCGCGCGGCGCGGTGGCGCCGGCCTCGGCCAGCGGGGCCAGGGCGGCGACGGTCCGGGCGGTGAAGACGTCCCGCACGGTGAGCCGGACGCCCAGTTCCTCGCGGATCCGGGCCAGGACGCGGGCGGCGAGGATCGAGTCGCCTCCCAGGTCGAGGAAGTCCTCGTGCACGCCCACCTCGTCCGCGCCCAGGACCTCGGCCCAGACGTCGGCCAGGGCGCGTTCGGCGGGGGTGCGCGGTGCGGTGCGGCCGGCGGCGGCGGTGCGGCCGGGGGCGGGCAGGGCGCGCAGGTCGATCTTGTTCTGCGCGGTGAGCGGCAGCCGGTCCAGGACGACGACGGCGGCGGGCACCATGTGGGCGGGCAGCGCGCCGGCCGCGGCCGCGCGCAGGGCCGCCGGGTCGGGGCGGCGGCCCTGGGCGGCCGGGGTGACGTAGCCGACCAGGCGCCGGCGGCCCGGTTCGTCCTCGCGGACCACGACCACGGCCTCTTCGACGCTGTCGTCGCGGCGCAGCGCCGCCTCGATCTCCCCGGGTTCGACGCGGAAGCCGCGGATCTTGATCTGCCGGTCGAGGCGGCCGAGGAACTCCAGTTCCCCGGCGGCGTCGCGGCGGACCCGGTCGCCGGTGCGGTACATGCGCGCGCCGGGCGGGCCGGCGGGGTCGGCGAGGAACCGGGCGGCGGTCAGGCCCGGGCGGCCCAGATAGCCGCGGGCCACCGCGTCGCCGCCGATGAACAGCTCGCCCGCGGTGCCGTCGGGCACCGGACGCAGCGCGGCGTCCAGCACGTGGACGCGGGTGTGCGGCAGGGCCCGGCCGATGGCGGGCGTGCCCGAGCCGGCGGTGAGCGGGCCGGTCCAGGTGGCGACGATGGTGGCCTCGGTCGGGCCGTAGGAGTTGATCATGCGGCGGCCGGGCGCCCACCGGTCGACGAGT
Source organism: Streptomyces similanensis (assembly GCF_039543625.1). Lineage (NCBI taxonomy): Bacteria > Bacillati > Actinomycetota > Actinomycetes > Kitasatosporales > Streptomycetaceae > Streptomyces > Streptomyces similanensis. The sequence goes on along the minus strand of NZ_BAABKC010000039.1, from coordinate 145,400 downwards.
CCGGCCGGGCAGGCCTCGGCGCCCACGATCAGGGTGCTGAGCAAGCGTGCGGTGCCGTCCGCCGGGTCGGGCAGGGTGGCCAGGGCGGCCGGCGGGATCAGGGCGTGGGTGATGCGGTGCCGGTCCAGTACGGCGGCGAGTTCGTCGCCGAGCCAGGGGCCCTCGGGCGGGACGACGAGGGTGGCGCCGGACAGGACGGAGATGAACAGCTCCAGGACGGAGGCGTCGAAGCTGGGCGAGGAGAACTGGAGGACCCGGTCGCCGGGGCCGACCGCGTACTGGGCGGCGGCGGCGGAGACGAAGCCGCCGATGCCGCGGTGGGCGACGGTGACGCCCTTGGGGGTTCCGGTGGAGCCGGAGGTGTAGATGACGTAGGCGGCGTGGTCGGGGCCGGCGTCGGCCGGGCCGTCCGCGCGGTCGGCCGTGCCGTCCTGCGGCACGGCGGGCTCCCGGTCGAGTGACTCCGCCGCCCGCCGGGGGTCGTCCAGGACCACCGCGGGCGCGGCGTCGGCGAGCATCAGGGCGCGGCGCTCGGCCGGGTAGGCGGGGTCCACCGGCAGGAAGGCGGCGCCGCAGCGGGCGACGGCCAGTTCGGCGGCGATCAGCTCCATGGACCGCGGCAGGACCAGGGCGACCACCCGGTCCGGTCCGGCGCCGAGCCCGCGCAGGTGGCCGGCCATCCGGTCGGCCCGCGCCGACAGTTCCCGGTAGCTCCAGGTCCGCCGGCCGTCGGTGAGGGCCGGCGCGTCCGGGGTACGGGTCACCCATGCGGCGAACAGCTCGCCGAGCGTCGGGAAGGGCCGCGTCGCCGGGGACACGGCGCCGTCCGGCGCTTCGGCGGCGGGGCCGTCCTGCGGCGCGTGGGCCGCTGGTGCGGGCTTGTCGTGCAGGTCCGTCATGGGAGAAGTCCTTCGCGGGGCGGGGCGACACGGCGCGGGCGGTGGCGGGCGGCGCACGGGCCCGCCGGAGCGGTGCGGGCGGCGCGGTCAGGCGGTGGGACGCGGTGCGGGGCGGGGCTGCGGGTGGGACTCGGTGCGGTGCGGGCGGCTCGGGCAGGCGGATGGATGGGACGTGGTGCGGTGCGGGGCTGCGGGTGGGACGTGGTGCGGGGCGGTACGGGCGGGTGGGGACAGTGGGACGCTGTGCGGTGTGCGGGCACGGAGGGCCGCCCCCCGGGGCCCGGGACGCCGGTGGGCGGGGGCCGGGAAGGGCCTGGCACGGCGTCGGCCGGCCGGTGTCGGCGGCACCCGGTCAGAGGCGCGCCGGGCCCGGCCGCGGCGCCGGGCGGGCGTGCGTATGGGCCGTCGCGCCGTGGGCCGTGGGCCTTGATGCCGTGGGCCGTGGTGCCGTGGGATCAGCCGTCGTCGGTGCGGCGCGCGGTGCGTCCGGATATCTGTATCCGGTCGATCGTGCCGGTGGCGGGGTCGCGGTGGAAGCGTCCGCCGGGTTCCAGGCGGCCGCTGGCCGGGTCGACGAGATCGCAGGTCAGATCGGCGTAGCAGACCAGGGGCAGGGCGAGGTCGCCGTCTATGGACAGGGCCGGTGAGCCGTCCGGGCCGGGCGCCACGCGGTAGTGGGCGGCGCCGTTGCGGTAGGCGCCGGTGCAGTCGGGCACGGCGACGGGGCGGCCGCGGTGGACCGGGCGGGCGACGGCGGGCACGCGGACGCCGGTGAGGGCGGCGAGGTCGTCGGCGAGGTCGCGCCACAGGGCGGTGGCGCCGCCGGAGTTCCCGGTGAAGGCGACCACCACGCCGTTCTCGGGGTCGACGCGCAGGTGGCAGGAGGTGCCCTGGGCGTTGCCGTCGTGGCCGCACCACACGCGGTCGTCCTGCCGGAACAGGGCCAGTCCGGGCGCCCAGCCGTCGGCGAGTCCGGCGGGTCGGGCCGCGGGGTCGGCGCGGCGCATCTCCTTGGCGACGGCGGGCGGCAGGACGTCGGTGCGGCCGGCCAGGGCGTTGCCGAACGCGACCAGGTCCTGGGCGGAGGCCAGCAGCGCGCCGGCCGGGGCCTCCAGCGGAGCCAGGTTCTGGCGGGCCGGGCGGGCCAGGCCGGTGGCGGTGTTGACGGCGTGTCCGGCGGCGGCCGGCCGGCCGGGCACGCTGTCGCCGATGAAGGCGGGGCGGGCGCCGAGGGGTTCGAGGAGCAGGGCGCGGACGGCCTCGTGCCACGGCATGCCGGTCACCTCCTCGACGAGCCGGCCCGCGGCGACGTATCCGGCGTTGGAGTAGGAGAAGTCCGTGCCGGGGGTGAACAGCGCGTCGCGGGCGGTGCAGACGGCGGCGAGGTAGCGGGCGGTGGTGGTCGCGGCCGCGGTGTCGGAGTCGGGACCGGTGGGCAGTCCGCCGGTGTGGCTGAGCAGGTGGCGTACCGTCACCTGGGGCATCTGCCGCAGCTCGGGCAGGTGTTCGGCGGCGGGTTCGTCCAGGTCGAGGTCGCCGTCGTCGACGAGGAGCATGACGAGCGCCGCGGTGTAGGGCTTGGTGAGCGATCCGAGCGGTACGGCCGTGTCGGCGGTGAACGGCGCGCCGGTCGCGGTGTCGGCCGTGCCGGTGTGCAGCACGAGCACGTCCGTGCCCGTGTCCAGGGCGAGTTGGGCGCCGGGCACGTGATGGGTGCGGGCGAGTGCGTCGAGGCGGTCCTGGAGTTCCCGGTGTAACGGGGACGGGGCCCAGGAGGCGGTCGTGGTGACGGGGACGGTGTACGGCATGAGAAGGGGACTCCCGTTGGATGGGTCTCATGTGCGGGTGTGACGGCGGGCCCGATCGAGCGGTGAGGGTGCCGGCCGGTGTGTGTGCGGCTCGCCGGAGGGGCGGCGCTACGTCCTGCTGACCTGGACGGGCAGATGCCGTACGCCCACGATGACGGCCGGGTTCTGGAAGGTGACGTCCTCGTAGGAGGGCACCGCCAGCGTGCGGAACCGTTCGTTCAGCAGCCGCAGGGCGATACGTGCTTCCAGGCGGGCCAGCGGCGCGCCGAAACAGAAGTGGATGCCCTGGCCGAAGGTGAGGTGCGGGTTGGGGTTGCGGCCGACGTCGAACGTGTCGGGCGCGGCGAAGCGGGCGGGGTCCCGGTTGGCGGCGCCCAGGTGTGCCATCACCAGGCTGTCGACGGGCAGTTCACTGCCGTGCAGGACCACGGGGCGGGCGACGCGGCGCCCGAGTTCGGGGAAGGGGGGCAGCCAGCGCAGCACCTCCTCGATGGCCTGCGGCAGCCGGGAGGGGTCGGCGCGCAGCGCGTCGGCCGTGCCGGGGTGTCGGTCGAACATGACGGTGGCGTTGCCGAGCAGGGCGGTGGTGGTGATGTGTCCGGCGACCAGCAGCAGGGCGACGAAGCCGACCATCTCCTCGTCGGTGAGGCGGACGCCGTCCACCTCCGCGGCGATGAGGCGGCTGGTGAGGTCGTCGCCGGGGTCGGCCCTGCGGCTGCGGATGTGGTCCAGCATGTAGCTGTTCATGGCGCGGACCGTGGGGGCGATGGCCTCCAGCGCCCGTTCCAGGTCGTCCATGTCGGGCGTCTCGCCGAGCTGGTCGCCGCCGAACAGGACGGCGGCCCAGTCCTGGAAGAGGCGGTGCTCCTCGGCCGGGATGCCGAGCAGTTCGGCGATGACGATGATGGGAAGCGGGTAGGCGAGCGCGTCGACGAGGTCGAAACGGTCACGGTCGCCGACGGCGTCGAGCAGCCGCTCGCAGACGGCCTCGATGCGGGGGCCGAGCCCCTGGACGACGCGGGGGGTGAACGCCTGGCTGACCAGGGTGCGGTACTTGCGGTGCTTGGGCGGGTCCATGGCGACGAAGTTGCCCTGGCGCAGGGCGTCGAAGTCGGGCTGGGCGGGGGCCAGGGCGGAGAGGTCCGAGGAGAAGGTCGCCGGATCGCCGAGCACCGTGGCGACGGTCTCGTGGTCGAGTACCTGCCACACACCCTGCGTCTCGTCGAACCGCACCGGTCCGGCCTTGTGTAAGTCCCGCCAGCGGTCGGGTAACGCCTCCAGGAGATGGGGTTCACCCGACACTCTGTTGCTTATCACCTTTACTCCTTGGTAACACGTGGGTACGGCGACCGGGCAGGCGGGATCGTCGTCGGCCGGCGGGGAACTCGGGCACGGCTGCGCCGTCGTGGGAACCGGTGCGGGGCGGTCGGCGGCGCGCGCGGCGCCCGGACGCCATCCGGCGTTCAGCGGCGGGGTGTGTCGTGTCTCAACACATCAGGTACGACGCGCTACGGCTCCGCGACCGGCCAAGACCCCCGGTCGGGCACTGTCGTACGGCACAGCGGTCCGGCATGGCACTTCCCCTCGACGCCACCTCCCGCGCGGCGACCGCGCGGGTTCCCCCCGGCTCGTGAACGGAGGACCGGGTCCGGGTGCCCCGCGTGCGGAAACGCGCGGGTCGATCCGCGCCATTCCACGCTCGCATGAAGCGCACCCCCGATACACCCTTGCTCCGTCGCAACTCGGCCACAGTCTTCACTGTGCGTCATTCGTAAGCAACCCCCTGAAGTTAAACGCAGAGTATGCACCCGATGTACCGGCGTCACTCCGTGGCGATCCTGGCGGACATGTGGCCGATTGCACACCCCACCCGCATCACCGCCCCGGCGTGTGCCCCGCGACTCGTATGTCAAACCGGCGAATGTCACGGCGGTTTCGGCCAGGTGTCGACGACCTCGGCACACACGCTTTCCGGAAGGGCGATTCCGCTCGCTCCGGCGGACGCGCCGGCGGACATGTGTCGCCCGGCGCGCGCCGAAGGTGTGCCCGGGTGTGCCCGAACGCGCCCGCGCAGGTGTGGAATGGGGTTGCCACTGGCATGTGCCGACGCCGCGAACCGCCCCGGAAAAAGTTGGAGCGGCGCCTCGCGGCCCGTGGACGGCGCGCTGCGCACCGGCTGACGGCCGTACGGCAGGTGCGCCGGCGGCGTCCTCCGCTCCGGCATCGGCCGGGCCGTCTACGCGCTCTCCGCTGAACAACTCAGGCGACTCGCACCGAAGTCGGGCCGGGGGCCGACGGTGACGCAGGAGGGACCGGCCCTGTTCGAGCAGGCGCGTCTGCTCCTCCTCGACGCCGGTGGCCGGACGAGTCGAGGGCCCCGCTCGTCAAGGAGCGCGCGCGACGCGCACGACGGGGCTCGCGTGCAGCGTGGCCTGTCGTCATGCCGGGCAGGACGGCGGACGCGCGGGAGGGCGGTCTCACACCTCGCACCGACAGCGGGCGCCCCGTGGCCGGTCACGGTCACGGGGGCGTCGGGCCGGGAAGGTGTTCCTCGGGGCGTCAGAAGGGCGGGCAGCCGAACCAGTTGACCGTGCCTTTGTGGGGGTCGGAGGTGTAACCGAGGCATCTGATGGTCCTGTCGTGCAGGGTCCTGGTCCGGTCCACTCCTCCGTCCAGGGTGTCGCCCTTGTAGCGGGTCTGCACGAGGGTGTCGATCTCGACGGTGTACCAGCGATTCCGGTGGGACGGGATGTCGCAGCGGAGGGCGGTCACGTTGCGGCTGGGGCCGTTGTCCCACATGTCCTGCTGGGCGCGGTCGCAGTGGGCGCCCGCGGCGGCGACGGCGGGGGAAGCGGCGGTGCCGAGCAGGGCCGGCGCGGCTATGGTGATCGCCGCGGCGACGCCGAGAAGGTGCTTCGCGGTCGGGTTCATCGGTGGGTCCTCCTGCCGGTGGGGTGATGGCACGGAGACGTCGCGTCCCCGCTGGGTGATCATCACTCCCGGCCGGGTGTCCGGCCCGGCGGCAGGTGGTCCGTTCCCCCGCCCCGGTGACCTCGGTGCTGCCAATGCAGCAGGCCGCCGGCCCGGCGGGCGGGGCTCCCGGACGCGAGATACGTGTGCGTCGCGCCGTACCGCGGCGGCCACCGTGCGGCGGCCGGGGGTGACGGCGGCCGCCGGGACGCCCGTCGCGGAGCTGGGTCTGACCCCGCGGGTGCGTTCGGTGCTGCGGACGCCGGCCGCGGGGCGGGCGGTGATGGCCGTCGTCCAGGAGCGCGTGCTGGTGGTGTCGGCGCGGACCGTGCGGCGCGAGGGACGGCGGCTCGGCACGCTGCTCACGGTCCGGGACCGTACGGCGGTGGAGTCGCTGACCCGGCAGCTCAACGCGGTGCGCACCATGAGCGGTGCGCTGCGCGCGCAGCGGCACGAGTTCGCAACCGCCTGCACGTGCTCTTCGGACTGCTGCGCTCCGGGCAGCCGGCCGAGGCGACCGGCTATCTTCAGGCCCTGCTCGGTGCGGGCCCGCTGGGTGAGACCCTGCCGGACTTCGATGCCGAGGCCCTGCGGGACTCCTCGCTGCGCGCCTTCCTGTCCGCCAAGACGGCGGCGGCGCGGGAGCGCGGGGTGACGCTGGTGCTGGGCGGGGGCACCTGGGTGCGTCGGACGGTCACCTCGCCCGTCGACGTGACCACGGTGCTCGGCAACCTGGTGGACAACGCCGTCGACGCGGCGTGGTCGGGACGGCGTACGCCGCGCCGGGTGGAGGTCGAACTCATCGGTGTGGGCGACGAGTTGCTGATCACGGTGGCCGACAGCGGCGACGGTGTGGCCCCGGCGCGGCTGACGGACCTGTTCGACGAGGGGGTCTCCACCAAGGAGGCGGGCTCCGACGCCCTGGTCGGGCGCGGCGTCGGGCTCCCCCTCGCCCGCCAGGTCGCCCGCGCCCGCGGCGGCGACCTCCGGCTCACGGAACCGGGCGCGCCTCACGATTCCCCGGCGTGCGGCACGGCGGCGGGCCGTCCCGGCGCGGCGGCCGCCGGCGCCGCCGGCGAGCCGGACGACCGGGTGGCCGGCGGGGCCGTCTTCGTGGCCCGTCTGCCCGGGGTACTGGCCGACGACGAGACCGTTCCCGACCCGGACGACGAGGACGGTCGGCGAGCGCCGGACGACGAGGACGGCCACCGGCGGCCGGCCGGCGAGGACGGCCACCGGCCGCCGGACGGGCCCGGCACGGCGCCTTCCGGGCGGCAGGCCGGGTCCGGTACGAGGCGCGCGGGCGTCCCGGTCCCGCGACCCGGCGGCGGGGGCGGGTCCGGCCGTAGCTCCTCCCCCGTCCGTACCGATGCCCCCACCGGTGCCGACGCCCCCACCCATACCGACGTCCCTCCGGAGCGCGCCACGTGACCACCAGCCCCGCGTCCGCCGATCCGCGGCGGCCGCTGTCCGTCCTGGTCGTCGACGACGACTTCCGGGTCGCCGCCCTGCACGGCGACGTGGTGGCGGAGACGCCGGGTTGCGTGGTCGCCGGCACGGCCCACTCGGCCGGTGCGGCGCTGCGCTTCCTGGAACAGGACGAGGCGCCGGTCGATCTCGCGCTGGTGGACCTGTACCTGCCGGACGGGCCGGGCCTGGAGCTGCTGCGCGCGCTGCCCTGCGACGCGTTCGTGCTCAGTGCGGCGTCCGAGGGGCGCACGGTGCGTACGGCGCTGGCGGCGGGCGCGCTCGCGTATCTGATCAAACCGTTCCCGCCGGACGCGCTGGGGCGGCGGCTGCGCGGCTATGTGCGCTACCGGCAGCTGACCGACGCGGACACCCTGGACCAGCGGGCCCTGGACGACGCGCTCGCCGCCCTGCGCGGGGCCGGCGACGGCGGCCGCCGGGCCGCCACCGCCGCACACACCGTGACCCGGGAGCTGGTGCTCGGCGCGCTCCGGGAGGCCGCCGGTCCGCTGTCCGCCGGTGAGGTCGCCGCGATGATCGGCGTCTCCCGCGCCACCGCGCAGCGCTACCTGGCCGACATGGTCGGCCGCGGCGCGCTCCGGATGCGGCTGCGCTACGGGGTGGCGGGGCGGCCGGAGCAGGAGTACCGCGAGCCGTAGGGCCGGTGTCGGGTGCGGGGCCGGGTGCGGGTGCGGGATCAGGCCGCGGAGCGCTCCGCGAGCCGCTCGGCCTTCCTGGCGGCCTCCTCCAGGGCGCGGTCGCGGGATGCCTCGAACAGCGGGACCAGTTCGGCCATCGCCGGGTTGTGCGGGGCCATGGTCAGCTCCGGGACGATGAAGTCCACGTCCAGACCGAGACCGCCGCCGAGGACGGCCGCGAGGTAGTTCTGCACGTACTCGAACGACTCGCGCGGGGTGCCCGGCGCGTAGGAGCCGCCCCGGCTGGCCACGACGGTCACCGGGGTGCCCTGGGCGGACGGGCTCTCGCCGGCGGTGCGGCCCATGAGGATCACGTTGTCGAGCCAGGCCTTGAGGGTCGAGGGGATCGAGTAGTTGTACATCGGGGCGCCGATCAGCACCGCGTCGGCCTGCTCCAGCTCCTCGATGAGGCGTACCCGCTCGGCGAAGGCGGCGGCCTGCCCGGGGGTGTGCGAGGCCGGGTCGGCGAAGCCGGCGGTGTGCGACTCGGCGGTGATGTGGGGAACGGGCCGCGCCGCGAGGTCGTGGTAGACGACGGTGCCGTCGGGGTGCCGCTTCTGCCAGTGCGTGCGGAACACCTCGGTGACGGCGCGCGAGGCCGATGCCTCGCCCGGGAACACGGAGGAGTCGATGTGCAGCAGGGTGGCCATGTCTGTCTCCAGAAATGAGGACGGGCAGCCCGCCGGGGAGACGAGCCGCTGAAGAATCGTACTCGACTATATTTAACATAGGGACTTACTTTTTTTCACCGCTCTACGTTGGGGTAGTACCCTGCTCCCATGGCGGCGGCGGAGCGGAATCACGACAGCGCGGCGTGCACGCAGGTGGACGACGGCATCACCCGGGTCTTCCAGCTGCTCGGCAAGCGGTGGAGCGGCCCGATCGTGGCCGTACTGGTGGGCCGGCCCGCGCACTTCACCGATCTGCGCCGGGCGATCCCCGGCATCAGCGAGCGCATGCTCTCCGACCGGCTCACCGAACTCGGCGCCGCCGGTCTGGTCCTGCGCGAGGTCGACGAGGGGCCTCCGCTGCGCGTCTCCTACCGGCTGACCGAGGCCGGGTCCGCCCTGGAGCCCGCCCTCAGGGAACTGGCGCAGTGGGCGAAGACCCATCTGCCGGACACCGGGCCGTGCGCGGGGGCGCTCCCGGAGCGACCTGCCGACGCGCGGATCTGAGGCGCTCCTCACCCGCGAGGACCGGGCCGTCCGGGCCGCGGCGCGTCCCGCCCCCGGGGTGGGCGCCGTGCCGCCACCGGGTCATGGGCGTGCCAAGTCTTCTTCATCTTCGCCTGGTTGACCGTACTTTCCGGGCGGACGACGGGTGATGTTCACGAGCCCGTCATCGCGGCCGGGGACCGGCGTCACCGCCTGCCCCGAAGGTGACCACGCATCCCCCGCCCCGACCGGAGGTCGTCGTGTCACCCATCAACCGCCGTACATTCCTCGGATCCGCCGGCGCCCTCGGCGCCGCCGTGGGTCTGGACGCGCTGCCCGCCGTTCTGCGCGAGGCGAGCGCGGCCGCCGCGGGCGGCACCCTCGACTCCGTCGAACACGTCGTCATCCTCATGCAGGAGAACCGCTCCTTCGACCACTACTTCGGCACGCTCAGAGGCGTCCGCGGCTTCGCCGACACCTCCCGGCTGCGCTTCCCCGCCAACGCCCACGTCTTCCAGCAGAAGACCTCGGGACCCGCCGGCGGCTCCGTGCTCCAGCCCTGGCACCTGGACACCGCCACCACCGACGCGCAGCGGGTGAGCGACCTCGACCACTCCTGGTCCGGCACGCACAGCGCGTGGAACAACGGCCTGTACAACAACTGGATCCCGGCGAAGACCGCGAAGTCGATGGGCTACTACACCCGCGCCGACATCCCCTGGCAGTTCGCGCTCGCCGACGCCTTCACCCTGTGCGACCAGTACTTCTGCTCGGTCCAGGGGCCGACCAATCCCAACCGCCTCTACCAGTGGTCGGGTTGGGTCGACCCCAACGGCACCGCCGGCGGCCCCGTCACCGACAACAGCGAGAAGGGCTACACCTGGACGACCTACCCCGAGCGCCTGGAGGCGGCCGGCGTGGCGTGGCGGGTGTACCAGGAGACGGACAACTACGACGACAACCCCCTCGCCTGGTTCACCCGGTTCAAGAGCGCCGCCACCTCCTCCTCGCTGTACCAGCGCGGGATGCTCAAGACCACCGACTCCATCGCCGCGTTCACCGCCGACGTCGCCGCCGGCAAGCTCCCGCAGGTCTCCTGGGTCGTCGCCCCCGCCGCCAAGTCCGAGCACCCGTCCTACCCGCCGGCCTACGGCGCCGACTACTCCGCCGGGATCCTCGCCGCGCTCGCCGCGCACCCGGACGTGTGGGCCAAGACGGTGGTCTTCCTCAACTTCGACGAGAACGACGGCTTCTTCGACCACGTGGTGCCGCCCGTCGCGCCGTCCGGCACCGCGGACGAGTTCATCGGCGGCAAGCCCATCGGCCTGGGGCCGCGCGTCCCCATGACCGTCATCTCGCCCTGGAGCACCGGCGGCAAGGTCTGCTCCGAGACCTTCGACCACGGTTCGGTGCTGCGGTTCGTCGAGGCGTGGACCGGGGTGAGGGAGACGAACGTCTCCGCCTGGCGGCGCACCGTCTGCGGCGACCTCACCTCCGCCTTCGCCTTCGCGGCCACCCCGTCGGTCTTCCCCGGGACCCTCCCCGACACCAAGGCGCTGGTCGCCAAGGCGAACGCGCAGGACTCGCTGCCCGACGCCACGGCCCCCGCCAGTTCCACCCTGCCGCCCCAGGAGACCGGCGACCGTCCGGCGCTCCCGCTCGGCTACCGCTTCGACACCACTTCCTGGACCGACGCCGCCACCGGCCGGATCTGGTTCAAGACCACCGGCAAGGGCCGCCTGGGCGGCGGCTTCGCGGCGTACACCGTCAACCACCGCACGTTCCAGCAGTGGCGTTACACATGTGCGCCCGGCGGCTCGGTCTCCGACTACTTCAGCGCCCAGACCTACGGCGGCGGCCTCTACGACGTCGACCTCATGGGACCCGACGGGTATGTGCGCGGCTTCCAGGGCGACGTGCGCACCTGGAGCGACGCCGCCAAGGCCCACCCGGAGGCCCAGGTCACCGACAACGGCGACGGCGCCACCCTCACCGTCCAGCTCACCAACGCCGGTGGCGCGTCCGCCGTCTTCACCGTCGGCGCCAACACGGCGCAGGGCGCCTCCGGGGGCGCCGCGCAGACGGTCACCGTGGCGGCGGGCGGCAGCTGGACGGGCACCCTGCGCACGGCCGCCGGCCGGTACGACGTGACCGTCACGGCGAACACCGGGGACGGATTCGCGCGGCGGTTCGCCGGGCGGGTGTACCCGGCCTGATCCCGCGCGGGCGCGCACCGGCCGCGCGCGGCGGCACCGGAGCGGGGACGCTCCGGTGCCGCGACGGGTGCGGACTTCGCTCAGATGCGGGTGGCCAGCGGCACCGTGACCTGCTTGAGCCACGTGCCGGTGGCGAAGTCGCGCGCCTTGAGGACCACGCGGTCGCGGTGCACCTCGACCTGGAGACCCTGGTTGAAGACGCCGTCGACCGCGTTCTCGCCGCCCTGTCCGTTGTCCGTGAAACCGGTCTGCACGGCACCGGTGTTGACGACCGAGAAGCCGTCGAGATTGGCCGTGCCGGGCACTACGCGGCGCACGTACCAGTCGGACAGTCCCAGGTCCCAGTGGGTGTGCCCGCTGAAGAGGAACACGTCACGGTGGCGGCCGAGGAGACCGAGCAGGCGGTCGGCCTGGAGGTAGTCGCTCAGGTACAGCTTGTTGCGGGTGCCCGAGACCGTGTCGGGCAGCGGGTGGTGGGTGATCACCATGACGGGCCGGCGCCGGCGCGCCCAATGGTCCAGCCGGTCCGCCAGCCACTGGAACTGCGCCTCGCTCAGCCACACCTCGTCCCACAGCTTCGGGTCGTGGTAGTGCATGTAGCGCTCGGTTCCGATGGTGAGGACGGGGATGCCGCCGAACGTCGTCTCCGCGTACACCCTGCCGCGTTCCGCGAACCGGTGGAAGCTGCGGAACAGCGAGTCCTCGGTGGTGCCGTTGGGCCAGGTGGCCTGGGCCAGGGTGTCGGGGTCGGCCCACTTCGGCACGTAGAACTCATGGTTGCCGATGGCCCAGGCGATGTCGCGCGGGTGCGGGTTGCGGGCCAGGACCCGGCGCACTTCGGCGTACTCGGCGTCGTAGCCGCGCGGGGTGATGTCCCCGGCCACGGCGAGTCCCGAGCTGTGCGGGTTGGTGGCGTGCATGTCCTTGAGCGCGGTGGCCAGGTCGCCGAGGTCGCCCTGGATGTCGCTGATGACGTTGAAGGCGGTCAGCGGGCCGTCGCCGCGCTGTGTGCGGGCTTCGGCGGATGCGGGGGCGAGCGCTCCAAGGGCGACGGCGCCGGCCGTCGTGGCGAACAGGGCTCTGCGTTGCACGGGAGGGTCCTTCCGGTCTCGGCGCCCGGCGGGGACGCCGGGCGCCTGGTGCACAAGGGTCCAGACCCGTTATCGATACGCGACCCACGTCACCGTCGAGTGAACACCGAACGACAGGTGGCGCGGTATCCGGCTACCTGAGTACTCGCTGAGTACGCGCGCTCATGCCGTACGACGTGGCGCGGCCCAGACTGCGAACCATGACACACGTTCCGTCACCGGCCGAGGAGCTGCGGCTCATCGACGCCGAGCTGTGGCGACTGGACGCCCGCCGCGCGCAGTTGCGGGCGCGCCGGGCCTGGCTGGTAGCCCGACTGCCCGCGCCCACGCCCACGCGACCCGGTCCCGTACCGCCCCCCGCCACGCCCGCCTCGCCCCGCCCCGAGACCACCGCGCCGCGCGTGCAGAACACGCTGCTGCTCCTGGGCGGCCTGCTGCTGACCATCGCGGCGGTCGCCTTCACCCTGGTCAGCTGGGGACACCTGGGGATCGCCGGACGCTCGCTGGTGCTGGGCGCGGTGACGGCGGCCGCCCTGGCCGCTCCGCTGCCGCTGCTGGGGCGCGGCCTGCGCTCGACGGCCGAGGCGGTGGCCGGGCTCGCGCTGGCGCTCACCGTGCTCGACGCCTACGCGCTGCACGCGGTCGCCCTCACCGGGGTGGACGGCACGGCGTACGCGGCCGCGGCGTCGGCGGTGCTGGCGGCCGGCTGGGCGGGTTACGGGCTGCTGCCGCGCACCGCGGCGCTGCGGCTGCCGCTCCCGGCCGCGCTGGCCGCCGCCCAACTGCCGCTGCTGCTGGCGGCGGTGGCGGCCGACGCGGGGCGTTACGGGATCACCGTCGCGCTGCTCTTGACGGCGGCGTGCGACACGGCGGTGGCGCTGCGCGCCCCGGCCGCGGTGCCGCGGATCGGCGCCGCGGTGGGCGCGTACGGCATGGGGGCGTGGGGCGTGCTGGGAGCGGCCTGGCTGTCGTGGACGGCCGGTGGTCCGGGCGCCGGGGCGGGTGCGGCGGCGCTGCTGCTGTTCGCGGCCGGTGTCGCGCTGGCGGCGGTCCGGCGGGAGCGTGCCGCGGGGCACGCCGTCGGGTTGTCCGTCGCGGCCGGTCTGCTGGTCGTCACCGCGCTCGGCGGGACCGTCCGTCCGACGCTGCCGGCCTCTTGGACGGTACCCGTCCATCTCGCCCTGGGCATCGCACTGTTGGCGGTGGTACGGACCGGGCGGGTGCCGGAGCCGGTGCGGCGCGGTCTCGTCCTGGCCTCGGCCGCCGTGCAGGGCCTGGCGGTGCTGTGGGCGCTGCCCGTGCTCGCGGTGGTGCTGCTGGGGCCGGGCGGCTGGGCGCCCCGGGTCTGGTCGGGCGCGCCGGCCGGTGCCCGGGAGGCCGTGACGGTCGGCGCGCCGTGGCCGCCGCAGCCGGCGGCGACGCCGCTGGTGCTGGCGGCCGTCGCCGTCGTCCTCGCGGTCGTGGTGCGCGATTCGGCGTGGCGGCCCAGGGCCCTGGTGGGTGCGCTGGTCCTCGGATGGTCCGCGCTGCTGGTGGCCCCGGCGGTGCTGGCCGCGCCCTACCCGGTGGCACTCGTCGTGGAGGCGCTGTTGACGGCGGCGCTGCTCGCGGTGGCGGCGCGGTGGCGGGTGACGGACGGCGCCGGCCCGGCCGTGTCGGTGCTCGCCCTCGTCACGTCCGTCTCGCTCGCGCTGCTCGCGCTGCCGGCGCGGTCCGCGACGCTGGGGGTGCTCACCGTCCTCGCGGCGCTGTTCGCGGCGGCTTCGGTCACGCGGCGCACGTCGGCGCTGACGGCGCCGGCCGCGTTCGGGTACGGCGCCGCGCTGGCCTGCGCGGTGGGCGCGGCGGCGGGCTGGAGCGCGCAGCACACCGCGCTGCTCGTACTGGTGGTCCCGGCGGTGGCGGCGCTGCTCGCCGCGCGGATCCCCGACGCGCGCACGACGGTGGCGGTCGAGGCCGCGGGTGCGGCCGCCGTCCTCCTGGCGATCGGGCTGGCGGCCGGCGATCCGGCGATGCTGGCCCTGGTGCTGTCCCTGGCCGCGGTGCTCGCCGCCGGGACGGCCGTGCGCGCCGACCGCCGTCCCGCCGCCCACGCGGCCACCGCGCTGTTCGCCCTGGCCGCCTGGGTGCGGCTGGCGGCCTGGGGCGTCACGGCGCCGGAGGCGTACACGGTGCCGGTGTCCGTCCCGGCGCTCGTGCTGGGTGCGCTGCGCCGGCGCCGCGATCCGCGGGCGTCGTCGTGGGTGGCGTACGGGCCCGGTCTCACCGTCACGCTGCTGCCGAGCCTCGCGGCCGCCTGGGCCGACGCGCACGCCGTCCGGCCGTGGCTGCTGGGCGTGGCGGCGCTGCTGGTGACCCTGGTGGGCGCCCGGCACCGGCTGCGGGCGCCGCTGCTGCTGGGCGGCGCGGTGCTCGTGCTGGACGCGCTGCACGCGTGGGCCCCCTACCTGGTGCGGGTCGCCGACGCCCTGCCCCACTGGGTGCTCCCCGCGCTGGCCGGACTGCTGCTGCTCGCCGTCGGCGCGACGTACGAACGGCGGCTGCGGGACGTACGGCGGGTGCGGGAGGTGCTGGGACGGATGAACTAGCCGCGCCGCGCGAGCCCGTCGGGGAAACCCGCTCGACCCGGTCGCCGTCGCGGAGAGATCCTTCGAGCATGGAGTTCCTCTGCTACCACCGTGACCGGTCCGGCTCCCTGGCGCTGCGCGAGGAGTTGACGGAAGAGCACTGGTGCTACATGGACCGGTTCGCGAAGGAGTTGATCGCCCGGGGCCCGACGTTTGCCGACGACGGCGACACGCTCACCGGCAGCGTGCACATCGTCGACCTGCCCGGTCCCGCGGCCGCCCGCGCGTTCGCCTTCGACGAGCCGAACTACCAGGCGGGGGTCTACCGTGACGTGCTGCTGCGGCGGTGGCGCAACACGCTGGGGCGCACCATGTGGGAGTTTCCCGGCGGCCGCGACGGCGGCCGCCGCTACCTGGTGCTCGGCCTGGGCGCGGGCCCGGCCGCCGACCTGGAGGTGCCGCCCGGCCGGGACGAGCTGATCGCGTACGGGCCGCTGCTGTCCGACGACGGCGCGGCCTGGCTGGGCACGGCGGCGCTGCTGCGGGCGCCGGACGCGGAGAGCGCACGCGCCGTGCTGACGCCGGGCCGGTACGCCGACATCGAGGTGCACGACTGGGTGTTCGGCGGGCGCCGGTAGCGACCGGAGCCGGCCCGCCGGGTTCCTGACGTCGCGCTCAGGACCGGGCGGCGTCCGCCGCTCTCAGGTGTGCCGCCCGGCGCGCGGGCCCGCGCCGCGCGCGGTCCGCGGGCGGGACCGGCCGCGGTCACCGGTCCCGCCCGCGGACCCGTGTCACGAGGTGAAGCGCTGGCTCGCCGAGCCGTCGCAGTTCTGCAGGCGCAGCGGCTGGCGGACGGCGGTCTGGGTCAGGCAGAGCCCGGTCGCTGCGGCCGGCCGGACCGTGCCGCCGTCGCGGAGGAACTTCTGGTTCGCCGCGCCGGAGCAGTTCCAGATGATCAGCGCGGCGCCGGCCTGATATTTGGCGCCCGGCACGTCCAGGCACCGGTCCTGGGTCAGTCCGGTGTGGAGGGTCTGCCGGGCGGCGTCGTACCACCAGTCCTGGTTGCGGGTGCCGCCACAGGTCCAGCCGAGCACCGCGGTGCCGTTGGCGCTCTGCGAGGAGTCGACGTCGACGCAGTCGCCGGTGGCCTGGTTGCGCACCGGCCGGTAAGCGTCGTCCCAGGCCTGCGGGAAGAGCGTGGGGGTGCCGGAGGAGTTGACGTCCGCGCACGCGCCCTCGCGCAGCCCTGAGTCGTAGAAGCGGGTCAGGCAGGTCGCGAAGGCCGCGTGGCCGCGGGCGTTGGGGTGGAAGGACTGGCGTACGGAGTTCTCGTCGGGCAGGCCGGGCTTGGACAGGTCGATGTAGAGGCCGCGCGCCCAGGTGTCCTCCGTGCACACCTCGTGGCCGTTGAACAGGCGCGAGTCGTCGAGGTAGAGCGCCCCGGCGTCGGCCGCGGCCTCGCGGATGCCCCGTTCGAAGGCGGGCACCGCCACGTTGCGTCCCCAGGCGGTGTCCGAGTCGTAGCCGAGGCCGCCGCAGGCGAGCTTGCCGGGGAAGTTCGGGTTGTCGCGGAAGTCCGGCCCGATGGGGCTCGGGTAGCTCATGACGACGAGTTTGTAGTCCCCGTCGGCGTAACCGGCGTCGCGCATCACGGTCTTGAGATCGCGCACGGTCTGTTCGACCTTGGGGACCAGGGCGTCGACGCGGGCCTGCCAGCCGGGTGCGTACTTGGACTCGCAGGGGCCCTGGGAGAGCAGGTAGCGCTCGACGCAGTCGGTCATGACGGGACCGAACTGGAGGTCGTCGTTGGCGCCGGCCACCAACAGCACCATCTTGATGCGGGTGTTGCGCGCCTTGACGGCCAGGCTGTCGCTCTGCACCAGCTCGTCGGCGTACTGCTTGGCGCCGCCGATGCGGATGTTGCCGGTGTAGGCGCCGGAGCAGGCCACGTTGTAGGTGAGGTCCGCGGGGATCCCGGTGCGGTGGATGGCGGCGTCGCCGGAGCGGTGGCACCAGTTGGCGGGGCCGTTGGTCGGCGCCTCGTAGGAGCCGACGCCCTCCCCCGAGATCTCGCTGTCGCCGAGCGAGATCAGCGCGGTCTTGCGGTCGGCGAGCGGACGCACCGCCGCGTCGCCGTAGAGCGCGGTGGCCTCGGCGGCCCGGATGCTCTCGAGGTCGGGCGGGAGCAAGGTGGCGGACACCGGCGCGGCGGTGTCCGGGCCCGCCGCCGCCGCGGGGGCGGCTGCCGCGGGTGTGCCGAGCAGGGCGGCGGACGCGGCCACGGTGGCGAGCGTCCACCTGAGTCTGTACCGGGAGCGTCTCATGGGCACCTCCTGGTCGTATCGGGTTACCCACGGTTCTTACTGGTCGGTAGGGGTTTTGGGAATACCTCCGGCGAGAACTGCCGCAGGATGTGCCGCACGACGTCTTGAAGGCACGCCCCGGCGGCTGATGGGATGCGCGGCACCGTGCACACCGACGAGCCGGAGGTCCCTCGTGCTGCGAACCACCTTGACGGCAGGCGCGGTCGTCGCCGCGCTGCTCGCCCCCGCTGCCCCGCACGCCCGCCCGGCCGGCCGGGACTCCCCCGCGACCGCCACCGCCCGCCCGGCCGGGCAGCGGATCCCCCGCCTCACCGACCGGGACGGGCGCACCCTGACGCTGCGCGGCTGGAACGTCGAGGACAAGGCGCACCGCGGCGACCAGGCGCTGACCGCCGTCACCGAGCGCGACTTCAGGGATCTGCGGGCCAAGGGCTTCGACTTCGCGCGGCTGCTGGTCTTCTGGGACGACCTGGAGCCGCGGCCCGGCCGGTACAGCCAGGAGTACCTGCGGCGCATCGGGCGCGTCCTCGACTGGGCCGCGCGCTACGACGTGCGGGTCGTCATCGACATGCACCAGGACGTGTTCGGACCCGCGTTCGGCCACCGCGGCGTCCCCGCGTGGGCGACCCGGACCGACTCGCTGCCCTTCACGGCACACCCGGACGACTGGTTCGCCGAGTACTTCGAGCCGGCCGTCCAGCGCGCCTTCACCCACCTGTACGAGGACGCGGACCTGCGCCGCGCCCAGGCGCGGGCCTGGCAGGTGCTCGCCGCCCGCTTCGCCCGCCACCCGGCCGTCCTCGGCTACGACCTGATCAACGAGCCGATGGGAGAGGTGCGCGGGGACGAGGACCTGGCGACGGCGGCCCGCCGGATCGAGCGCGACCAGCTCACTCCGATGTACAACCGCCTCGCCGACGCGGTCCGTTCGGCCGACCCGCACGCGTGGCTGTTCGTCGAACCCACCCCGATCGTGGGCGAGGGCGTGCCGACCGGGCTCGGACGGATCGACGACCCGAAGGTGGTGTACGCGCCGCACTTCTACAACACGGCCATGGAGGCGGGCGCGGACTACGATCCCGCGGCCGGCTGGATCCCGGCGTACGAGGCGGCCGTCACCCGGTACCCGAAGGAGTACGGGGTGCCGGTGGTGGTCGGCGAGTGGGGACCGCTCAACAGCGGCCTGCCGAACATGAACCGCTTCTACCGGGAGGCGATGGCCTCGCTCGGCCGCTACAGCTCGGGCTGGGCGGGCTACGTGTGGTGCCGCGGCGGCGGGTACTGCGCCCTCGACGACACCGGCGCCTTGCGCCCCAACAAGGAGCTGACCGCCGAGCCGTACGCCGAGGCGGTGGCGGGTACGGTGCGCTCCGCGTCGTACGACGCCGCGCGCGGCGTGTACCGGCTGACGTACACCGCGGCGCGGCGCGGTTCCCGCACCACCGAGCTGTCCCTGCCGCCCGGGCGGTGGCGGATCTCGGTCGGCGGCAGGGCGACCGTGCGGCGCGAGGCGGCGGGCCGGGCACGGGTGCTGGCCGCCGCGGGCGGCCGGATCTCGGTCACCGTGACGCGCGGCTAGACGGGGAGACCCGGGCCGCCGCGCGCGGGTCCTGGGCCGGTGGGCGGCAGGTCGTGGCGCAGGTGTTCGGGCGGCAGCCCGGCGTGGACGAGGGCGGCCGCCAGGGCGTGCACGACGGCCGGTGGTCCGGCCATCAGGGTCCGTCCGGCCGCCGGGGCCGGGCCCCGGGTCAGGGCCTCGGCCGTCCGGTCGCGGGCGCGCTCGGGCGAGGTGTCCACGACCGGCACCACGGTGAGCCACGGGTGGCGGCGTTCCAGTTCGGTGAGGTGGTCGGTGTCGTAGAGGTCGGCGGGCGTCTCGGCGCCGAGGTGGCGCCGTACCGGGCGCGCCTGGTGCCGCGGGGCCGACCGGAGGCGGTGGTCCAGTTCCTGGAGGAGCGCCTTCATCGCGGCCCAGCCGGTGTCCCAGGCCACCAGCCGCAGTTCGCCGTCCGCCGCGTCGTCCAGCGCCAGGTTTCCCCGCGGCGGGCCGACGCGCACCTCGTCCCCGGCCGCCGTACCGCTCACCAGGGCGTCGCTGACTCCCCCGGGTCCGGTGCGGCGGACGTGGAACTCGATGTCCCCCCGCGTGCCGGGCGCGCCGGCCGGATCGTACGGGCGCCAGGTGCGCGGCAGTCGCGGCGACTCCCGTGCGACGTACTGACCGGCCCGGTGGCGGAAGGTCTCGTGCCGGCGGAGACGAAGGAGCGTGAGGTCCGGTGCGAGCAGCCGGTGGGAGGTCACCGTGGCCCGCCAGAAGGGCGGTTCGCGCGGCGCCGCCTCCGCGCCCCGCACCGGGGCCGTGACGCCGAAGCGCAGCATGCGCAGCCACGCCTGCCCCAGTTCCGCGGTCCAGCGCGGGCCCGCCTGCACCCGCAGCGCCTCGCTCAGCGCCGTCTCGAACGCCGCGTACTGTGCCGGGAGCAGCCCGAGTCCGCGGTGGTCGCGGCCGAGCCGGGTGAAGGTCTCGACGATGGCGTCGGGCTGGTCCAGGTGCTCGATCAGGTACCGCAACGCCCGTGCGAGATGCGCTCGTTGGAACTCCATCGAGGCCGGGAAGAGTGAGCGCGGCGAGGGGTGCCGGGCGAAGAGTGCCCGGTAGAGGTGGCCGATCAGCTCGTCGAAGCTCATCGTCGGCGTCCCCTCGGCGTCGGTGACGGGTGGCCGCGCCTGGCGCAGGGGTGATCCACCCGTGGAAACGCCGGTCAGTACGGCATCGGGGGCATCTGCCCCGACGTCCCGCCTGACCAGGGACTTCGGGCCCTTGACAGGGGTCGGCGGAGAGGCTCGCGGCGTCGGTGCGCGCGAGGTCACACGGGACGCAGGCGGGTGCGCAGGAGGCAGAACTCGTTGCCCTCGGGATCTGCCAGGACGTGCCAGTCCTCGGTTCCGCTCTGCCCGACGTCGGCGGGCCGGGCGCCCAGGGCGAGCAGTCGCTCCAGCTCGGCGTCCTGGTCGCGGTCGGTGGCGTTGACGTCGAGGTGCAGGGGCAGTTTCCCGGCCCGGGGGTGCTCGCCGGGGCTGAGGATCAGGGTGGGCTGCGGGCCGCCGAAGCCGACGCCGGGCGGGCCGATCTCGATGCTTCCGTCGTCCTCGCGGCCCACTTCGACATACCCGAGCACCTCGCACCAGAACACCGCGAGCCGTTCCGGATCGGCGCAGTCGAGGACCAGCTCACTGATGCGGCATGCCATGCCGGTCAGTCTACGCGTACGGGCCGATCGGGGCCGCGTGTAGGGGAGTTGTCCGCCGCGGCCCGGGGCTTTCCTCTCGCCCTGTCTCCGGTGGGCGGTGGCGTGGTGATCCGTGGCGGGAGGGGCGGGTCCGGATGCGCTCCGTCGGGGTGGGACGGCGTGTGCCGCGACGGGTCCGGAGGAGAGCGCGCCGAGGTGGACCAGGGTGGTCGCCACCGCGCCGCCGGGGGGGCGCGCACTGTCCGGCCGGTGCGGGCCGGGTGTGCGGGCCGGCCGGCGAAGGCCGGGCAGGTGGCCGGCGCCCCGTCGGCCACGTGTTTCGCCTCCGGTCGGTCCGGCGGTGTGTGGGATGGCCGGCGGCGTGAGGTGGGCGGCGGTCTCGCCGAACCCGGCGTGCGGGCAGCGCCGTTGGTCGGCGGTATACGAACGCCCGGGCCGTGGCGTGTGGGCGGCCTTCGTCCCGTACGGCCGGTGCTCGCTCGCCGTCGGGCTACGTGCCCCCGCGCCCGGGAGCCACCTGAGGGCTCGTCCTGTGGGCCGGCGCCGAATCCGACGGTTCGTCCGCGCGCCGGGTTTCTCGTCGTCACCCGGGTGTGTGGATGCGAGGGTTTCAGCTCATGATCATGACAGGCGGGTGTGAGCCTGACGGGGTGTGGGCGGCCGGGTGTGTCGCGTCGCGGGTCGGCTCCCTTGGCAGGTGCTTCACGAAGAGTGGCCCGGTGTCCCCCTGGTGGAGCAGGAAAAGGCCGTCGGATGCCGTCGCGTGCTCCGAATGCGGCTCTCAAGTGGTGCGCCGACGCCAGCCCGCACAAGGTGATCACGTCACGACTGTGATCCCGAAGAGCGGGAGTCGTGATGACTCACGAATGGCGAAGGGAACACCCATGCGTATCACTCGTACCCTGTTCACCTCTGCTGCGGTCGCCACCGCCGTGGCCCTCTCCGCTCCGGGAGCGGGTGCCATGACCGCGGCCACCCTCTCCGGCGCCGTCTCCCACACGGCCGGTGTCACGGCCAAGGGTGACTCCGGCGACAACGGCGACGACCACGGCTCGGACCGCGGCGGCGACGAAGGCGGCCACGGCGGCGACAAGGGCGGCCGTGGCGGCGACGAAGGCGGTTCGGGCAAGGGCGGCCGCGGCGGCGACGAGGGCGGTCGTGGCGGTGACCGCGGCGGCGACGAGGGCGGCCACGGCAAGGACAAGCCTCGCGGCGGCGTCCACGCCGGCGGCGGCTTCCTCGCCATGGCCACCACCGGCGACAACGGCGGCGACGACCACGGCTCCGACGAAGGCGGCCACGGCAAGGGCGACCGCGGCGGCGACGAAGGCGGCTCCGGCAAGGGCGACGAAGGCGGGCGCGGCGGCGACCGCGGCGGCGACCGCGGCGGCGACGAGGGCGGCCACGGCAAGGACAAGCCTCGCGGCGGCGTCCACGCCGGCGGCGGCTTCCTCGCCATGGCCACCACCGGCGACAACGGCGGCGACGACCACGGCTCCGACGAAGGCGGCCGCGGCGGCGACGAAGGCGGCCACGGCAAGGGCGACCGCGGCGGCGACGACCACGGCGGCGACAAGGGCGGCCGCGGCGGCGACGAAGGCGGGCGCGGCGGCGACCGCGGCGGCGACGAGGGCGGTCGTGGCGGTGACCGCGGCGGCGACGAGGGCGGCCACGGCAAGGACAAGCCTCGCGGCGGCGTCCACGCCGGCGGCGGTGGCCTCGCGCAGAACGCGAACGGCATGGGCGCGGGCGCCGCGCTGGTGCTCGGCGGTCTGGGCGTCGGCGCCTACATGCTGCGTCGCCGGCGTGCCGCGGACGGCTCTGTCGCCTGACCGGATTCCGGTCGGCCACGCTCCGCTGTCGCGGGTTCGGTAGCCCCGCGCGCTCCGGGCGACACGCCCGGAGCGTGGCAGGGGCCGAGGCGACAGAGTGTCCGCCGGCCCGCAGCCTCCTCACCACCACCGGTTCATGAAAGGCACCGAGCATGTCCGTGCAGCAGCCGTCCCAGAACGAGCAGTCCGGGACCAGGCACAGGGGTCCTCACCGACGTCGGCTGCTGTGGCCCGCGGCGGCGGTCGGACTGGGTCTCGTGCTGATCCACAACTCACTCGGCACCACACAGGCGAGCCTGCCGTATCCGGCCCGCCCCAAGACGGCCGTCTCGGCGGCCCCGCACCCGAAGACCTCCGCGAGCCCCGACGGCGAGGAACTGCCGCGGTCGCAGCCGAAGCGGATCTCGATCCCGGACATCGGCGTGGACGCGCCGTTCACCAACCTGTCGATCGGCGCCTCCGGTCAGCTCGACGCACCGCCGGCCGACGACACCAATCTGGTCGGCTGGTTCCAGGGCGGGGTGTCGCCCGGTGAGCGCGGCGCGGCGATCGTCGTGGGCCACGTGGACACGAAGACCGGCCCAGCGGTCTTCGCCAACCTGTCGACGCTGGAGCCCGGCAGCCTCATCGACATCACGCGGTCGGACGGCGTCGTCGCGAGCTTCAAGATCGACACCGTGGACACCTTCAGCAAGGCGGACTTCCCCAACGACGAGGTCTACGCCGACACCTCGGACCCGGAACTGCGTCTGATCACCTGCGGCGGCAGCTACAACCGCACCGCCCAGGACTACGAGTCGAACGTGGTGGTGTTCGCCCACCTCGACTCGACCAGTCCCGCTGAGTGAACCTTCCCGGCGACAAGGAGCGCGGCATGCCGACGGACCCGGTCGAACGATTCCTGGCGGCACTGGACCCGGAGCACCGGGAGGCGGTCGGCGCCGGGCCGCGCGAGGAGCAGGAGCGGCTCGCGGCGGCCTGGGAACGGGAACTCGAGGCGGACGACGAACTCGACACCCTGGACGAGCTGTCCCCGCCGGCTGCGGAGGCCGAGGCGGCCCGGCGCGTCCTGGAGCGGGAAGCCGGGTAGCGCTTTGTCAGGGTCCCCGCGGCGGCGTGGCCGTCCGGCGCCGCGGGGCCGCTCGGCCGAGTCCTCGGCGTGGCGCCGCTCGGCGGGCGCTCCGGCCGGGCCGCCCGACATGCCCGGCGCGACCCGGCCGTGGCCGGAAATGGTTGCACCCCACATGTTGCGCTTGCGTCCCACTTCTGTAGCACTTTCGTGCCAGCGCCAAATCTGGTTGACGTGTGAAGGAGACGTGTAAAAGATCATTGGGTAACCCGGGTCCCCCGGGCCGCACGCCGGCCCGGGGGACCCGTTCCTCACAACAACTGGAGGACCCACGTGGTCAAAGGTTCCGGCCTGAACACGCGCCGCACGGTGACGCGTGTCGCGGCTGCGGCGCTCACCGCCGCTCTCGTGGCGACCGGCACGAGTGCCGCTTTCGCCGCCGACGCGTCCGGGAGCCGTTCCGCCGCGAGGGCCTTCGACGGCGCCAAGCCGTCGGCGGCCTCCAAGTCCGGTGTCCGGGCGGGGCTCGGCAACACTCAGATCAACCCGGTGTTCGGTACGGACAGCTCGGGCACCCTGTGGGAGTACGACCCCAACTTCAAGGGTGGCCTGGACGCCCGCTACAAGGCGGGCAAGGGTTGGCAGTACACCAGCTTCATGACGCAGGTCGACCAGGACTCCGACGGCCTCTCCGACGGCGTCTGGGACGTGACCAGCGGCAGGCTGTCCTACACCGAGTGGGGCTCCACCACCAACACGGTGATCGGCAGCGGCTGGAACATCTACAACCGGGTGTTCTCGGCCGGCAACCTCGGCGGCGCCGACGCCGACGACCTGCTCGCGCGGGACGGCTCCGGTGTGCTGTGGCTGTACCTCGGCTACGGCAACGGCAAGCTGACCACGCGCTACAAGGTCGGCTCCGGGTGGAACGCCTACACCGAGATCACCGGCAAGGGCGACCTGTCCGGTGACGGCAAGGACGACATCGTCGCCCGGGACAGCTCCGGCGTGCTGTGGCTCTACAAGGGCACCGGCAACTCCAAGGCGCCCTTCGCGTCCCGCGTGAAGATCGGCGCCGGCTGGAACACGTACAACAAGCTGGTCTCGGTCGGTGACATCGACATCGACGGCATCACCGACCTTGTCGCCCGCGACAAGAGCGGCGCGCTGTACCTGTACAAGGGCACCGGCAACGCCTCCGCCCCGTACGCGCCCCGCGTGAAGATCGGCACCAGCGGCTGGAACACCTACCGCCTCCTGTTCTGACCGGGATGCGTCGCCTTCCCTGAAGGCGTCTGAACGGGCCGCTCCCTCCGGGGGGCGGCCCGTTTCGCTCGTCCGGTCCCGCCGGCCGACACACGCTGTTCATGTCCGAGGCGGAATCCCCCGGCGGCGCGAGGGCGTTGGCACCGGCATGACTGTGGGAGCGACGATCGACACGACCGGATCCGCCTTGCCCGTCGACGAGGTGGTGCGTCAGGCGCACGAGGCGCGGGCGGCCGGCCTCACCAGCCTCTGGTTCGGCCAGACCTTCGGCTACGACTCGCCGACCATCGCCGCGATCGTCGGCCGCGAGGTGCCCGACATCCACCTCGGCACCTCGGCGCTACCGGTCTTCGGCCGGCATCCGCTGCTCGTCTCCAGCCAGGCGCAGACCGTCCAGGCGGCCACCGGCGGCCGCTACCACCTCGGACTCGCGCTCGGCACCAAGCTGTTCACCGAGGGCGCGTTCGGGCTGCCCTTCGAGCGGCCGGTGGCCCGGCTGAAGGAGTTCCTCACCGCGCTGCGCCAGCTGACCACGACCGGCCGGGCGCAGTTCGAGGGGGAACTGCTCACCGCGCGCACTCCGCTGCCCGCCTCGGTGCCCGGCGCCGAGCCCGCCGTGCCGCTGCTGGTGGCCGCGATGGGTCCGCAGGCGCTGCGGGTCAGCGGCCGGCTCGCGGACGGCATCCTGCCCTACCTCGCCGGCCCGCGCGCGCTGGAGGAGCACATCGTCCCGGCCCTCACCCGCGCCGCCGAGGAGGCCGGCCGTCCCGCCCCGCGCGTGGTCGCCTTCGTGCCCGGCGTCGTCACCTCCGCACCCGACCGGGTCCGCGCCGCGGCCCATGAGGCGCTCACCTTCTACCAGCAGATCCCCTCCTACGCGCGCGTCCTGGAACAGTCCGGCGTCTCCCACCCGGTGGAACTCGCGGCGATCGGCGACGAGAAGACCCTCGCCGACACGGTCCGCGGCTACCGGGACGCCGGGGCCACCCAGGTCGTCGTCGCCGCCAGTGAACTCGGCGGCCCGGACGACCGGCTGCGCACCTGGGAGGCGCTGGGCGCCCTGGCCTGACCGGCGGCCGGCACGCCGGCTCTGCGACGATGCCGACGGCGACCGCGATGATCTCGGTGATCTCGGTGATCTCGGTGATCTCGGTGATCTCGGTGATCTCGGTGATCTCGGTGTTCACGGTGGTCACAGTGACGGCGGTGGCAGCGGTGGCAGCGGTGGCCGCCGGGTGCGCGAGGGCGGGGAGGGCCGGCTGATGGACGGCGGGGCGCGGTGCGCCGAGATCTACGGCGAGGGCACGGGGACGGCGAGTCTGCGGGCCCTGCTCTCCTTCGACGACGGGGAGGCCGTACGGCTGCTGTGCGCGCCGGCCGGCCCGGACATCTCGGTCGCCCGGGTCGCGGTAGGGCTGGACGACCTGGGGGCGGGAGAGCGCGACGCCCTGCTCCTGGCCGTCGGTGCGCCCGCCGTGGCCGGGACGGTCCGGCGGGCCGCCCGGCGCGGCGCCTCGGCGGTCGTACTGGGCGACGGCGCGCCCGCGGACGACGCGCGAGCGCGGGCGGAGACGGTCGCGGCAGCCGAGGAGACCGGCGTCGCCCTGCTGGCCCGCGCCGAGGGCGCCGACTGGGCGCAGGTGGCCGCGCTGCTGCGCAGCGCCTTGTCCTACGCCCTCGCGGATCGTCCCGTTCACGCCGCCCGCGGACCCGGTTCCGGGGAGGCGTTCTCGCTCGCCGCGCTCGCCGCGCGGGTGGCCGTCCAGGTGAAGGGCTCCATCACCGTCGAGGACACCCGGTTGCGGGTGCTGGCCCACTCCGCCACCGGCGAGGCGGCCGATCCGCTGCGCCGCAGCACGATCCTCGGCGGGCGGGTGCCCGCGTGGCGGGTCGCCGAGCTGCGGCACAGCGGTCTGCTGCGCGCCCTGTGGACCTCGACGGAGGTGATCCACCGGCCCGCCGACGCGGCCGGGCCGGAACGGCTGGTGGTCGCGGTGCGCAGCGGGCAGGAGGTGCTGGGCTCGATCTGGGCGGCCGCCGACGGCGGCGCGCTCGCCCCCGACGCCGCCGCACACCTGCGGGCGGCCGCGGGGCTCGCGGCTCCGCTGCTGGTCGGCGAGCGGCTGCGGGAGAGCGGGACGGCGCGGCGGCGGGAGTCGGCGCTGCGCGGCCTGCTGGAGGGGTCCGGGGACCGGCGGACGCACGCCTGGTCGCTGGGGCTGTCGGCGGACACGGCGTGCGCGGTCGTCGTGGCCGAGCGCCCGCCCGGCGCCGCGGGCGACCGGGTGCTGGACGTGCTGGCCCTGCGGGCCGCGGCGCTGCGTCCGGGCACCGGGATGCTGCGGGACGGGGACCGGCTGACGCTGCTGCTCGTCCGCGACGCGCAGCCGGCCGAGCCGGGCGGCCGGACCGGCCGGACCGGACGTCGGCGGCCACCGGGCCCGGGCGAGCACGGCGACGGCGACGAGGGCGACCGGGAAGTCCTCGCCTTCCTGCGCGAGTTGGATCTGTTCCTGCGCGAGCAGGACCCGTCGGCCGCGCCGGCGGCGGAGGCCGCCGCGGTGTGGCTGGGCGCCGGGCCCGTCGTCCCCTCGGCGCGGGCCGCGGAGTCCCGCGAGCGGGCCGCGCTCGTCGTACGGGCGCTGCGGGAGCGGGAGGCGCGGGCCCTGGCCGCCGGGCGGCCCCGGCCGCCGCGGCACTCGGGGCCGCGAGGGGTGGACACGACGCTGGAGGTCCTGCGCGCGCTGGACACCGTGCGGCCGG
The DNA here is from genome assembly GCF_039543625.1 of Streptomyces similanensis. Taxonomy (NCBI): domain Bacteria; kingdom Bacillati; phylum Actinomycetota; class Actinomycetes; order Kitasatosporales; family Streptomycetaceae; genus Streptomyces; species Streptomyces similanensis. The sequence continues at coordinate 118,025 of NZ_BAABKC010000039.1, read as the reverse complement.
TGTGGGAGTCGGGTGCGGGACCGGTGCACGCGTTCGTGCGGACGGACGCCGCCGCGGGCGGTGAGCTGCTGCGGACGCTGGCCGCCTACCTCGACGCCGGGGGTGACGTCCCGGCCGCCGCGCGGCGGCTCGTCGTCCACCCCAACACCCTGCGCTACCGGCTCAAGCGGGTCCGGGAGCGCCACGGCGTCGACCTGGCCGACCCGGACACCCGGCTGCTCGTCGCGCTGGCCGCCCGGCTGGCCGCTCCCCCGCCAGGGTGAGCGGCCAGCCGGCGCCGTGCTGCGTCTGCCGGGTGTGTTGTGCGGGTGTACGAAGGAACGGGCGCGGCTTTGTGGCACGGTCCGAAGACGCCCGGGCCGGTGGGGCGCGACGCTGGTCACCAGACCCTGAGCCCGGCGTGATCAGAGCGAGAGTCCCCAGCGGCCACGCCGCGCCGCCGCCCGAGCGAGGAGACCCGTAGATGCCCGTCCCCGTGGCCCCCGTGGGAGACACACCTGACCGGCTGTCCGTCGAACGTGCCCTGCGGCAGGCCGTGGCCGACGGCCTCCTCGGCCCCGACCACCCGGTGGCCGGGTTCATCGACGTCCAGGGGGTGCGCGAGAGCGTCGACGCGCTGCACGCGGCGTTCACACGTGTGCCGGACGTCCTGCACACCTTCGCTGTGAAGGCCTGCTCCCTGGTGCCCGTGCTGCGTCTGCTGCGCGAGACCGGGATGGGGTGCGAGGTCGCCAGTCCCGGCGAACTGCGGCTGGCGCTGGACGCGGGTTTCGCGCCCGGGCGCATCGTGCTCGACGCGCCCGCCAAGACCCGTGCCGAGATCGCCGAGGCGCTGGCCCGCGGGGTGGCGCTGAACGCCGACAACCTCGACGAGCTGGACCGGATCGACGCGCTGCGGCCGCCCGGCTGCGCCTCCGTGCTGGGACTGCGGGTCAACCCGCAGGTCGGCGGCGGGACGATCGGGGCCATGAGCACCGCGACGCGGCACTCGAAGTTCGGGGTGGCGCTGGGCGACCCGGGCGTCCGCGAGCGGGTCGTGGCTGCCTTCGCGCGCCGTCCCTGGCTGACCCGGCTGCACGCGCACGTCGGGTCGCAGGGGTGTCCGCTGCCGCTGATCGCCGAGGGGCTGGCCGCCGCGTACCGGCTGGCGGAGGAGATCAACGAGCGGGCCGGGCGCCGACAGGTCACCAGTCTCGACCTCGGCGGCGGACTGCCGGTGAACTTCGCCGACGAGCGGACGCTGCCCACCTACGCCGACTACGTCGCCGCGCTCGACGCCGCCGAACCGGGCCTGCTGGCCGGGCGGTACCGGATCGTCACCGAGTTCGGGCGCTCGCTGCTGGCCAAGAACGGCTTCGTCGCCGCGCTGGTCGAGTACGTCAAGGACGCCGGCGGGCGGCGCGTGGCGCTGACCCACGCCGGGGCGCACATCGCCACGCGGACGGTGTTCATGCCCGAGGCGTGGCCGCTGCGGGCGTCGGCGTACGGGCCGGACGGCCGTGCCAAGCGGGCGCCGCTGCTGCGGCAGGACGTGGCCGGGCCCTGCTGCTTCGCCGGTGACGTGGTGGCGCACGCGCGCGAGCTGCCCGAGCTGGCCGAGGGCGACCTGGTGGTGCTGCACGACACCGGGGCCTACTACTTCTCGACGCACTGGGCGTACAACAGCCTGCCGCGGCCCGCGGTGTACGGCTGTGCCGAGTCGGACGGCCGGGTGGTGTTCGCGACGGTCCGGCGCGCGCAGACGCTGCGCGAGATCTCCGAGGAGAGCGGTCTGGCGCACGCCGACGCCCTGGTGGAGCCGCCCGCCGGAGAACGGCCGAAGCATGCCGTTCCCAAAGAACAGCTTTGATGTTCTCAAAGTACAAGTGTTAACGTTTCCGCCATGAAGTCAGCAGCCGCGCACCGCGCCGACGCCCCCTGGGGCGCCGGCCGCCTCGTCATGGGCGTCCCGCTCGTGGCGCGCCTGCACGTCGACCTCTGCCGCTGCATGTCCGCGGTCTGTCGCGCCTGATCGCGCTCCCCCGACGCAGCGGCGCCGTCGACGCTTCCTCACGGTCGCCGCTTCCCAGTCGCCGTTTCACCTCACCCCTTTTCCGTGCGTCCCCCAGCTGGAGTGTGTCCGTGTCCGACACCACCGATCCCAAGCCCGCGAAGACCGGCTTCCGGATACCCGTCCCGTTCTGGGCCCAGGTCCTGCTCGGCCTCGTCGTCGGCCTCGCTCTCGGGTTCGTCGCCCGCACCTATGACGTCGCGTGGCTGGCCACCACTCTCGACAAGGTGGGCGGCATCTTCATCCAGCTGCTGAAGCTGGCCGTGGCCCCCCTGGTCTTCTTCGCGATCATGGTGTCGATCACCAACCTGCGGAAGGTCAACAACGCGGCCCGGCTGGCCGGCCGCACGCTTCTGTGGTTCATGATCACCTCGCTGATCGCGGTGGTCATCGGCCTGGTCATCGGCCTGGTCTCCAACCCGGGCTCCGGCTCCCACCTCACCGCGGCCGACGGCGCCAAGCCGGACCACGCCGGCAGCTGGCTCGACTTCCTCACCGGCATCATCCCCACCGACGTCATCACCCCGTTCACCGAGCTGAACGTGCTCCAGATCGTCTTCATGGCGGTCGTCGCCGGTGTCGCCGTGCTGAAGATCGGCGCGAAGGCCCAGCCGATCCTGACCCTGTCCGAGTCGGTCCTGGAGCTGCTCCAGAAGGCCCTGTGGTGGGTGATCCTGCTCGCCCCGATCGGCTCCGCCGGCCTGATCGGCCGCGCGATCGTGCAGTACGGCTGGGACCTGCTCGGCAACTACGCCACCTTCACCGTCGACATCTACGTCGGCTGCGCGCTGGTCCTGTTCGGCGTCTACCCGCTGCTGCTCGCCACCGTCGCCAAGCTGAACCCGCTGCAGTTCTTCAAGGGCGCCTGGCCCGCGATCCAGCTGGCGTTCGTCTCCCGCTCCTCGGTCGGCACCATGCCGGTCACCCAGCAGTCGGCGATCCGGCTGGGCGTTCCGAAGGACTACGCCTCCTTCGCCGTGCCGTTCGGCGCGACGACCAAGATGGACGGCTGCGCGGCGATCTACCCGGCCATCTCGGCGATCTTCGTGGCGGAGATCTTCCACCTGTCGCTGGGCGTCAGGGAGTACCTGCTCATCGCGTTCGTCTCGGTGATCGGCTCGGCGGCCACCGCCGGTCTGACGGGTGCGACGGTCATGCTGACGCTCACCCTGTCCACCCTCGGCCTGCCGATGGAGGGCGTGGGTCTGCTGCTCGCCATCGACCCGATCCTGGACATGATGCGCACCGCCACCAACGTGGCGGGCCAGGCCCTCGTCCCGGTCCTCGTCTCCGCCCGCGAGAAGATCCTGGACCAGGCGAAGTACGACAACGCGTCGGCCTCCGCGATCGACGACCTGGAGAGCGTCTACAGCGAGCCGGAGCCCCAGCCGCAGCCCGCGGCACCGGCGGCCGCCTGACGCCGGACCGCTCGCCTATGGCGCAGCGTCTCCCGCTCCGCCCCCGCCGGCAGCCGCCGGCGGGGGCGGAGGGCTGTGCGGGGGCATGCGGAACGGCGCCCGTGGGTCCGGCCGGGTGGTCGGCGGGAACGCCGGCCGGTGTTTCCCGAGGCGTACCCTGCCCGCATGGACGCTCGTGTGTTGCCCGACCCGCCGGGACGCGGCACCGCGTCACCGCCGTCGGCACCCCTTCGGGGCCGTCACCTCCAGGCGCTCGCGCGGCTGCTCGGCTCGGGGCGGGTGCTCGTGCTCAGCGGGGCCGGCATCTCCACCGAGTCCGGCATTCCCGACTACCGCGGGCCGACGGGCAGCCGCCGCCGGCACACGCCGATGACCTACCAGGAGTTCACCGGCAGCGAGGAGAGCCGCCGGCGCTACTGGGCCCGCAGCCATCTCGGCTGGGAGACGATCCGCCGGGCGCGGCCCAACGCCGGACACCGGGCGGTGGCCCGCCTGACCGCGGCCGGCCTGGTCCGCGGGGTGATCACGCAGAACGTGGACGGGCTGCACGCGGCGGCGGGCACCCCGCAAGCGGTCGAGCTGCACGGCAGCCTGCACCGGGTGATCTGTCTGAACTGCCGCAACACCGTCTCCCGGGCGCACCTGGACCAGCGGCTGCGGGAGGCCAACCCGGGCTTTCACGACCTCGCCGCCCGGATCAACCCCGACGGCGACGCGGACCTCGCGCCCGAGCAGGAGGCGCACTTCCACACCGTGCCCTGCCAGGTGTGCGGCACCGGCACCCTCAAACCGGACGTCGTCTTCTTCGGCGAGAACGTCCCCAAGCCGCGCGTCGCGCACTGCTACGAGCTGGTCGACGCCGCGTCCGCGCTACTGGTCGCCGGGTCCTCGCTCACCGTGCTCTCCGGCCTCCGCTTCGTGCGCCGCGCGGCGCGGCAGGGCAAGCCGGTCGCCATCGTCAACCAGGGCCCGACGCGCGGCGACGAACTGGCCGCCGTACGGCTCGACCTGCCCCTGGGCGACACCCTCGCCCGGCTCGCCGACGAGCTCGGCGCGTAGGGGGCGCGGCGGGCTCGGGCTCAGGCCGGCTTGCGGGCGGCCTCGTACAGCTCCTCGGAGGTGGACAGCAGCTCGCGCTGCTCCTCCTCGGACCCGACCATCGGCTGGGAGCCGTGCAGCGGCATCTGCGCGCTCTCCGGCAGGAACTTCACGGTCACCAGGCCGATGACACCGGCCGCCATCAGGTAGTAGGCGGGCATCAGGTCGTTGCCCGTCGCGCCGACCAGGGCGGCGGTGACCAGCGGGGTGGTGCCGCCGAACGCGGCGACGGCGAAGTTGAAGCCGATGCCCATGGCCGCGTACCGCACGGCGGTCGGGAAGAGCGCGGGCAGGGTGGCGGCGCTGGGCGCGGCGAAACCGGCCAGCAGCGTGGCCAGGATCAGCACGCCGAGGACCGGCGGCCAGGTGCCGTGCATCTTGATCAGCAGGAAGGAGGGCACGGCGAGGACGATCATCGCGACCGCCGCGACCGCGTAGACGGGCCGGCGGCCGACGTGGTCGCTGAGCCGGCCGATGAAGGTGATCAGCAGCACGATCCACACCATGCCGATCAGCACCAGCAGATCGGCGGAGCCGCTGGAGCGACGCAGGGTCTCGGTCTGGTACGTGGGCAGATAGCCGGTCACCATGTAGTTGGTGACGTTGTAGAGCAGGACGATGCCCATGCAGATCAGCAGGGCCGGCCAGTGCTTCTTGACGATGGTCTTGAACTCGCTGCCCGCCGACGACTGGGCGAGGGACTTCTCGTGCTCGTCCAGCTGCTGCTGGAAGGCGGGCGACTCCTCCAGTTTGAGCCGCATGTACAGGCCGATCGCGCCGAGCGGTCCGGCGATCAGGAACGGCACCCGCCAGCCCCAGGCGAGCATCTGGGCGTCGGTGAGGGCGAGGTTCAGGACCGTGACCAGCGCCGAGCCGAGCGCGTAGCCGACGAAGGTGCCGAAGTCCAGCCAGCTGGAGAGGAAGCCGCGGCGGCGGTCGGGCGAGTACTCGGCCACGAAGGTGGTCGCGCCGCCGTACTCGCCGCCGGTGGAGAAGCCCTGGACCATACGGGCGAGCAGCAGCAGGACGGGCGCGGCGATGCCGATGGTGGCGTAGCTCGGGATCAGGCCGATGGCGAACGTCCCGATCGCCATCATGATCATGGTGGTGGCGAGCACCTTCTGCCGGCCGAGGCGGTCGCCGAGCGGACCGAACACCAGGCCGCCGAGCGGTCGTACGACGAACGCGGCCGCGAAGGTGGCGAACGAGGAGATCACCTGGGCGCCCGGTGAGGCGCCGGGGAAGAACACCTTGCCGATGGTGGCGGCCAGGTAGCTGTAGACGCCGAAGTCGAACCACTCCATGCAGTTGCCGAGGGCGGAGGCGCCGACCGCGCGCCGCAGCAGGGGCGGCTCGACGACCTGGACGTCCTCCTTGCGCAGGGCGCGTTTGTTCCGCCGGAGTCTGCGGGTCAGCTCCTCGCGTACCTGCCGCGGCATCGTCGCGAGGGCGCTCCGCGGCCGTTCCGCGCCAAGGGGGTCGGTCTGTCCTTCAGGTGTCACATCAGCCACCACACCACCTTGCCCCCGAATTCGCATTCGTAACGTGGCAGTATGCGAAGAAGATCTTCAGATGATGCGCGGGTGTGCGGGGGCGCCCTGCCGGGCGGTGTCTACGAGGGCGCGCAGACAGGCCATGAAGAGGGGGTGTGTGCCGGGTGCGTCGTCGTGCCGCAGGACGGTGCCGAAGTACTGGCTCAGCGCGGCGCCCACGGCGGCGCCGATGACGGCGTGCATCGGGTGGGACTCGGGCAGTCCGGTCGCGGCCGCGAGCGCGGGACCGGTCAGGCGCACCGCCTCGGTCAGCTGGCTGCTGCCGTGCGCCTTGAGCGCGGGGTTGGCCTCGAACATGGCGGTGAGCAGCGCCAGCAGCTCCGGGTCCAGGGCGTCGGCCTCACCGGTGAGCCAGGTGTCGACGACGTCCAGGAAGCCGCTTCCGGGCCGGTCCCGGAAGACGGCGGTGAGCCGGGCCGCGATCTCGTCGGGCACGGACAGGGCGATGTCGTGCTTGGAGGGGAAGTACATCGACACGGTGCGGGGGGCGACCTCGGCCGCCTCGGCGATGTCGGCGACGGTGGTGCCGTCGTAGCCCCGCTCGGCGAACAGGCGCATGCCCGAGCGCCTGATCGCCTCCCGGCGCCGGGCCTTGCTCCGCTCCCGGTGGGACGTTCCGGTCTCGCCAGTCATGGCTCGTAGCGTAGTCGGGCCGGACGGCCTGCGGCCCGGGCCGCCTCAGGTGTGCGCGCGGGCCGGGGCGGTCACACCTCGTCCCAGGCCACGAGCATCTTCGAGAAGCCCTTCACGCCGGAGCCGGTCTTGCGCGCCAGGTCGTCGCCGGTGCCGGCCAGGCGCAGGCCGGGCAGCCGGGTCAGCAGGGTGCGCAGGGTCACCTGGAGTTCCATCCGGGCCAGTTGCGCGCCCAGGCAGTGGTGCGGGCCGTGGCCGAAGCCGACGTGCGTGGCCTCCTGCCGGGTCAGGTCCAGCGCCTCGGGGCAGGTGTAGACGGCCCGGTCGCGGTTGGCCGACACGTTGGAGGCGACGACCGGTTCGCCGGCGCGGACCACGCCGCCGCTCAGCGCCACGTCCTCCAGGGCGTAGCGGGCGATCCCCGCGTCGCCGAGGGGCACGAACCGCATGAGTTCCTCCACCGCCCGGGGCACGAGGTCCGGCTCGGCGCGGAGCCGGGCCAGCTGGTCGGGGTGGTCGAGCAGGGTGTGCACGAAGTTCGGGATCTGGCTGGCGGTCGTCTCGTGGCCGGCGACCAGCACGCTGACGCCCATGGCCACGAGTTCGTCCTCGGTGAGCCGGTCCTCCTCGTCGCGCGCGGCGACCATCACGCCGAGCAGGTCGTCCTTGGGCTCCTTGCGCCGTTCGGCGATCAGGGCGGCCATGTAGGCGGACAGCTCGTCGGCGCAGCGCTCCACCTCCTGCGGGGTGAAGCGCGTGGTGGACAGCAGGGCGTCCGACCACACCCGGAAGCGGGTGCGGTCCTCCAGCGGCACGCCGAGCAGTTCGCAGATCACCGTGACCGGCAGCGGCAGGGCGAAGCCGGCGACCAGGTCGGCGGGCGGTCCTTGGGCGATCATGGCGTCGACGAGTCCGTCGGCGATGGCCTGGGCGCGCACCCTCAGTTCCTGCACCCGGCGGACGGTGAAGGCCTTGGCCACCACCCGCCGGAGCCGGGTGTGCTCGGGCGGGTCGAACTCCAGGATGTTGCCGGGCAGGCCGCGGTGGTAGCGGGTGCGGGGCTCGTCCTCGCGCACCGCTCTGGCCCGGCTGAAGCGGGAGTCGCCGAGTACGGTCTTCACGTCCTCGTACCGGGTCACCAGCCAGGCCGGCTCCCCGTGCGGCAGCCGCACCGGGCACAGCGGCTCGCTCTCCCGGAGTTCTTCGAAGCGCGGTTCGACGTACAGCTCGTCGGTGACCTTGAACGGGTAGGGCCGAGGGTTGCCGATGGTCATGAGGTGCCGCCTCTCGTGGGGGGAGAGCCATCCGCACGCGATGTCGCGACGCCGGCCGGTCCGTCGTGCCGGCGGCCGCGTCCGGTGTCCGGACCGTCGTATTTCTCCAGTATTCGGCACCCTAGGCAATCTTGCAGGGGGCGGCAATATTGCTTTCGGCCGCATCGTTGTCGGCCGGGTCGGCCGCCCGGCGGGCGGTGCGCGGCGCGGCGGCTCGCACCGGTTGGGCGGCAAATGTTCCGCCCGCGGCGGCCCGGGGCCTCGGGGTGAGCGCCGCCGGGCTCGGCCGAGCGGACGTTTCCGGACTCCGCCGCGCCCGCGGGGCGGGCCGGAACGCGGCGAGGCGGGGGCCGTGGTCCCCGCCTCCTGTCGTCTCCGCGTGCGCCCGGGGGTTCCGGGCCGCTACCTCCTCGTCACGGACCGGTGCAGCCGATCGAGCCGACCGGGTAGTCGTTGCCCGTGGAGGTGGCGGTGAACCCGAAGGTGACACTGCCGTCGGGTGGGACGACCCGGTTGTAGTCCGCGTTCACGACCGTGACCGTGCCGTCGGCGGCCGTGGTCAGGGTGCCGTTCCAGGCGGTGCCGATCCGGGTGCCGGCGCCCGGCTTCCACGCCACCGTCCAGCCGTTGAGCGGCGTGGTGCCGTGGTTCATCACTTCCACGGATCCCTGGAACCCGCCGCTCCAGGAGTTGGTCACGGTGTACACGGCCATGCAGGAGCCGGTGTGCGGGTCGGTCGGGGTGGGCGTGGGAGTGGGCGTCGGGGTCGGGGTCGGGGTGGGCGTCGGGGCGCCCTGGCCGCGGATGCCGGTCACCTCGCCGTGACCGCCGTCGAAGACGACGTCCGAGCAGGAGAAGAAGTTCTCCTGACTGTCCGAACGCACCCACTGGATGAAGATCAGCGCGTCACCGGAGCGGCCGGAGGGCAGCTTCAGGTCCCAGTAGTAGTGGCCGCCGTCGGCGCCCGGCGAGCCCTGCTGCGGCGGGTTGGTGACCGTCTGGACCAGGTCGAGGTCGGCCCAGCGCAGCGCGGAGGTCGGCGACCAGCCCGCCTTGGTCACGTAGATCCTGAAGTCGCCCGGGTGCGCGGCCCAGTTGCTGTACTGCGCCTGGATGGTCGCCCCGGAGGTCAGGTGCGTCCTCGGCCAGTCGGCGCGGGCGGCGTTGTACGCCGAGAAGTCGTACGGCGACTTGTCGCCCGCGCTGCACAGGGTCCCGTCCGGTACGTAACCGGAGCCCCGGCCGCCGGCGTTGGAGTCGAGCACGGCGAACCAGTTGTACAGCGCGGTCGCGCCGCTCTTGGCCAGCGCGTCCTTGCAGGCGGGGTTGGTCGGGTCGAGGGCGCCGGTGCTGGTCTGGGCGTCCAGATGGCACAGGTAGGTGCGCGATCCGGGGAGCATCGCCACGCCGTGCGCCTCGGCGCGGCCCTGCCCGAGGAGGGTCAGCCCCAGGGCTGCGAGGAGGGTGGCGAAGGCCGCCGCCACCGACAGGAGTCTGCTGCGTCGAGCCACGTCGGGATCCTTCCGTGGAGGAGGGGTGAGCCGGTTCCGTTCTCTTCGTGCCTCTTCATGCCTCTTCGTACGGGACGTCCGGTGGGCGTCGGTGCTCGGCGCCCACCGGAGTGGGAGCGCTCCCAATACCGGTTGGTCGGGACTGTAGGAGCAACACATGTCCCTGACAAGACTGCGCGCGCACGCCCGAAAGGTTTCGGTGAAGCGGCCCCCGGACGTCCGCCTCAGGCCGATTCCCTGAGCACCAGCTCCGTGCGCAGCAGCACACGGCGCCGGGCCGCACCCCGCTCCGCCGTCTCTCCCGACCCCTCCCTCTCCCCTGTGTCCCTCATGTCTCCCGTGTCTCGCATCTCCTCCAGCAGTAGGCCGACCAGCGCGCGGCCCATCTCCGCCATCGGCTGGCGGACCGTGGTGAGCTGCGGGACGGTGTCCCGGGCGAGCGGGAAGTCGTCGAAGCCGATCACGGCGACGTCCTCGGGCACCCGGCGGCCCGCCTCGCGCAGGGCGGTCAGCGCACCGGCCGCGGTGGTGTCCGAGGCGGCCAGCACCGCGTCGACGCCCGGGTGCCGGGCCAGGAGCTCCGCCATCGCGCGCCGGCCGCTCGCCTCGGTGAAGTCGCCTCCGGCCGTCCAGGAAGGGCCGCCGTCCAGTCCGGCCCGTGCCAGGGCCTCCCGGTAGCCGCGCAGCCGGCACTGGGCGACGTACATGTCCAGCGGTCCGGTGATGGTGGCGATCGCGGTACGCCCCTGGCCGACCAGGTGGTCGACGGCGTCGCGGGCTCCGCCGGCGTTGTCCGCGTCGACGTAGGGAATGCGCTCGTCGCCCGAGCGCCGGCCGAGCAGGACGGTGGGCAGCCGTGCCTCGGCGAGCATGTCGGGCAGCGCGTCGTCGGCGCGCACCGACACCAGCAGCACCCCGTCGACCCGGCCGCCGCGCGCGTACTCCACGAACCGCTTGCGTTCCTCGTCGGTGCGGATGAGGGTGAGCAGGAGCTGCACGCCGGTCTCGGCGAGGGCGTCGCCGACGCCGTGCACGGTCTCGGCGAAGAACGGCTCGCCGAACAGCCGCCAGTCCCGCTCCGTCATGGCGAGCGCGACGGCGTCCGCGCGCCGTCCGGCCAGGGAGCGGGCCGCGAGATTGGGGACGTACCCCAGCTCGGCGATGGCCTCGCGTACGGCGCGGCGGGTCGACTCCTTCACTCCCGCCGCGTTGTTGACGACGCGCGAGACGGTGCCCCGCCCCACACCCGCGCGGGCGGCCACCTCCTCCAGCGTCGGCGTGTCCGGGCGCCGCCTGCCCATGGCCACCTCCCCCAAGGAAGCTCCGATCCTACGGCCCCGGCGCGCCGTGCGCCCGTGCGACCGCTCCCCCGGCGCCCGCCACGGTCACGGTCGCGCGCGATGAGGTGATCGACGGGTTCCGGCGGCCCCGGTCGCCGTGAAAATGCCGGGGGGAGGGGTAGGTGATGTTCCAGCCAGTGAATCGCGCGCAACAGTGGAGGACCCCATGTTCGAGGCACAGGACATCCGCGAGTGGCGGGGGCACGCCGTGCACGGGGGCGACGGCAGCAAGATCGGCGAGCTGGAGGCCGTCTACGTCGACACGATCACGGACCAGCCGTTCTTCGCCACCGTGAAGACGGGCATGCTCGGGCGGCAGCGGCTGGTGTTCGTGCCGCTCGCCGGGGCGACCGTCAGCCCCAGCCGGCTCAACGTCGCCTACGACAAGAAGTACGTCAAGGACGCCCCGTCCATCGACACCGACGGGGAGCTTCCCGTGGGGGACGAGCCGGCGGTGTTCGAGCACTACGGGCTGCCGTACGAGACCGGCGCGGCCGGGCAGCGGCGGCTGGCCCGGCGCTGAGCCGCGGGCCGTCCGCGGCCCCGGACCGGCCGTGCCCCCGGCCCACGAGTCCCTGACCACCGCCCTTCCGGCAGTCCTCTGCCGGTGGCCCGAGAAAGCGATCGGACAATGCTGGCCCTCTTCCTGTTCCTCATCCTGGTGGCCGTCGTCCTCGGAGTGATCGGCGTCGCCGCTTCCGGTCTGATGTACCTGCTGATCATCGGCATCGTGGTGTTCGTCGCCGACGTGCTCCTGCTGGGCCTGAGGCTCGGCGGACGACGCGGCAGGCGTCCGGCGCGCTGAGCGCGACGAGGGGGAGCCCGCCGGTGCTCCGGCGGGCTCCCCCTCGTGTCCACGGGTCCGGCGACCGGTCCGCCCGCCTCAGAACCTGGGAGTCGCCGCCTGGCTCTCGACCAGGCGCGCGGCCTCCTCGGGCGTCGCCACCGACGGCGGGGAGCCCGCCAGCGGGCGGCGCGCCGTCTCCTTCATGCAGGCCACCGAGACCACGCCGACCAGGGCCGCCGCCATCGCGTAGTAGGCGGGCATCAGCTCGCTTCCGGTGGCGGAGATCAGCGCGGTGATCACCAGCGGGGTGGTGCCGCCGAACACGGACGTGGAGAGGTTGTAGCCGATGGACAGGGAGCCGTAGCGCACCTGGGTCGGGAAAAGCGCGGGCAGCGCGGCGGACATCGTGCCGAGCAGGCACACCAGGGACAGTCCGAGGATCAGCATCCCCGCGGACACCGCGACCAGGCCGCCCTGCTGGACCAGCAGGAAGGCCGGCACCGACAGCACGAAGAAGCCGAGCATGCCGGCCATCAGGACCGGCTTGCGGCCGATCCGGTCGGAGAGCCGGCCCACCTGGTTGACCAGCAGCATCAGCACCACCATCGTGGCGATCAGGATGAGCAGGCCGTGGGTCTCGGAGTAGCCCATCTCGTCCGACAGGTACGTCGGCATGTACGACAGGAGCATGTAGTCGGCGATGTTGTAGCCGCCGACCAGGCAGACGCACAGCAGGAGGGTCGGCCAGTAGTCGCGGAAGATCTTCGCCAGGTCGCCCTTGGCGGTGGTCTCGACCGCGGTCGCCGCCTCCGAGGCCCGGTGCGGGGAGGCGTCCTCCAGCTTCCGGAAGGCGGGCGTCTCGTCCAGCTTGAGCCGCAGGTACAGGCCGATCAGTCCGATGGGCCCGGCCACCAGGAACGGCACCCGCCAGCCCCAGGACTCCATGCCGTCGCTGCCGAGCAGCGAGGTCAGGACGGTCACCAGGCCGGCCGCGCCGACGTAGCCGGCCAGCGTGCCCAGTTCAAGGAAGCTGCCGAAGAAGCCGCGGCGCCGGTCGGGCGCGTACTCGGCGATGAACGTGGAGGCGCCGCCGTACTCGCCGCCGGTCGAGAAGCCCTGCACCAGCCGGAAGAGGATCAGCAGCACGGGCGCCCAGAAGCCGATCATGGCGTAGGGCGGGATCAGGCCGATGGCGAAGGTGCCGACGGCCATCATGATCATGGTCAGGGCGAGGACCTTCTTGCGGCCGATCTTGTCGCCCATCGGGCCGAACACCATGCCGCCGAGCGGGCGCACCAGGAAGGACACGGCGAACGTCGCGAACGACGACAGCAACTGCACGGTGTCGTTCCCGGACGGGAAGAACACATGGCCGATGGTGACCGCGAGATAGCTGTAGATGCCGAAGTCGAACCACTCCATGGCGTTGCCGAGCGAGGCCGCCTTCACGGCCCGGCGCACGGCGGCCTCGTCGGTGACCGTGATGTCGGTCCGCCGCAGGGGCGGGTTCCTGCGGCGCTGGACGGCCCGGAACAGCGTGCGGTGGCGTCTGAGGGCCGCTGGATCGGCGTCGATCTCGTGAAGACCGGCTTCGTTGTCCGCCATGGTGGTTCCTCTCTGCCTTCGCCCGCTCGTGCAGAGACCGCCTGCTCACTCGTGGCACCGGCAAACGGACCGGTCGCCGGGAGCGAGATTCACCACGTCCGGTTGCGGGTGTGACGGGCGGAATTGTGGTGACCGGCCCTCCCCCGCAGTGGCGGCCGGTACTCCCCGCCCGCCGTGTCACGGCTCTTGCCGCCGCGGCGGTTCCCGTGCTGTCATGCCCCTGACCGATCGCTTGACAACGTTGTCCGAGACAGGAGGTCCTGTGCGCGCCGGACCCTTTCCAGACACCCGCGCCCGATGGCTGCGCGGTCTGCGCCTGTGCGTGGCGGGGGCGGTGGCGGCGTCCGCGCTGCTGACCGCGCCCGTCGCCGCGCAGGCCGCCGAACAGCACGGCGGAGCCCTCACCGACCTGGTCAATCCGTTCATCGGCACCCAGAACGAGGGGAACACCTATCCCGGGGCCGCCGTCCCGTTCGGCATGGTGCAGCTGTCGCCCGACACCGGGCACAACACCGGCTACGACTACGCCGAGGACCACATCCGCGGCTTCTCCCTGGTCCACCTCTCCGGGGTGGGCTGCGGGCTGGGCGGCGATCTGCCGGTGCTGCCGACCATCGGCGACGTCACCCAGACCGACTACGCGAAGTACGCGGCCGGCTTCTCCCACGAGGACGAGTCGGCGAGCCCCGGCTACTACCGGGTCGGCCTGGACTCCGGCATCGGGGCGGAGCTGACCGCGACCGCCCGCACCGGCGTGCAGCGCTACACCTTCCCCGCCACCGACAAGGCCAACGTGCTGCTCGACGCCGGGCAGGCGCTGCACCGCATGGTCTCCACCGAGGTCGAGATCCTCGACAACCGCACCGTGCGCACCGCGATCACCGGCCGCGGCTTCTGCCAGGACACCCTGCCGTACACCGTCTACACGATCACCCGCTTCGACCGGCCGTTCACCGCGTACGGCACCTGGGACGGCTCGACGGTGACACCGGGCTCGGCCACCGGCCACGGCGGCGCCTACGTCCGGTTCGACACCACCAAGGACCGTACCGTCGAGGCGACCACCGCGCTGTCCTACGTCGACGCGGCCGGCGCCGCCGGCAACCTGCGGGCGGAGGGCGGGCGTTCGTTCGACACCGTGCGGACCGCCGCCCGGCGCGCCTGGGAGAAGCGGCTCGACGGCGTCCGGGTGTCCGGCGGCGCCGACACCGCGCGCCGCACCTTCTACTCGGCGCTGTACCGGTCGTTCCTGGCGCCCAACGTCGGCAGCGACGCCGACGGCCGCTACACCGGCTGGGACCGGCGCGTGCACCGCACCGACGGGTTCACGTACTACCAGAACTGGTCGCTGTGGGACACCTACCGCACCCAGACGCAGCTGCTGTCCCTGCTCGCGCCGCGCGAGGCCCGCGACATGGCGGTCTCCGTCGTCCACATCGCCGAGGAGAGCGGCTGGCTGCCCAAGTGGGGCTACGGCACGGTCGAGACGAACATCATGACCGGCGACCCGGTCACCCCGTTCCTCACCAACGCCTACCAGCAGGGACTGCTCAAGGGGTACGAGGAGCGGGCGTACCGGGCGCTCAAGCGGAACGCCGACTCGGTGCCGCCGGCCGCCTCGCCCGCGGTGGGCCGCGAGGGCAACGAGGAGTATCTGAGGAACGGGTTCGTCCCGTACCTCAAGGACCGCCCGCACGCCAAGCCCGGTGACTCGGACTACGACCACGGCGCCTCGGCCACGCTGGAGTACGCCCTGTCGGACGCGATGCTCGCCCAGATGGCCCGGGACCTGGGCCACCGGCAGGACGCCGACCGCTACGCGGCCCGCTCCCGCGACTACCGGACCGTCTTCGACCCGTCGACCGGGTTCTTCCGGGCGCGCGACGCCTCCGGCGCCTTCACCGGGCCGGCGGACCCCGCGCAGAGCGAGGGCTTCCACGAGGGGACGTCCTGGCAGTACCAGTGGCTGGTGCCGCAGGACCTGCCGGGAATGGTCGGCCTCATCGGCGGCACCCGGGCGGCCAACGACCGGCTGGACTCCTTCTTCGCCTACGACCGGCTGCTGAAGGACCCGGCGGGGACGGCGCGCGAGGTGTGGGTCAACGGGCCGTACGACTACTACAACGCCGACAAGTACAACCCGCAGAACGAACCCGACCTCATCGCCCCGTACACGTATCTGTCGACCGGGCAGCCGTGGAAGACCACCGACGTGGTGCACGCCGCGCTCACCCTGTTCACCGACACCCCGACGGGCATGACCGGCAACGACGACCTGGGCACCATGTCCGCCTGGGTGGTGCTGTCCTCCATCGGGCTGTTCCCGGTGCAGCCCGGGTACGACACCTGGGGGCTGTCCACGCCGGTCTTCGACCGGGTCGACCTGACACTCGACCGCCGCTACAGCCCGCACGGCCGGCTGACGATCACGGCGCGCGGAACGTCGGACGCCGACCGGTACGCGCAGGGGCTGCGCGCCGACGGATCGCGCTACGACCGGACGTATCTCACCACCGGTGCGCTGCGCTCCCTGCGGACCCTGGACTTCACCGTCGGTCCGCGGCCGTCGGCGTGGGCGACGGGGCCGCACGCGGCGCCACCCGCGCTGAACTGACCGGGCGCCGGCGCCGAGTTCAGTCGCGGCGCCGGCACCGCAGGAAGAGGTGCTCCTCGGGCGGCACGTCGGCGCCGTCCGGGGCGTAGCCGCGGGAGCTCTCCTCGACGACGTCGAAGCCCGCCGCCTCGACCACCCGGCGCAGCTCGGCGCGCGGATGGCCGGAGACCCGGATCCGGCGGCCGAGGAACGGGATCGGGACGTCGTCCACGTCGGCCTCGACCATCGACAGCGCGAACAGCCCTGTCGGCGCCAGTGACTGACGTACCGTCAGCAGCGCTCCGGGGATCTCGGCCCGGGGCAGCATGAGCAGGGAGAAGAAGGCCGTGGCCGCGTCGAAGCGGCCCAGGTCGCAGGGGCCGCCGGGGCCGAGGTCCGCGAGGTCGGCCTGGTGGAACTCGGCGCCGGGCACCTGGGCGCGGGCCCGGGCGACCATGCCGGCCGACAGGTCGACGCCGACGACCCGCATCCCCGCCTCCGCCAGCCGGCGGGCGGTGGGCACACCGGTGCCGCAGCCGAGGTCCAGCACCCGCGATCCGGCGGGCAGGGACGCGACGAGCCACTCGGTGGCCGAGATCTGCCCCTCCTTGTGCGGGAACGCCTCGTCGTAGCGGTCGCCGATGGCGTCGAACGCCTCGGCCTGGCCGGTGCGGTCGCGCGGCGGGCCCGCACCCTCGCGCTCTCCGAAGACGTTGCTGCTCATCCGCTGTCTCCCCCTCGTCCTCGGCACCTGGCCGTTGCCGACCCTACCGGGCGGGCGGCGGTGGTGGGGAGGCTGCGGGACGGGCGGCGTACCGGGAGGAAACGGTCAACCGTGGACCACTTGTGGGCGTGGGCGCGGCCTCCGTGCAGACTTTGCCGTGACGCGATCTCACCACGGAGGACGATCCACGCATGATTACGCTGACGAAGGAAGACGGCCCGGCGGACCTGGACGGGGTCACCCATCTGTCCATCGGCGTGTCCTGGGACCCGACCGCGGGATCCAGCGGCGGGGTCATGGGGGTGCTCCGCCGCAAGACCGGCACCGACCTGGACCTCATCGCCATCGCGCTCCAGGGCTCGGACCCGGTGCGCCTGGCGGGCCTCGACTCGCTGGACCCCATGGGCAACGGCTCCCTGGTGCACAGCGGTGACAACCAGACCGGCCGCGGGGACGGCGACGACGAGACCGTGACGGTCGAGTTCGCCCGGATACCGCCGAACATCACCGCGATCGTGTTCGTCGCGGCCGCGTTCAAGAAGGGCAGTTCCTTCCAGAAGGCGCGCAACATCAGCTTCAAGGTGTACGACGCGACCGGCGGCAGCTCGCAGCAGGTCGCCGACATCTGGCCCAGCCTGCTGACCCAGGACAACGGCTGCGCCGTGGCCAAGGCGGTCCGGGTCGGCGGCGCCTGGAAGCTGGAAGTGATCAACACGACCGGGAAGATCAAGCAGGGCGACGAGCACGCCCTGATGCGCTTCGCCGTCAGCAAGTAGCCCCCGCCGGTGGGGCGTCCGGCGGCGGCGAGAACCCTGGTGCGGGGGCGCGGACCGGGTGCGGGGGCGCGGACCGGGGTGCGAGCCCCGGACCGCGCCCCCGCTGCCGGCGTCGGGTCAGCGCGTCGCGGCGAGCTTGGCGACCGCCTGGGCCAGGCCGTTGGCCCACAGCTGGTTGACCCGGGACCGCTCGGCGGCGTTCGGGTAGCGGTTGGTGCAGGACGTGCCGGGGCCGCCGCCCGACATCAGCTCGCTGCACGGGCCGCTGTAGTGGTCCGGCAGACCCAGCACATGTCCGGTCTCGTGCGCGGTGACGCGGATCGAGTCGTACTGCCGGTTCTGCGCGTAGTCCAGGAAGATGTAGCCGCTGCCGTGGCCGTTGGTGGAGGCGTAGGAGCCGCGCGAGTCGTTGCCCTCGTAGTAGGCGAAGTCGGCGCTGCCCGAGGTGGCCTGGAGCTTGACGTTCGACACCGAGCTGTTCCAGATCGAGGCGGCGCTCGATATCTGCGAGCGGAAGCTCGGCGCCTGGGCGGTGCTGTAGTAGACGGTCACCGACTGGAGGTCCGGCTGGGCGGCCTGCCGCTTGGCGACCGACTGGAGCACGGCGTCGAAGAACGCCTTGTTGGCGGCGCTCTCCTGGGCCGAGCCCGCGTAGTGGGCGTAGCCGGCGACGGCGGTCGTGGCCGGGGCGGCGGGCTGCGCGGCGGCGGGGACCGCCGTGCCGAGCGCGGCCGAGGCCAGGCCGAGGCCGAGCGCGAGGGCCACCAGTCTGCGGCCGGACTTCGGGGAGTTGCTGTGCGTGCGCTGTGACATCACGTGGGGGCTCCTACTCGTTCCCTGTGGGGTGTGAACGATCGGTTGTGCAGGAGTCTCGGGCCGAGCGGCGCCGTCGCGGATGATGGCAAGTGGGGATAGCGCGGGGCTATCGGGGGGCCGACTCGTCCATTTCCATTGGGATTTGAACATCTGGCGGGCGGTCCCGGAGCCGCCCTACGCTGCGCCCATGGAGCTCGAGGTCAGACATCTGCGCGTCCTCTGCGCCATCGCGGACACCGGCAGTCTGCACCGGGCGGCGCGTGAACTCGGCATGGCGCAGCCCTCGTTGAGCACCCAGTTGCGGCGGATCGAGCAGGCGCTGGGCGGGCAGCTCTTCGTCCGGGCGCGCACCGGGTGCCGGGCCACGCCGCTGGGGCACGAGGTGCTCGGCCGGGCCCGGCCGCTGGTCGCCGAACTGGCCGCGCTCGTCACCGAGACCCGGGCGGCGGCCGCGCGGGCGGCCTGCGGGCAGCGGCTGCGCATCGGGTCGACCGCCAGCCGGGCCATCCCGGGCTGGCTGCGCCGGCTGCGCGCCCGGGCGCCGCGGACCGAACCGGCGCTCCAGATGGACGTGTCGGCGAACTCCCTGCTGCGCATGGTGGTGTCGGGGCGGCTCGACACGGCCTTCGTGCACGAGGTCGAGGGCACTCCGCTGCGGGTGCCGCCCGGACTGTGCCTGCGGGTGCTGGTGGAGCGGGAGCCGCAGTTCGTCACCCTGGCCGCGGACCATCCGGCGGCCGTCCGGCGCGAGGTCGCGCTCGGGGATCTCGCCGGGGACCGGTGGATGGTGGACTCCACCGTCGACGGCGAATGGGACGCGCTGCGCCGGGTGCTGCGGGCGGCCGGGCAGGAACCCGACATGCTGCACGGCGACTACCTCACGGCGTACTCACTGGCCGCGATCGGTGAGGTGGTCACGGTCAGCCAGCCCACCGCGCATCCGCGCGCCGACCTCGCCCTGCGGCCGCTGCGCGGGGACCCGATCGGGGTACGGCTGCTGCTCGCGGCCCGTACGGAGGAGGAGGTGGACGGCGTCTTCGAGGAGTTGGCCGACGCCTACCGGGAGGCGGCGGCGCAGTCGCCGGTGTACCGCGACTGGCTGGAGCGGTCGGCGGCGGGCGGCGCGGCATGGGCCGCGGACCTGTGCGGGACGGTGGCCGGGGGGTGGGGGCGGGGCCGGACGGCGGACGGTCCGCTGGTGTCCGTCCTCGACGGCGGCCCGCTCGCCGCCGGGCGGCGGGGAGCGGGCCGGTGAGGGGCGTACGCCCGGGCGGCGGTCACCCGGTCGGCAGCGCCTCGCGGATCGCGCCGGCCGTTCCGGTCGGGTCGTAGTTCTCCGGGACGCCCGGGACCAGGATGATGTCGCCCTCGATGTGGCGGGCGCGCAGGGGGGCGATCTCCCGGTAGGCGGGCGAGTCCCACCAGGCGCGCGCCTCGGTCATCGCGGGGAAGGAGATCATGACGACGTGGCCGGGCCAGGCGCCCTCCTTCACCTCGTGCTGCGCGGCGTGCACCAGGAACCGGCCGCCGTAGGGCTCGAAGGTGCCGCTGATGCGCTCCATGTACTCGGCGATCTCCGGGTGCGGGGCGGCCTCGCGCAGGTGGGCGATGGCGTAGGCGGTCATGGCGTCCTCCGGTCGGTCGGCTCGTACGGTCGGCTTCGTACGACGACGAGCCTGGCAGACGCCGTGGGCCGGGGTCGATGACCTCTCGGGTAAGGCGTCGCTCAGGCGGCGGCGTGGGCGGGGGCGGCGGCCCGGCCGCCGGGGTGACGGTGGCGCCAGAACCAGAACACCGCGCAGGAGACGACGGCCCAGGCGGCCAGCACCAGGAAGGGGAAGGCGTGCTGGTGGCCGGCGAAGTAGACGGCCGTGTGCTGCGCGTTCACCGAGGCTCCCGGCGGCAGCCACTGGCCGATGACGCCGAGCACGGAGGGCAGCAGCGGCCAGGAGACCGCGCCGCCCGAGGACGGGTTGCCGAGCAGGACCATCAGCCCCCAGGTCGGCAGCATGGCCCAGCGGCCGAAGAGGGTGTTGAACATGGTGAAGACCATGCCGGAGGCGAACATCGTCAGCGCGAGGATCATCCACGACTCGACGAACGGCAGGTGGACCGCGCCCAGCAGCCAGTCCACCACCGCCGCGATCACGAACCCGCCGAGCAGGGCGTAGGCCACCGTGAAGAGGATGCGTTCGAACGGGTTGAGCGCGCGGGCGTGCACGCTGAGCTGGATGGCGCCCACGAAGCCGATGATCACGGCCGCGAGCGAGATGTAGAAGATCGCCAGCCCGCGCGGGTCGCCCTTCTGCAGCGGCTTGAGGTCGCGCACTGTGACGGGCGCGCCGGACGCCTTGCCGACCTGCTGTGCCGCCTCCACCAGCACCTGGGCGACCGTCGCCCCCGAGGCGCTGGAGACGTCGAGCACGAAGGCGTCGCCCGCCGCGGGGATCTCCAGCACGGCGAACACCCGCTGGTCGTCCACGTCCGTCTCGGCCGCGGCCCGGTCGTCGTAGGCGTGCAGTTGCAGGGAGGCGGCCAGCGCCTTCTCCATGCCGGCGACGAAGCGCCGCCCCTGCGGCTGGTCGTAGGCGCCGACGACCGCGGTGGGGATGGTGTGCGGGGTGGGGTTGGCCATGGCGTAGGTGTAGGAGCCGGCGAAGAGCCCGGCGGCGGCGGCCAGGATCAGCGTCAGCACGGTCGCGGGCAGGAAGGGCGAGGCGCGGAAGGCGGCCCAGCGCTGGGCCGGGGTGGGCGGCCGGCCGTGTTCTCCGTGCGACAACTCGGGCATGTCGCCCACGCTAGATCATCACGCCCGCGCTCCCCCCGCCGAAGACGCCCCCGCCACGCCCGGCGCCCTCGATCACGCCCGGACGCCGGTACCCCCGACCCGTTCTCCGGCGCCGTGCCGCGGGCTCCCCCGTCCGCAGGATTCCCGGCCCCCGGGCCCTGGTGGCGCACTTCTTGCGGTGCGGCGCTCGGCCATACGGGACAAAAATGTCTGATTTGGCACTACCTCGGCACATGCCGGACCATGGAGTCCGTCCGGCGATCCTGGACACCAGTTCGATGGGAGGCGCACCACTCCATGCACGTCAACGGGACCGCCGCACAGCCGGCTCCGGCCCCGCGGGACGGCTCCGCGGCCCCCGCCCCTGGCGATCCCGTCCAGGACACCTCCGGCCGGCACGCCCGCCGTTTCGGGCTGCCCGTCGCCACCGCCCTGGTCATGGGCAACATCATCGGCGGCGGCATCTTCCTGCTGCCCGCCTCCGTCGCCCCGTACGGCACCGTCAGCCTGGTCGCCTTCGGCGTCCTGACCGCCGGGGCCATCGCACTCGCCCTGGTCTTCGGCCGGCTCGCCCAGCGCGACCCGCGCACCGGCGGCCCCTACGTCTACGCCCGCGAGGCGTTCGGCGACTTCGCCGGCTTCCTCGCGGCCTGGGCGTACTGGATCACCACCTGGGTGTCGAACGCCGCCCTCGCCGTCGCCGCCGTCGGCTACCTCGACGTGCTGATCCCGGTCGGCGGCCACCGCTGGACGGCGTGTCTGGCGGCGCTGGTCATCCAGTGGCTGCCCGCGCTCGCCAACTTCGCCGGGACCCGCTACGTGGGCGCCGTGCAGCTGGTCTCCACGGTGCTGAAGTTCCTGCCGCTGCTGCTCGTCGCGGTGGGCGGGCTGTTCTTCTTCGACCCGCGCAACCTCGGCCCGTTCAACGCCAGTGGCCAGAGTCCGATCGGCGCCGTCTCCGCCTCCGCGGCGCTGCTGCTGTTCTCCTACCTCGGGGTGGAGTCGGCCGCCGTGAGCGCGGGCGAGGTCAAGAACCCCCGGCGCAACGTGGGGCGCGCCACCGTGATCGGCACCGCGGGCGCGGCGCTGGTGTATCTGCTGGGCACCCTCTCCGTCTTCGGCACGGTCCCCCACGACCGGCTGGTGACGTCCGCCGCGCCCTTCTCGGACGCCGTGAACGCCATGTTCGGCGGCGGCTGGGGCGGCTGGGCCGTCGCGGCGGCCGCGCTGGTCTCGATGACCGGCTGCCTCAACGGCTGGACGCTGCTGAGCGCCCAGACCCCCTACGCCGCGGCCCGGGACGGGCTGTTCCCGGCCGCGTTCGCGCGCCGGCGCCGGGGCGTGCCGACCGTCGGCGTGGGCGTGACCGTCGTCCTGGCCTCGCTGCTCACCGTCTACAACTACACGTCGGGCTCGGCCAAGGTCTTCCAGGTCCTGGTGCTGGTGACGACGTTCACGGCGACCGTGCCGTATCTGCTGGCCTCGGCCGCGCAGCTCACACACCTGGTGTCGGGGCGGCGCGAGCTGGTGAACCCGGCGCGGCTGGTGCGCGACCTGGTGGTCGCCTCGGTCGCGGCGGGCTTCTCGCTGTGGCTCGTGGCGGGCGCCGGGTACGCGGCCGTGTACCAGGGCGTGCTGTTCCTGTTCGCCGGCGTCGTCGTGTACGCCGTGCTGGCGGGCCGCAGGCGCGGCGCACCGGCTGACGGTCCGGGCGGCGGCACGCAGTGAGCCGCCGGGCCTGAGCGAACGGCCGGAGCCGGGGCGGACGGGAAGATCGTCCACTGGCTATGTTGGGCGTCGGGCGGCCCGCCCGCGCGGCGGCGCCGCCGGCCCTGAATACCGGAAGGTGGCACGATGCCCAGCCCAGCGTCCCCGCACGGCGACCTCGCCGACCTCTACCGCGATCTGCACGCCCATCCCGAGCTGGCCTTCGCGGAGCACCGCACCGCGCGGATCGTGGCCGAGCGGCTGCGGGCCGCCGGGTACGAGACCACCGAGGGGGTCGGCGGCACGGGCGTCGTCGGGGTGCTGCGCAGCGGCGACGGGCCCACAATCGCGCTGCGCGCCGACATGGACGCGCTGCCGGTGGAGGAGCAGACCGCGCTGCCCTACGCCAGCACCGCGCGCACCACGGACGGCGAGGGCCGCCCGGTCCCCGTCATGCACGCCTGCGGCCACGACATGCACGTCGCGTGTCTGCTGGGCGCGGCGGCCGAGCTCGCGGCGGACCGCACCGCGTGGCGGGGAACCCTGCTGGTCGTCTTCCAGCCCGCCGAGGAGATGGGCCGGGGCGCCCAGGCGATGATCGACGACGGGCTGTTCGAGCGGTTCGGGCGGCCCGAGGTCGTCCTCGGCCAGCACGTGGCGCCGCTGCCGGCCGGCTACCTCGGACTGCACCCCGGACCGGCGTTCGCCGCCTCCGACTCGCTGCGCGTGGTCCTGCACGGCCGCGGCGGCCATGGCTCCCGGCCGGAGGCCTGCGTCGATCCGGTGGTCATGGCCGCCGCGACGGTGATGCGGCTCCAGGGCGTGGTCTCCCGCGAGGTGGCCGGCACCTCCACCGCGGTCGTCACCGTGGGGGCGCTGCACGCCGGGACCAAGCCGAACATCATCCCGGACCGCGCCGAGCTGCTGCTGAGCATCCGCACCTTCGAGCCCGGGGTGCGGGAGGGCGTGCTGGCCGCCGTGGAGCGGATCGTGCGGGCCGAGGCCGCCTCCTCGGGCGCGCCGCGCGAGCCGGAGATCGTGCGCACCGAGTCGTTCCCGGCGCTCGTCAACGACCCGGCGGCGTGCGAGCGCACCGGCGCCGCGCTCACCGGGGCGCTGGGCTCCCACCGGCTGGTGGACCCGGGGCCGGCCACCGGCAGCGAGGACATCGGGGTGCTGGCGCAGGCCGCCGGCGCGCCCTGCGTCTACTGGCTGCTGGGCGGCGCGGACCCGGTCGCCTTCGCCTCCGCCCGGTCCTTCGAGGAACTGGCCGACGTGGCGCGCCGGCAGCCCTCCAACCACTCCCCGCACTTCGCCCCGGTGGTGGAGCCGACCCTGAGCACCGGCATCACCGCGCTGGCCGCCGCCGCCCGGGGCTGGCTGGGGCGGGGGGACGACGCGGCCGCCCGGTAGCGGCCCGGCGCGCCCGGGCGCGCGGGGTCAGGCCAGGTAGCCGTCGGGGCGGACCAGGAAGGCGTCGCCCGGGGCGGCGGCGTAGGCGGCGTACGCGTGCCCGTCGGCGTCCACGACGAAGCGGGCGCCGTCGGCGGGTCCCGCCGGGGGCTGTTCGCCGGGGCGCAGCACGGTCCAGGTGTGCGGGGCGCCGGCCGCCGCGGGAACACGTGTGTCCGGTGCGGCCGGGGCGGGTGTGCCGCCGCCGAAGACCAGGCGGGTGAAGTGCGGCCCGCGGAAGAGGTCGAAGAGGCGGACCGCTCCGCCGGAGGCGTCGCGCAGGGGGGCGTCGGGGGCGCGGTCGCCGGTGACGAGGGCGCCGGTGGCGTCGGGGGCGCGGTAGGTGATGTCGAGGCCGAAGCCCTCCTCGCCGCGGCGGTGGGCGTTCTCGTGGCCCTCGGCGTACCGGGTGAGCAGTTCGGTGCTGACGCCGAGGACGCGGGCGGCGACGGCGCGCCGCTCGGTCTCGTAGCGGTCGAGGCCGGTCTCGGTGGCCAGCCGCCAGCCGAGGTTGTAGGCGTCCTGGACGCCGGTGTTCATGCCCTGGCCGCCGGTGGGCGGGTGGACGTGGGCGGCGTCGCCGGCGAGGAAGACCCTGCCCCGCCGGTAGCGCTCGGCGAGCCGTACGTTGGGCCGCCACACCGTCGCCCAGCCGTGGCCGGTCAGCCGCACGCCGGCCGAGAACCGGTCCAGGACGGCCTGCATGGTGGCCAGGGAGGCGTCGTCGTCCGCGCCGAGCACCGAGGCGTACTGGAACATGCCGGTGCCGGGCAGCGGAGTCATGACGACGCCGGACATGGGGTCGTCGGCCGCCGCGAACCAGTGGCCGAAGGCGGGATCGAGGCCCGGGGCGCGCACGTCGCCGACCAGGACGCGGAAGGACTCGTCCGTGGTGCCCGGGAAGGGCACGCCGATCGCCTTGCGGACCAGGCTCGCGCCGCCGTCGGCGCCGGCCAGGTAGTCGAAGCGGGCGCTCTCGCCGGTGGACAGGAGCGCGGTCACCCGCTCGTCGTCCTGCTCCAGTCCGACGAGCGCGACGCCGAGCTCGACCCGTACGCCGAACTCGGCGAGCCGGGCGCGCAGGATGCCCTCCAGCTGGGACTGGCCGAGCACCCAGGCGTTCGGGTACGGGACGTCGGGGCGGGGCTCGCGGGGTTCGAACATCCGGCGTTCGCCCGCCGGGCGGCCGTCGAGGCGGACGCGGATCGGGGCGGGCGGCGCGCCCTCCTTCAGGACGGCGTCCAGGACGCCGAGGTCGTCGAAGACCTCCAGGGTGCGCGGCTGGATGCCATCGCCGCGCGAGCCGTCGAAGAACTTCTCCGCCTTGTCCACGATCCGTACGCGGACGCCCCGGCGGGCCAGGTCGATGGCGAGGGTGAGGCCGGTGGGTCCGGCGCCGGCGATGAGGACGCTCAACATGGTGAATCTCCATTCAGTGAATTTAGATTCATCGTGGAGCCTGCTAGCGTGCGCTGTCAAGAAGGCGAGGGAGGTCCGCGTGAAACGTGCGGCGCAGGCGGCCGACACCAGGGCCGCGTTGCTGGCGGCGGCCAAGCGCCTGTTCGCCTCGCGCGGGTATCTGAACACCAAGATCACCGACATCACGGCGGAGGCGGGCCGGTCGGCGGGGTCGTTCTACACCCACTTCACAGGCAAGGAGGAGCTGCTGGAGGCGCTGCTCGCGGAGGTCTCCGAGGCAGGCGACCGCCAGGCGGAACGCCCCGAGCACAAGGCGGACTTCACCGATCCGCAGGCGATCCGCGACCATGTCGCCGGGTACTCGCGGGTGTACCGGGAGCACGCGGCCACCATGCTCGCGCTCCAGCAGGCGGCGCTGGTCGACGAGAACTTCGCCCGCACCCTGCGGCACTGGCGGCGGACCCAGTTCGAGGACCTGCGCGACCATCTGCGGCACATCCCCGACCTGCCGACCTCCCCCGAGGTCGCCCTCACCCTGCTGGCCTCGATGTTCGACAGCATCGGCCAGCTGTGGCCGGACATCCCCGAGGACGAGGCCGTCGAGGTGATCACCCGGTTCGCCTACCGGGCGCTGAACGGACGGGACGTCCCGGCCGACGGCGCCTGACCGCACGGCACCCGAGCGAGGGCGGTGCCCGGGCGCGCCCACGCGAAAGGGCGCCGGCGGCCGTCTCCGGCAACCGGCGCCCTTGGGCCGGGCTCCACGGGGAGTGCCCCGGTCAGACGATCTCGATCAGCAGGTCGCCGCCCTCCACCTGCTGGATGCGGTTGATGGCGAGCCGGCCCACCCGGCCGTCCTTGGTGGCGGTGATGGCGGCCTCCATCTTCATCGCCTCGATGCTGGCCACGCTCGCCCCGGCCGTCACCTCGTCGCCCTCGGCGACCGCGAGCGTCACCACCCCGGCGAACGGCGCCGCCACATGGCCGGGATTCGCCCGGTCGGCCTTCTCGGTCACCGGGACGTCGGAGGCGGCCGCCCGGTCGCGCACCTGGATGGGGCGCAGCTGACCGTTGAGGGTGGCCATCACGGTGCGCAGGCCGCGCTCGTCGGCCTCGCCCACGGCCTGCACCTCGATCAGCAGCCGCACGCCCGGCTCCAGGTCGACCGCGTACTCCTCGGCGGGCCGCAGCCCGTAGAAGAAGTCCTTGCTGTCCAGGACACCGGTGTCGCCGTAGGTCTGGCGGTGGGTCTCGAACTCCCGAGCGGGGCCGGGGAAGAGCAGCCGGTTCAGGGTGGCGCGGCGGGTCTTGTCCAGGCCGTCGCGGTCCTCCTCGGTGAGTTCCCGCGCGGGCTTGGCCGGTGCGCGGCCCTTCAGCGCCCGGGTGCGGAACGGCTCGGGCCAGCCGCCGGGCGGGGTGCCCAGTTCGCCGCGGAGGAAGCCGATGACGGAGTCGGGGATGTCGAACCGGTCGGGCGAGCGCTCGAAGTCCTCCGGGGCGACCCCGGCGCCCACCAGGTGCAGGGCCAGGTCGCCGACCACCTTGGAGGAGGGGGTGACCTTGACCAGGCGGCCCAGGATGCGGTCGGCGGCGGCGTACATCGCCTCGATGTCCTCGAAGCGGTCGCCGAGGCCGAGCGCGACCGCCTGGGTGCGCAGGTTGGACAGCTGGCCGCCGGGGATCTCGTGGTGGTAGACCCGGCCGGTCGGGGAGGCGAGGCCCGCCTCGAAGGGCGCGTAGATCTTGCGGACGCTCTCCCAGTACGGTTCCAGGTCGCCGACCGCCCTCAGGTCCAGGCCGGTGGGCCGTTCGGAGTGGTCGGTGGCGGCGACCAGCGCGGACAGCGACGGCTGCGAGGTGGTGCCGGCCATGGAGGCGACCGCGCCGTCCACCGCGTCGGCGCCGGCCCGGACCGCGGCGAGGTAGGTGGCGAGCTGGCCGCCGGCGGTGTCGTGGGTGTGCAGGTGGACGGGGAGGTCGAACTCGCGGCGCAGCGCCGACACCAGCGTGGCCGCGGCGGGCGCGCGCAGCAGTCCCGCCATGTCCTTGACGGCCAGCACATGCGCGCCGGCCTCGACGATCTGCTCGGCCAGGCGCAGGTAGTAGTCCAGCGTGTACAGGCGCTCGGCGGGGTCGGACAGGTCGGCGGTGTAGCACAGGGCGACCTCGGCGACGGCGGTGCCGGTCTCCCGTACGGCGTCGATGGCGGGCCGCATCTGGCCGACGTCGTTGAGCGCGTCGAAGATGCGGAACACGTCGATGCCGGTGGCGGCGGCCTCCTGGACGAAGGCGTCGGTGACCTCCGTCGGGTACGGCGTGTAGCCCACGGTGTTGCGGCCGCGCAGCAGCATCTGGAGGCAGATGTTGGGCACCGCCTCGCGCAGCGCGGCCAGCCGCTCCCAGGGGTCCTCGGCGAGGAAGCGCAGGGCGACGTCGTAGGTGGCGCCGCCCCAGCACTCCAGGGAGAGCAGTTCGGGCAGGGTGCGGGCGACGACCGGGGCGACGGCGAGGAGATCCTTGGTGCGCACCCGGGTGGCCAGCAGGGACTGGTGGGCGTCGCGGAAGGTGGTGTCGGTGACGCCGAGGGTGGGCGACTCGCGCAGCGCGCGGGCGAAGCCCTCGGGGCCGAGTTCGACCAGGCGCTGCCGGGATCCGGCGGGCGCCTCGCCGGCGGGCGGCGTGGGCAGCTTGGTGACCGGGTCGACGGTCTCGGGGCGTTCGCCGTGCGGCCGGTTGACGGTGACGTCGGCGAGGTAGGTGAGCAGCTTGGTGCCGCGGTCGGCGGAGGTGCGGGCGGTGAGCAGGTGCGGGCGCTGCTCGATGAACGAGGTGGTGACCCGCCCGGCCTGGAAGTCGGGGTCGTCCAGGACGGCCTGGAGGAAGGGGATGTTGGTGGCGACGCCGCGGATGCGGAACTCGGCGACCGCGCGCCGGGCGCGGCCGATGGCGGCCTTGAAGTCCCTTCCGCGGCAGGTGAGTTTGACCAGCATGGAGTCGAAGTGGGCGCTGATCTCGGTGCCGGCGTGGGTGGTTCCGCCGTCCAGGCGGATGCCGGAGCCGCCCGGTGAGCGGTAGGCGCTGATCCGGCCGGTGTCGGGGCGGAATCCGTTGGCCGGGTCCTCGGTGGTGATGCGGCACTGCAGGGCCGCGCCGCGCAGCCGCACGGTGTCCTGGGACAGTCCGAGGTCGGCCAGGGTCTCGCCGGCCGCGATGCGCAGCTGGGCCTGGACCAGGTCGACGTCGGTGACCTCCTCGGTCACGGTGTGCTCGACCTGGATGCGCGGGTTCATCTCGATGAAGACGTGGTTGCCGTCGCGGTCGAGCAGGAACTCGACGGTGCCGGCGTTGCGGTAGCCGATCTCGCGGGCGAAGCGGACCGCGTCGGCGCAGATCCGGTCCCGCAGTCCGGGGTCGAGGCCGGGGGCGGGGGCGAGCTCGATCACCTTCTGGTGGCGGCGCTGGAGCGAGCAGTCGCGCTCGAAGAGGTGGATGACCTCGCCCTCGCCGTCGGCGAGGATCTGCACCTCGATGTGGCGGGGTTCGACGACGGCCTTCTCCAGGAAGACGGTCGGGTCGCCGAAGGCGGAGGCCGCCTCGCGGGAGGCGGCCTCGATGGACTCGCGCAGCGCGGCCGGGTCCTCGACCCGGCGCATGCCGCGTCCGCCGCCGCCCGCGACGGCCTTGACGAAGACGGGGAAGCCGATGTCGTCGGCGGCGCGCACCAGTTCGTCGACGTCGGTGGAGGGCGGGCAGGAGCCCAGCACCGGGACCCCGGCGGCGCGGGCCGCCGCCACCGCGCGGGCCTTGTTGCCGGTCAGCTCCAGGATGCCGGCGTCGGGTCCGACGAAGGTGATGCCGGCCTCGGCGCAGGCGCGTGCCAGTTCGGGATTCTCCGACAGGAACCCGTAGCCCGGGTAGACGGCGTCCGCGCCCGCCCGGCGTGCCGCGCGGACGATCTCGTCCACCGAGAGGTAGGCGCGCACCGGGTGTCCGGGCTCGCCGATCTCGTAGGCCTCGTCGGCCTTGAGCCGGTGCAGCGAGTTGCGGTCCTCGTGGGGGAAGACGGCGACGGTGCGCGCTCCCAGCTCGTAGCCGGCGCGGAACGCGCGAATCGCGATCTCGCCGCGGTTGGCGACCAGTACCTTGCGGAACATCCTGGATCCCTTCGGCCTGCCGGTGACGAGGACCATGGTGTCGGCGACACCCCCGTGACGCCATGTGAGCCGGGCCACTCACGCCGGTGTCTCCCCCGGGCGGGGGCGCGGGCGCGGCCGTACCGGGTGCGACGCCCTACCGGATGCGAACCGGCCGCGACGGCACCGAAGGCGACGCTGTGTCAGGCGGTGGCCGGCCGTTCGGTCCCCGGGCGTCCGCGGAATTGTCAGTGATCGGTAACAGCGGGATCCTCGGGGGGCGTTCCGCCGTCCTCTGTAGTGCGCGGGCTCGGACGGCACGCGGCGGACACAGACCGGCAAGAAGCGGGGCGGGGACATGGTGCGGCATAACGGACGGGGTTGGCACGGTCGGGTGCTGGCGGCGGCGCTCGGGGTGACCGCGGTGGCCACGGCCGCCTCGGTGTGGACCGCGCAGGCCGACCCGTCCGGGGGCGGCCACGCGGGGGCGGGCGCCGCCGCGGGCCCCTCCGCGTCGGCCGCCGGGGCGCCGGGCGCGCAGGGGGGCGCGGCCGCGAAGGTGGCGGTGACCATCGCGCACGCCTCGGACCGGGGCGAGCGGGGCGTCAACATCACCATCGACGACGGCCCGGACCCCACCTGGACCCCGCAGGTGCTCCAGGTGCTGCGGGAGTACGGGGTGAAGGCCACGTTCTGCATGGTGGGCCCGCAGGCCGAGGCGCACCCCGATCTGGTGAAGGCGGTCGTGGCGGCCGGGCACCGGCTGTGCGACCACACGGTGACCCACGACACCGCCATGGACCACAAGTCCGAGGCCTACCAGTCGCAGCAGATCCTCGACGCCGAACGCATGATCACCAAGGCGTCCGGGGGCGTCCGGCCGATGTACTACCGGGCCCCGGGCGGCGCGTTCACCCCGTACAGCCGCTCGCTGGCCGCCTCGCACGGGATGCGGCCGCTGGGCTGGAACGTCGACTCCAAGGACTTCGAGCGGCCCGGCGCCGCCGCGATCGTCGCCACGGTCAAGCGGGAGATCTCCAACGGCCCGACCGTCCTGTTCCACGACGCGGGCGGGGACCGTTCCCAGACGGTGGCCGCGCTGCGCGAGGTGCTGCCCTGGCTGAAGCGGCAGGGGTACTCCTTCGGCTTCCCGGTGCGCTGAGGACGGCGGCGCCGTGCCACCGGGCGGGGGTGAGGGGGCGTCAGGCCGGGCAGGGCGTCGGGTCGCGGCGGCCGGCGGCCAGGGCCGCGGCGGTCAGCGCGGCCCAGCCCAAAGCGCCGGCCACCGCGCCGGCCCGGCGGAACCGGCCGGTGACGGTGCGGCCGAACAGTACGGCGTCGCCGACGTCGGAGGCGATGCGCACGGCCGCGGCGGTGACCAGGGCCGGGCCCGCGGGCGCCAAGAGCATCGCCAGGCCGTCGGCGGCGTCGCGCCACGCCAGCGGGCGCAGCGCCATGTCGGTGTGGGGGTGGGTGTCGCCCTGTTCGCCGACCATCCCCACGGGGCGGGCCAGCCAGTCCGGCCGGCAGGCGGCCGCCACTCCGTAGGCGGCCGTCGCGGCCCCGATCACGCGCAGCAGTCCGGTCCGCACCGAAGGCACCTCCGTGAGAGACGACCGCCGGGCGCGCGCCCGGCGCGGTCGCCGGGCCCGTCCGGCGCGGTCGCCGGTTCGCCGGGCGGCGCGTCCGGTGGGTCCGGCGTCGTTCCGGTCAGTGCCTACCCGGTCCGGGGCGGGCGCTACCGGGCCGGTCGGCCGGGCGGGTCGGCGGCGGTTCGGCCACTCGGGCGAACACGGGAGCGATCGTCGCGTGCCCCGGGGGGAGCCTTGTCACCGATTTGGGTGCACAGTGGAAGGAGCACCAACCCCCCAAACGGAGGCGGTCATGATCGTCCTCGGTGTCATTCTGCTGGTGGTCGGGTTCGTCACCGGCATCTCCATCCTCTGGACCATCGGCATCATCCTCGCCGTGGTCGGCGCCATCCTGTGGCTGCTGGGCAGCACGGGCCACGCGGTGGCCGGCCACCGCCACTATTGGTGACCGATCGGACGGCACTCGTTATCCGGCCCGGCACCGGGCACCGTACTCGACTCACTGCGAACGGCTCCGCGCTCCGGCGCGGGGCCGTTCGCGCGGCCCGGACCCCGAGGTCCGGGCGCCCGCCACAGGAGCGGGGCGGCCTAATCCGCGCCGGGCGGGGTAGCCGCACAGACGGAAGAGCAGTAACACACTGTGACACTTTGAGGCAACCACATGGCCGTCCCGCTTAGGCAGAAGGCGTCGGATGAGCCGGAACGGAACAGGAACACGGGTGTCGCGCTGCGCTGGCACGCCCACTGGAACAGTGGAGCGATCAGTGCGGCCGAAGCCCGGGCGGCAGTCGGAAGTTTCCTGGACCGAGTCCGTGCCACCGGCCACATCATCGTCCCCCCTCGCGTGGCACAGGACGCGCAACTGGTGGTCAGTGAGCTGATCACCAACGTCATCCGGCACGCTCCCGGCGCCTGCGGCATGGGCTTGGAGGTGTGGCCCGACGCGGGGCTGGTGCAGATCAGCGTGTGGGACACCTCGCCCCGGCCGCCCCGGCCCCGGCCGCCCGACGGCCGCCGGGTGGGCGGCCACGGCCTGGAGATCGTGCGGGCGGTCAGTCACGCGCTGACGGTCACCGACCGTGCGCACGGCAAGCAGATCACCGCCCAGCTGCTGCTGTCCCCCGCCCCGCCGGCGGAGTAGCCCCGGCGCCACGAGGACCCGGTACGTCCCGGCCGTGATGACAGCGCGGTGGGACATACCGGGTCTTCGGTGTCTTCGGGGTCTTCGGTGTCTCGTCTTCGGTGTCTTCGGAGCGTGACACTCGCCCCGGTGAACGACGAGAGCGGCGGCCCGCCGTCGCGGTCCGCCGCTCTCGTCGTTCGGGTCAGATCCGTCCGCCGGTGAGCCGGGTCAGCGGACCCTGCGACCGGCGGCCGGCCCGGCGGCCCACCGCGTACGAGGCCGCGGTGAGTCCGGCCAGGCCGCCGCCGAGGCCCGCGGCGACCAGCTTGCGCCGGGCGATCACCGTCCAGGCCGTACGGGCGGTGGCCGCGACCTGCCCGGAGGCGGTGACGACGGCCTTGCGGCCCGCTGCCACGCCCTTGGCGGCGCTGTGCGCCACGCTGCTCGTCGCCTCGGCGGCCTTCGCCGCGCCCGCCTTGGCGGCCGAGGCCGCCTCGTCCGTCTTCGCGGTGGCGGCGTCGGCGGCCCGGGCGGCCGGCACGGTCGCCTTGTCCGCGGCCCGTCGGGCCTTCGCGGCGGTGTTCTTCTGGTCGGTGCTGCCGTTGGATTCCGTCATGTGGACCGCTTTGCCCCTCGCGCCGTCGGCAAACTCGGCCGTCCGCCGCGGGCGGGGACCGGTTCGCGGCCTGCGGGTGCGGGTGCCGGGGCAGTCGGCCATTCTGGGAGGGAACGACGCCGCGAAGGAGTGCACGATGAGCATGATGGACAAGCTCAAGGGCCTGCTGAAGGGGCACGAGGAGCAGGCGGGCAAGGGCATCGACAAGGCCGGTGACTACACCGACGAACGCACCCAGGGCAAGTACCGCAGCCAGGTCGACACGGCCCAGGACAGGATGAAGCAGCAACTGGGCGACCAGGACCGGGGCCCGGACCAGCCGCCGCGGTGACCCGTGCGGGCCGCCGCCCCACCGGCGACGGCCCGTCCACCCGCGCCGGACGCGGCCGGGATCCGATCGCCGCGTGCGCGCCGGGCAACGGCACGGGGCCGCGCCGATGTTCCCGCTCCGACCGAGCAGTTCCCCATCCGCCCGCCGGGCGCGGCCGCCGCGTCAGGCGGGCGGCCGTTCCCCGTGCACGCGAAGCGGTTCGGCGTCCGCCCACTTGACGTCGAGACCGAGGCCCGGGCGGTCGGTGTCCGGGCGCAGGGCGCCGTCGACCGGGGTCGGGACGCCGTCGAACACCCGGTGTTCGAACCGGACGTGGTCGTGGAAGTACTCCAGGTGCCGCAGCCGGCGCACCGCGCAGAAGGCGTGCGCGGAGACGGCGGGCGCGCAGTGCGCGGACAGGTCCAGCTGCCGGGCCGACGCCAGGCCCGCGACCTCCAGCAGAGCGGTGATCCCGCCGCAGCGGGTGACGTCCGCCTGGAGGCAGTCCACCGCGCCGCCGTCGACCAGGTTCACGAAGTCGCGGGTGGTGTACGCGTACTCGCCCGCGGCGATCTCCAGCCGCGCCGGTCCCCGCTCGCTCAGCATGCGCAGGCCCTCGACGTCCGCGGAGCTGACCGGCTCCTCGAACCAGCGCACGTCCCACTCGTCGTGGAACCGGTGCGCCCAGTACAGCGCCTCCTTGCGGCCCAGCGCGCCGTTGGCGTCGGTGAGGATCTCGGTCGCGTCGCCGACCGCCGCGCGGACCGCGCGCAGCCGTTCGGGGTCGCGCTCCGGATCGCGCGAGGTCTTCAGCTTCACCCGGTCGATGCCCTGTTCCGTCCACCCGGCGAGCTGGCCGGTGAGGCGGTCGAGGGGGTAGTTGGTGAAGCCGCCGCTGCCGTAGACGGGGACCCGGTCGTGGTGGGCGGGCAGGAGGTGGACCAGCGGCAGGTCCAGCAGTCTGGCCTTGAGGTCCCACAGGGCGATGTCCGCGGCGGACGCCGCCATCGCCCCGACGCCGGGGCGCCCGGCGTTGCGGATCCGCCGGCCCGTCAGTTCCCACAGCGCGGGCGGTGAGAGGGGGCTTCGCCCCCGCAGCAGCGGGGCGATCGTGCCGGACAGGAAGGCGGCGACGGAGACGTCCCCGTAGGTGTAGCCGACGCCGGTCCGCCCACCGGCGTGCACCCGCAGCAGGATCATGGTGGTGGAGTCCCACTCCAGGGTGCCGTCCTGCTCCTTGCCGTCCGGTCCGTCGGTGGGCAGCCGGAAGGCGTGCACGTCGACGGCGTCGATCCGGCACTCGCGATCGGGCGCCCCTGCCATGCCGTACTCCTTCGCCCTCGCCTGCGACCGTCTCGGACGCCCCCTTGGGTGACCCGTGCGCGGGGCCGTAAACGACGCGGGGCCGTACACGAGGTGTGCCACCGGGCCGTCGCTGCCCCGCCCGGTTCACCCGTGAGACGGAAGGTGCGGCGCAGCCGGGCGAACGTCCGCTTGCGCCGGCGCCGCGAGCGGGGATCGGATCATCACTCGACGCGCCAAGGGCCTCTCGTTTGGATCAGGCCGGATCAGGGAGCGGGGTCTGGTGCCGTGCATCGCAAGGCGGAGGAGGGCGTCATGGCGGAGCCATGGCAACCGACGACAACGCGGCGAGGTGCGGTGCCAGGGCCCGCGAGCCCGGCGTGATCCAAACGAGAGGCCCTAGGAGTGCGCTCATGTCGCAGACACACCCCGGCCTGGACGAGCCGCGGCGCACCGCCGAGCCGCCCCGGGGCCGTACCGGGGAGACGATCCGGGGCTACCTGACCACGACCGACCACAAGAAGATCGGCCATCTGTACCTGATCACGTCGTTCGCCTTCTTCCTGGCGGCCGGTGTCATGGCGCTGCTGATGCGGGCCGAACTGGCCCGTCCGGGGCTCCAGATCATGGACCAGGAGCAGTACAACCAGCTGTTCACCATCCACGGCACGGTGATGATGCTGCTGTTCGCGACGCCGACGTTCGCCGGGTTCGCCAACGCCGTGATGCCGCTGCAGATCGGCGCCCCCGACGTCGCCTTCCCCCGGCTGAACGCGCTCACCTACTGGTTCTTCCTGTTCGGCGGGCTGACGGTGCTGTCCGGGTTCACGGTCGACGAGGGGGCCGCGCCGTTCGGCTGGTTCGCCTACACACCGCTGAGCCGGGCCGAGCACAGCCCCGGCCACGGCGGCGACCTGTGGGCGATGGGCCTGGTGGTCGCGGGTCTGAGCACCACGCTGGGCGCCGTCAACTTCATCGCCACCATCCTGTGCCTGCGCGCGCCGGGCATGACCATGTTCCGGATGCCGATCTTCACCTGGAACGTGCTGTTCACCTCGATCCTGGTGCTGCTGTCCTTCCCGGTGCTGACCGCCGCGCTGCTGGCCCTGGAGGCGGACCGCAAGTTCGGCTCGCACATCTACGACCCGGCCAACGGCGGCGCGCTGCTGTGGCAGCACCTGTTCTGGTTCTTCGGCCATCCCGAGGTCTACATCGTGGCGCTGCCCTTCTTCGGCGTCGTCACGGAGATCATCCCGGTCTTCAGCCGCAAACCGATCTTCGGCTACGCGGGCATGGTGGGGGCGACCATCGCGATCACCATGCTGTCGGCGACGGTCTGGGCGCACCACATGTTCGCCACCGGCGGCGTCCTGCTGCCGTTCTTCTCCGTGATGTCGTTCCTGATCGCCGTTCCCACCGGGGTGAAGTTCTTCAACTGGATCGGCACCATGTGGCACGGCAGTCTGTCCTTCGAGACGCCGATGCTGTGGTGCATGGGCTTCATGGTCACCTTCCTGCTCGGCGGGCTCAGCGGCGTGCTGATCGCCTCCCCGCCGCTGGACTTCCACCTGACCGACAGCTACTTCATCGTGGCCCACCTGCACTACGTGCTCTTCGGGACGATCGTCTTCGCCACCTTCGGCGGCTTCTACTTCTGGTGGCCGAAGATGACGGGCAAGCTGCTCGACGAGCGGCTGGGCAAGGTGCACTTCTGGTCGCTGTTCGTCGGCTTCCAGACCACGTTCCTGGTGCAGCACTGGCTGGGCGAGATGGGCATGCCGCGCCGTTACGCCGACTATCTGGCGGCCGACGGGTTCACCGCGCTCAACATGATCTCGTCCATCGGCGCGTTCCTGATCGGCCTGTCCACCCTGCCGTTCCTGTACAACCTGTTCAGGACCGCCCGCCACGGGCCCCGGGTGGAGGTGGACGACCCGTGGGGGTACGGCAGGTCGCTGGAGTGGGCGACGTCCTGTCCCCCGCCCCGGCACAACTTCACCGCGCTGCCGCGGGTGCGGTCCGACTCCCCCGCCTTCGACCTGCACCACCCCGCGGTCCTGCGGGAGCTGCCGCGGGGCGAGCACGGCGGCGTGGAGCCCACACCCGACACCCTGGGGAAGCGGAGCGAATGAAGTCCGAGGGGTACCTCTTCGCCGGCGTCGCCGTGTTCTTCCTGCTCACCGACGTGGCCTACGGCTGGTTCGCGCGGGAGCCCGCCGGCGTCGCCGCGCTGACCGTGTCGTGCTTCATGGCGTCGGTCATCGCGTTCTTCTGTCTGATCAACCACCGGCGCAAGGGCGCGCGCCCGGAGGACCGGCACGGCGGGGAGATCCACGAGCGCAGCGGCCGGCTCGACTTCTTCCCGCCGCACAGCCGCCACCCGGTGGTGACCGCGGCCGGGGTCGTCCTCTGCGCCGTCGGCGTCGTCTACGGCCTGTGGCTGTTCCTGATCGGCGCCGGCGTGCTGGCGCTCGGACTGCTCGGCATGGTGCTGGAGTTCGCAGGACGCGACGACGCCTGAGAAATCTACATAAAAGGGGCATAAGTCACCCGGACGGGGGAACCCTTGCACAAGGCAAAGGAACCCTTTCGGGAGAGGAGACGACAGCAATGTCGTATCCACATCGCTCCAGCTCCAGTGACGTGGGCAGCACCACCCACCCGGAGATGATGCACTCGCATCCGGAGATGGCCGAGATGCGCGAGCGGCTCGAACGCACCGCGTCGAGCGGCCCGGCGATCGCCGTCGAAGGTCTGATCCTGCTGACCGGCCTGTACGCCGCGATCTCCCCCTGGGTCGTGCACTTCGCGATCCAGCCGGCCATCACGGTCAACAACCTGATCGTGGGCCTCGCCATCGCCGCGATCGGGCTGGGTCTGGCACTGGCCCCGGAACGCATGTTCCGGCTGTCGTGGGCGCTGGTGCCGCTCGGGGTGTGGCTGTTCATCTCGCCCTGGGTGGTGACCCTCACGCACAGCGCGCGGGCGGGGATCATCTGGAACAACTGCTGGGTGGGCGCGATCACCGCCGCGCTGGGCCTGGCGGCCATGGGGCTGACCATCGGCGTGGCGCGCAAGGGCCACAAGACGCGCCGGTGACACAAGGGGAGAGCCCGCCGTGCCGGCGCCCCGGGCGCGGGCACGGCGCTGTGCCGGGCCGGCCGCACGCCCTCGGGCGGCGGCGGCCCGGCACAGCGGCGTCCGCTCACCGCCGCGCGGAGTTCCTGCCGCCCGACACCGGGTCGGCCCTGCGGCCGCCGATCTGCAGCCGCTCCTCCGCCGTGGCGGGCGCCTCGACGCGCTCGCCGTAGTACCAGCGGCTCAGCGCGGCCCGCAGCCGGTGCCGCAACGGCGCCCCAGGGCCCGGGTGTTCCAGCGGCAGCGGGACGTCCCTGACCAGGAAGCGGTAGCGCCGGCGTGGATCCACGTCCCGGTGGCTCTCGGACATGCCGCCGGGCAGGTCCTGGTACACCTCGCCGGTCTCCTCGCCCTCTTCGAGCAGCCGCCGCTCGTGCAGTTGCAGCGCCAGGCACACCCGCTTGACGATCAGGAAGGCCAGGACCGGGCCGAGAAAGAACAGCACCCGGAAGATCCAGGTCAGGCCGTTGACGGAGGTGCGGAAGAGGTAGGCGCTGACGTCGTTGCCGCCCGCCGCCAGCAGGACGGCGTACCAGACCAGGGCGGCGACGCCGAGTCCGGTGCGCACCGGGCGGTCGCGGGGCCGGTCGCACAGATGGTGTTCGACGAGGTCTCCAGTGATCCACCGCTCGAAGGAGGGGTAGGCGTACAGGACCAGGAACAGCAGCGTCGGCAGGACCACGGCCGGGAGCAGCACGTTCCACATGAAGGTGTGTCCGGCGACGTTCCACTCGATGCCCGGCGTCAGGCGCAGCGCGCCCTCCAGGAACCCGACGTACCAGTCCGGTTGGGCGTCCGTGGACACCTGGTCGGGGACGTACGGGCCGAACGCCCAGATGGGGTTGATCTGCGCGAGGGCGCCCAGCACGGCGAGGACGCCGAACACCATCAGCGACAGCCCGGTCGACTTGGCGGCGAACGCCGGGAACATGGGCGGCCCCACCACGTTGCGGTTGGTCCGGCCCGGCCGCGCCCACTGGGTGTGTTTCAGGTACACCACCATGATCAGGTGCACGGCGATCAGCGCGATGAGCAGCCCGGGCACGAACAGCACGTGCACGATGTAGAGCCGGCCGATGATCCGGTGGCCCGGGAAGGCGCCGCCCCAGGCGAAGTAGGCGAGATACGTGCCGACCACCGGGATGGACTGCACGATGGAGTTGGCGGTGCGCAGACCGGTGCCGGAGAGCAGGTCGTCGGGCAGGGAGTAGCCGCAGAAACCCTCCAGCAGCGCCAGCAGGAAGAGGGTGACGCCCACGGACCAGTTGATCTCGCGCGGCCGGCGGAAGGCGCCCGTGAAGAACACCCGCAGCATGTGCACACCGATGGCCGCCACGAACACCAGTGCGGCCCAGTGGTGCATCTGACGCATCAGCAGCCCGCCGCGCACGTCGAAGCTGAGGTACAGGGTGGAGTCGTAGGCCTGGGAGACCAGCAGACCGCGCAGCGGGCCGTACGAGCCGCGGTACGGCGCCTCGGCCGGGCTCGGGTCGAAGAAGAGCGTCAGGAAGGAGCCGGTGAGCACCAGCACGGCGAAGCTGTACAGGGCGATCTCGCCCAGCAGGAAGGACCAGTGGTCGGGGAACGCCTTGCGCAGCAGCTGCCCGGCCAGCTCCGAGACGGGCGCCCGCCGGTCGGCGGCGACGTAGGCCTGGAAGGCGGCCTGCCGGGCTCTGGCCTGGACTCTCGCCTTGCGGCGCCGCGTCAGCACGCCCGCATCACGCTCCTCAGGTGTCGTCTCCGGCGCCCGCCGGGTGTGCCGGTCGGCCAGGTGCTGCAATCTTGGGTGAGCGGCCCGCGCGCACGGCGCAGGCGTGCCGGGGGCACCCCCATTGCCACAGCGACGGTGAGGACCTGGTGTGGACGGTCGAAGCGGTGTCGTGGGGCGGTTGACGCAGGACCACGACCGGATCCGGTCGCTGTTCGACCAGATCCGTGCCGCGCGCCCGGACGGCGCCGAACGCGCGGCCCTGGTGGAGCGGGTGACCGGCGCGCTGGTGCGGCACGCGGTGGCGGAGAAGGCGCACCTGTATCCGGCGGTGCGCCGCCATGTGCCGGACGGCGACGTCCGGGTGGAGCGCGAGCTGCGCGCCCACCGCGAGGTCGGGGAACTGCTCGCGGCGCTGGCGGCGGCCGAGCCGGCGGACGAGGAGTTCACGGAGCTGCTGGTGGCGGTGGTCGACCGGGTGACGCGACAGCTCGTGGAGCAGGAGCAGACGCTGTTCCCGCGGCTGGAGGCCGGGTGCCCGCGGGAGGTCCTGCGCGACCTCGGGGACAAGGTCCGGGCGGCCGAGGCGAGCGCACCGACCCGGCCCCGCCCCGCCGCCCCCGACGCGGCCCCGCTGGTGCGGCTCACCGCCCAGGTGTGGGGCCCGCTGGACCGCCTGCGCGACCGGGCCGCCCGGCGCGGGCGGGGGTGAGCGGCGAGGGCGGGACGCGGAGCGGCGAGGGCGGGACGCGGTGCCACGGGTCCGTGGACCGTGATGGCCGGTGCCGGAATTTCCGCGTCGGCCGGCGCCGTCGGGGGTACTGCGGTGCTACGGACCGCATCGGCCCCGGCCGGGCGGCGGTTTCCACCGGGTGTGCGCCGGGCCTCGGTCCGGCACGGCCCGCCGTGGCGGCGCCGCCGTACCCGCCCGGTCGCCGGATCCGCAGGAGCCCTCGGGATCCGAAGGAGCCCTCGTGAACTACGAACGCGAACTCGCGCAGATCGAGAAGCAGTTGGTGACGCAGGACCCCCTCCTGGCCGAGAAGCTGGAGACGTTCGAGCAGATCACCGCCCCGCGACCGCAGAAGACCGGGCCACGGCGCCGGGTCTACCTCCTCGCCGCCATCGTCTTCGTCCTGCTCGCCCTCACCTCCGCGCTGGCCTCCGGCGCGGCCACCGAGCACCCCCGGTCCCCGCAGGTGGTCCCGGAGCAGCCGGCCGGACCCGGATAGGCGGGTGGACCGGCCGGACGGCCCGAGGAGCGGCGGGATGAGCGGTGAGAGCGGCGGGCGGGAGCCCGACGACGGCAGCCGGCCGCCGGCCACCCGCGCGAACGGCGTGCGCCGCCACTTCCCGCGGGTCCGGCACGCGGTGCTCGCCCTGGAGGACCGGCTCGGCGCGTTCGCCCTGGTCCGGCGGGGCCGGGACCTGGAGCTGATGCACCGGGCGATGGGCTTCGCCACCCTCTCCCTGGTCACCCTGGCGCCCCTGCTGATCGTGGTGGCGGCCGCCGATCCGCTGGGCGAGGGCGGGTTCGCGTACTGGCTGGTCGACGGCATGGGGCTGTCCGGCCGGTCCGCGCGGGTACTCACCGACATCATCAGTCCCCCGGTGAAGGTGATCAGCACCACCAGCGTCTGGGGCGGTGTCCTGCTCGCCGTGTTCGGGGTGTCCTTCGCCGGCAGCGTGCAGAACGGCTACGAGCGGATCTGGGGCCTGCCGCCCGGCCCCTGGCACCGGGTGTGGCGGCAGCTGACCTGGCTGGCCGTCATGACCGCCTACCTGTACCAGGAGGTGCTGAACCGGCAGGAGTTCGAGGGCCTGGAACGGGTGGCGGTGTCCACCAGCACCGGCGCGCTGTTCTTCTGGTGGGGCCAGCGCTTCCTGCTGGGCGGCCAGGTTCCCTGGCGGCGGCTGCTGCCGGGCGCGATCGCGACCATGGTGGGCCTCGGCGGGCTGCGCGTCTTCTCCAACCTGGTCTTCACCCCGCTCATCGTCGACAACGCGGTCAGCTACGGCACGGTCGGCATCGTCCTCGTCGTGGAGTCCTGGCTCACCGGCGTCGGCTTCGTGGTCTACGGCGGTGCGATGTTCGGCCGCTGGTTCTGCGAGCACCACTGGCTGCCCCGGCTGCGCTGACACGGGGGCAGAGCGTACGGCGGGCGGGGGTACGGCGGCCGGGAGGCGTTTGGCGGCGCTCGCGGCGGGATACTCCGTGACCGCCCAGCCCGCCCGAACGCCGGAGCGGCCGCTCCCCGGCCGCCCCCGGGCGTTCACCGTCGCAGCCGAGGTCAGCCACCGTGTTCGACGCCGCCTTCCGAGCCCGGCACCGGGCCGCCGTCCGGGCACTCCCGGGCGGCCGCCGGTGAGCGCCCTGACCATCGTGCTCGCGCTGCTCGCGGCGCTGTCGAACGCCTCCGCCTCCGTGCTCCAGCGGCGGGCCGCGACCGACGAGTCCGACGCCGGCACCGGGGCCCGGCAGGCGCTGCGCTGGCTCGTACGGGTGCTGCGCCGCCCGTACTGGCTGGCCGGCGCGGGCCTGCTGGCGCTGTCCACGGTGTTCCAGGCGGCGGCACTGGCCGTGGGCAGCCTCTCCCTGGTGCAGCCGCTGCTGGCCAGCGAGCTGCTGTTCACCCTGGCCGTCGGCAGCGTCGTCTTCCACCGCCGGCCGGACCCGCGGACCTGGCTGGCGTTCGCCGCGCTCGCGGTCGGCCTCGCGCTGTTCCTGGGCGCCGCCTCGCCCTCCGAGGGCCGGCCCACGGCCGAGCCGGGGAGCTGGCTGCCGGTGGGCGTGGCGGTACTGGGCGTGGTGGTCGTGGTGCTGGCCGCCTCCCGCCTGGTCACGGGCCCGCCCCGGGCGGGGTTGCTCGGCCTGGCGTCGGCGGTGTCGTTCGCGGCGACGGCGGCGCTGATCAAGGAGGTCATGGGGCGGCTCGGGCAGGGAGTGGGCGTCCTGCTCACGCAGTGGCCGCCGTACGTCGCGCTGGCCGTCGGGACGCTGAGCTTCCTGCTGCTGCAGAGCGCGTTCCGCGCCGGGAGCCTGACCGCCTCGCAGCCCGCGCTCACCCTGGGGGACGCCCTGACCAGCGTGGCGCTGGGCTGGGTGCTGTTCCAGGAGTACATCGGGCTCGGGGTGCGGGTGCTGCCCGAGGCGATCGGCGTGGCGCTCGTCGGGGCGGGCAGCGTGGGCCTGGCCGGCGCGACGGCCGGCGACCAGTGGGACACGCCGCCCGGCGAGCGCGGCGACTCCGGCGCCGACGACGGGCGGCGGGGCGTGGTCTAGGGGACGGTTCGGGGGCGGGTCCAGGGTCCAGGATTCGATCGGGTCTCGGGTCTAGGGGCCGGACGGTGCGGCCGCCGTCGCCGGTTCGGGGCCCGGGTCCTGTTCCGGTCCCGGCTCCGGGTCAGGATCGGGATCGGGATCGGGATCGGGGGCATGATCGGTGTCCGGGTCCGGGTGCCGGTCCGGCAGTCTGGTGTCCGGGAGGGCTTCGGCCAGGGCGAGGTCGATGCCGCCGACGCAGCGGGCGGACAGGTTGAAGCACAGGGCGCACACCGTCGCGAACACGGTGAACAGGACGACGCCGACGATCGCGAGGCCCAGCTGCCACAGCGGCGGCAGCAGCACGTCCTGGTCCAGCAGGGTGAGCACGATCCACAGCGGCGGCAGGGTGACGGCCGCGCACACCACCAGTCCCGCCGCGAGCAGGAAACTCGTCATCAGCACCGACATCGGATCGGTCCGGGACATGCGCACCCGCAGGCGTACCGGCCGGTCCGGCGCGGCGGACGAGGCCCACAGTCCGTCCAGTCCGGCGGGTATTCGAGTGTCCGGGCCGGCGGGCGCTGCGGGCGCGTCCGGCGCCGGCCGCACGCC
The DNA here is from genome assembly GCF_039543625.1 of Streptomyces similanensis. Lineage (NCBI taxonomy): Bacteria > Bacillati > Actinomycetota > Actinomycetes > Kitasatosporales > Streptomycetaceae > Streptomyces > Streptomyces similanensis. Next base: position 74,682 of record NZ_BAABKC010000039.1, on the reverse strand, counting down.
CTCGGGCGGCGGCGGCCCGGCGGCGGCCGGCCGCGCCGCTG
>NZ_BAABKC010000039.1:32587-74627 GCF_039543625.1 Streptomyces similanensis | reverse complement strand
GGCGGCGCCGGTGCGGGCTCCGCCGGGACGGCGGTCGTGGCATCGGCGCGGTCCGTCTGCGCGGCGGTCGTGGTGTCGGCGCGGTCCGTCTGCGCGGCGGTCGTGGTGTCGGCGCGGTCCGCCGGCGCGGCGCGCCCGGCGCGCGCCGCCTCGTCCGTGCGGCGCGGTGCTCGTCCGGTCTTGCGCATGGGTGTCTCCGTGAGTGGTCAGGCGGCTTCGTGCAGGCCGCGGGCGGCCGCGGAGGCGACGTGGTCGCGGGTGACGCGGCCCACCTCGTGCCAGAACGGTTTCGCGGTCAGATAGGCGCCCAGCACGGACATCACACCGAGCGAGACGTCGACGCTGAGCCGCCCCTGCTTCGCCCAGTAGACGTCCTGGAGGTCCAGGAGCAGGGCGAACTCGTCGCAGATCAGCGCGGTTCCGCAGCCGTACGCGGCCGCCACGCGGGGGTGTCCGACGGCCTGCTCGTCACCGCGTACGGCGATCAGGCCCACCGCCGCGAGCGTGGCGATGCCGAGGTTGTAGTGGTGCAGGTGCCGCCCGCCCGCGGAGATGTCGCCCCAGGGCAGCCAGCCGCCCCGGATGCCGTGCGTGATGACCCGTACGGTGCCGAAGGTCGTGCCGAAGGAGATCCACGTCACGAGCAGCGAGCGCTGCACCGGGGTGAGGCGCTGAGCCGCCTCGTGCCACCGGTCCACGAGGCGGGGCCGGGCGCGGTCGCGGCGGCGCGGCTTGCTGGGTCTCATCGTCGGCCGGCCTCCTGCGCCGCGGCCGCGGACGCGCGGACGCCGTCCGGGCCGCCTGGCTCGGTCCCCCACTGGTGTGCGGTTTCGACCGTAGGCGCGCCGTCACCGCCCCGCATCCGCGGTTCACCCGAACGGCTGTAGCGCCCCCGCCGGGACCGGCGGCGACGACCCGGATGCGTCAATGGTGCGTGCGACCAATCCGCGCCCGCCGCGGCCTCGGATCACCCGGGGACGTCCCGCCGTATCGCACCTGGGAGAGAGAAGCACCGTGAAAGAAGCCGTGCACATCGGCAGAAAACCAGCCCCGGAGCCCGATCTGCAGCGGCTGCTGCACGAGGTGGCCCTCGGCGACCAGGATGCCTTCACCGTGGTCTACGACGCCGTGGTGCGCTCGGTGCTCGGGGTCGTCCGGGCGGTGCTGCGCGACCAGGCGCAGTCCGAGGAGGTGGCGCAGGACGTCCTGGTGGAGGTGTGGCGCACGGCGCCGCGCTACCGGCCCGAACGCGGCACGGCCATCAACTGGATCCTGACCCTGGCCCACCGGCGGGCGGTGGACCGGGTCCGGTCGGTGGAGGCCGCCGCGGCCCGCGACCACAAGGCCGCGCTGCTGGACCGGACACCCGAGTACGACCAGGTGACCGAGCAGGTCGAGACCCGGCTGGAGCAGGAGCAGGTACGACGCTGTCTGCGCACCCTGACCGAACTCCAGCGCCAGTCGGTCACCCTGGCGTACTACCGCGGCCTGACCTACCGGCAGGTCGCCGAGGCGCTCGCGCTGCCGCTGGGCACCGTCAAGACCCGGCTGCGCGACGGTCTCATCCGGCTCCGTGACTGCCTGGGGGTGACCGCATGACCACCATGGACCTGCACAGCATGACCGGCGCCTACGCGCTGCACGCGCTGCCCGACGACGAACGGGCCGCCTTCGAACGTCATCTGGCGGGCTGCGCCTCGTGCGCGCAGGAGGTCGCGGAGTTCGCGGCCACGGCGGCCCGGCTGGCGCTGGCCTCCTCGGCGCCGGCCCGGCCCGAGATGCGCGAGCGGGTGCTGCACCGCATCGGCACCGTGCGCCAGGTCCCGCCGAGCGCCGCACCGCTTGAGCGGGTACGGCGCGGGGCGGCGCGCGGGCGCGGCGCGGCCCGGTGGGCGCTGGCCGCGTGCGTGGCCGCGGCGACGGCCTTCGGCGGTACGGCGGTGTGGCAGTACGAGCGGGCGCAGGACGCCCGGCACGACGCGGCCCGGGCGGAGCGGCAGGCCGAGCAGGTGGCGGGAGTGCTGGCCGCGCCGGACGCGCGCACCCGCTCGGTGCGGGTGGCCGGTGGCGCGGGCACCCTGGTGGTCTCGGCGGGCCGCGACCGGGCGGTCTTCATGGCCTCCGGGATGCCGGAGCCGCCCAGCGGCAAGGTCTACCAGCTGTGGTTCGACGACGGCGGGACGATGCGCTCGGCGGGTCTGATGGACCCCGGCCGCAGCACGCAGACCGTGCTGATGCGGGGCGCCGTCGACGGCGCTTCCGGGGTCGGGATCACCGTGGAGCCGGCGGGCGGGTCCCGGCGGCCGACGACCGCGCCCATCGCCCTGCTGGGGATGCCCGCCTGACGGCGGGGACGACGAACGAGGGGGCCCGCCGTGACCGGCGGGCCCCCTCCTGCTCCTGGTTCCGTGGGCCGTGCGGCCTTCGGGCGAGGAGCCGTCCGTCATTCGACGGTGACGACGACCGAGTGCCATCCGCTCGCGCCGTCGGGGATGGTGCGGGCGCGCTGCTCGGTCTGGACCCGTCCGGTGCGGTCGGTGGCGCGGACGGTGAGGGTGTGACCGCCCTTGGCGGCCTGCCAGGGGAACGACCACTGGCGCCAGGTGTCGCGGGTGTCCTCGGCGGCCAGGTGCGCCTGCTGCCAGGGGCCGTCGTCGACCCGTACCTCGACCCTGTCGATGCCCCGGTGCTGGGCCCAGGCGACGCCGGCCACCATGACCGTGCCGGTCGCGGGCCGGGCGAACGGCTTGGGGGTGTCGATCCGCGACCCGGTCTTGATGGGCGCCCGCTTCGCCCAGCCGCGCTTGACCCAGTAGGAGTCGTAGGCGGCGAAGGTGGTCAGCTCGATGTCCTCGATCCACTTGCAGGCGGAGACGTAGCCGTACAGGCCGGGGACCACCATCCGGACCGGGAAGCCGTGTGCGAACGGCAGTGGCTCGCCGTTCATGCCGAGCGCGAGCATCGCGTCACGGCCGTCCAGCACCTCTTCCACCGGGGTGCCGAGCGTCATGCCGTCCACCGAGCGGGCCACGAGCTGGTCGGCGGGGCCGCCGGTGGAGGGCGGCCGCACCCCGCACTCGGTGAGCAGATCGGCCAGCCGTACGCCGGTCCAGCGGGCGTTGCCCACGTAGGGGCCGCCGACCTCGTTCGACACGCAGGTCAGGGTGATGTCGCGTTCGATCAGTTCCCGGCGCAGCAGGTCGTCGAAGGAGTAGGTGGCCGGCCGGCGCACTCCCGCGCCGTGGACGCGCAGCCGCCACCGGGTCGCGTCGACCTTGGGCACGACCAGTGCGGTGTCCACGCGGTAGAAGTCGCGGTTCGGGGTGGTGAACGGGCTGACGCCGTCGACGCGCAGCCCGGCCCGCGCGGGCACCGGGCGGGCCGGCGAGCCGGGGCGCGGGAGCGCGATCCGCTCGCGGGAGAGGGCCGCGTCGCGGCCGCGCACGCCGCTCAGCGAGCGACCCGCGAGCCCCACGGCCGCGGACGCCGCCGCGGCGGTGGTGGCCTTGAGGACGAACCCCCTGCGGTCCCATCCCTGAGAGGCCTCGGGGTGGGGATCGGGCTCGGGCTGCGGCCCGGATTCGGTTCCGGGGTCGGGCCGGGTGTCCGGTTCGGGGAGCGCCGGGGCGGGGCGGAGCGAGCCGGTCAGGGTGTACAGGAGCAGCGCGCCGGCCAGGGCGCCGGCCACGGACGGGAGTGCGTCGGTGGGGCCGACCGAGTCGGGCCGGCCGGTGGCGGCCAGTGCTCCGATCAGTCCGAAGCTCAGGACTCCCGCGGCCCCCAGCCGCCGGTGCCGCGTCGCCAGCATACCGAGCGCCACCGCCAGCAGGGCGAGCACGGCGAGGATGCCGAGCCGCAGGACGAGTTTGTCGTCCGTGCCGAAGTGGCGGATCGCCCAGTCCTTCACCGCGGCGGGGGTGCGGTCGATGGCCGCGCCCCCCACCGCGATGACCGGTCCGGCCTGCGGGCGCACTCCCGCGGCCGCCAGTTGGGCCACCGCCAGTGCCGCGCACCCGGCCAGTACCCCGCTCAGCGCACCCAGTGAAAGGCGCGGCGGCGTCCGCGGTGCGCTCCGGTCCTTCTCTTGATCCCTCACACGGGGAATCCGTCTCCGCCGCCCGGGCGGATTGGTGGCACGTGCGTACGGATCAGGCGTGGCCGGGACGCGGGCGGACGCCGACCATCCGCCAGATCCTGATCTCCCGCACGATGCCGGGCAGTTCCTTGACGAGCACGGCCAGCACCAGCCCGCCGATCACGGCGGCCTCCGCCGTCAGCACCTGTTTGGCTCTCATCCCCGTTCCTTCCTCTCCGCTGTCCGGTCCTGTGCCGAGTCCGCTGTCAGGCGGGCGAGATGTTCGGCATGGTCTTGGAGATCGCGTTGTGCTTCTTCCAGTGGATGCCGGTGGAGCGGCGCGCGTCGGACGTGCCGTCCTTGTGGTGGCCCTGCTGCCGGTGGCTGGGGCCCTTGTTGCCCTCGTGCAGTCCCATGACGTGACTGGGTGTGTCGGGCCGCACGTCGGGGCGGCCGACTCTGATCGTGCCCATGATCCGCTCCTCACGCTCCGTAGGTGGGGGTGTGGGTGGTGGTGAGAGTTTCGCCGTTGCCCCGGCGTCGCGGGGGTCGAGGTGGAGCGGTATGCGAGGTCAGCGCGCTCCGCTCTTGCTCCCGGCACGCCAGTGCGGGTCGTAGCCGCTGGTCAGCTCGTCCCGGTTGTGGCGCCACCTGGGTTCCTTGTTGACGGCCATGCTGGTGATGCCGCGCATCCGCCGGATGAAGGCGCCGTAGGGCCGGATGAGGACCGAGGACAGGCTGCCGCCGGTGGGCTCGTCCATGAACGGCATGAAGGCGTCGGGGAAGCCCGGCATGGTGCAGCCGATGCAGATGCCGCCGACGTTGGGACAGCCGCCGATGCCGGCCATCCAGCCGCGTTTGGGCACGTTGCAGTTGACGACCGGCCCCCAGCAGCCGATCTTCACCTGGCACTTGGGCGAGTTGTAGTCCCTGCCGAAGTCGCCCTGCTCGTAGTAGGCGGCCCGGTCGCAGCCCTCGTGCACCGTCCTGCCGAACAGCCACTGCGGGCGCAGCATGTGGTCCAGCGGCGGGGGCGGCGCCGAACCCGCGGCGTGGTAGAGCACCCAGGTCAGGGTCTCCATGAAGTTCTCGGGCTGGATCGGGCAGCCGGGCACGTTCACGATCGGCAGCGCGCCCTGCGACCTGAAGTCCCAGCCGAGGTAGTCCGCGAGGCCCATCGAGCCGGTGGGGTTGCCGGCCATCGCGTGGATGCCGCCGTACGTCGCGCAGGTGCCGACCGCGACGACCGCCCACGCCCTGGGCGCGAGCTGGTCGATCCACCAGTTGAGGGTGAGCGGCTCGCCGGTCTCCAGGTCGTTGCCGAAGGAGGTCCAGTAGCCGTCGCCCTCGATGATGTTCTGGTTGGGCACCGAGCCCTCGATGACCAGGATGAACGGGCCCAGCTCACCGCGGGCCGCGGCACGGAAGGGGACGAGGTAGTCCTCCCCGCCCAGGCTCGGGGAGAGCACCTTGTTGTAGAGGTTGACCTTCGGCAGCCCGGGGATCAGCCCGAGCACGACGTCCTCGATCGACGGCTGGTCCGAGGCCGTCATGGAGACGGTGTCGCCGTCGCAGCTCATGCCCTCGGAGATCCACAGGATCGAGATCTCGTCGAAGCCGCTCTTTTCGCCGGCCCCTTCGGACGGCTGGCTGACGCGGGTGGTACCGCTGTCGGTGGTCATGTGCTCGGCCTTCCCTGGAGACGGTCGCGGAATCGGTCGTAGGCGGCGGCCACCGGGCCGAGCACCGTCAGCGCCGGGGGGTGGTCGGGGGCGTTCGGGTGGGGGCGGGTCGGGGCGGCGTGCCTGCCCTGGTCGAGGAGCCGCCCCAGCTCGGCCAGGTTCTGCGGGGAGACGTGCTCGCGCAGCTCGGGCAGCAGTGCGCCCTCCTCCTCGCGCACGTGCGCGTCGAACTCGCGCCCGAGCTGGATCATCAGGTCGCCCTCGCGGTCGTCTCCGGGCGGCAGCCGGTCGAGGGCGAGGAGCAGCTTCTTGACGGCGAGGTGGTCGCTCAGGCATTCGTCGATCTTGCGCGAGCCGTCCGGGAGGACCTTCCTGGCCAGCGGGTAGACCATCATCTCCTCGAGCGCCGCGTGCTGGGACAGCTCGCGGACGGTCAGCTCGATCACCGCGCGCCGCTGGGTCGCGGAGGCCGCGGCGCGGTGGTCGCGGAACAGTTGCTCCGCCCTGCGGTGGTCGTGTTCCAGCAGCTCGATGGCGTCCATCGCACCTTTCCTCGTCCGGGGCGGCGGCCCGGGCCGCGGCTCGTCGGGCGGACGTGGCGAAAGCCGGTGGACCCGCGGGCCGCGCCGCGGCCGGAGGGGTCGTCGACGGGAACGGCGGCCGTGCGGGTCCGCGACGGGCGCCGCCCGGCGCGGGACGGTCCGTCCGTCCCGCACCAGGCTCGCACCGGTCGGCCCGGGCCGCGCGTCGTACGGGGTCAGCGGAGTGACGGCCCGATGGGTCGGCGGGGGGGCCGGCCGCGCGGGTCCCGCCGGGCGGCCGGGGCCCAGGGAGCGCGCCGTGGGGCGTTCGGTGCGGCGGCGGTGCGTCGTTCGCGCCGCGGCACCCGGGCTGCGGCGGTTCGTGTTCCCGGCCCGCCGGCAGCGAGACATGGCGACCGGGCGGGACGAACGGAGGGCCGGCCGACCGGGTGTGGCAAGCGGACAGGACTGCGGTGCGGGGTGGCGGTGCGAAGCGGGCGGGCGCGGGTGCGGCGTCGCGGGCGGTCCGGTTGAGGGGCGTCGTGGGCGGCCCGGTCGGTTCCCGCGCCGGAGGCGGCGGCGCACCCGGCTGCGGCCGGGCGGTACGTCTCGGCCCGCGTTCGCCCGGACTCCGTTCACGCTCGCGCTCTTCGCCCGCGCTCCCCCGCCACGGCGGCGGCCGGCCCCCAGTCGGGCCGGCGTCACCTCATACCTCGGTGTCCGGCCAGCCCAGCAGGCGGGCGCCGATCACCGCCGTCTGGAGCCGGTAGCGGTGCACGGGGTCGGCCGGATCGGCGCCGGTCAGCTGGTGGATGCGTTCCAGGCGGTAGGTGAAGGCGCGCACGCTGAGGCTGAGGCGGCGCGCGGCCTCAGCGGCCGTGCAGCCGGCGTCGAAGTAGGCGGTGAGCGTGTCCAGCAGCGGCCGGGGTCCGCCGCGGGCGCCCTTGAGCGGGCCGAGGGTGTCCTGGACGAGGTCGGCCATGGCCTGCCGGTCGCGGGTCAGCACCGGATACACCAGGAGGTCCGCCGCGCGCAGCATGGGCTCGCCGAGTTCGAGGCGGTCGGCGAGTTCGAGGGCGTTGAGCGCCTCCTCGTAGGAGTGGACCACTCCCCCGGCGCCCGGGTGGGAGCGTCCGATGGCGACCCGGCCGCCGTCGGTGGCGGCGTAGGCGTGCTTGGCGAAGAACGCGAGGACGTCGTCCTGGTCGCCCGGGGCCACGCAGACGAGCCGGCCGTCCTTGGTGGTGAGCAGGATGCGGCGGTCGCCGAACCGGCCGAGCAGCGACGTCTCGACGTCCCGGGTGGCCGGGTGGGTGTCGTCGACGGGCCGCGCGCCCTGGGCGACCGCGACCGCGTGGGCGCGGGAGAAGAGCAGGCCGTAGCGTTCGGCGCGCTCCGCCAGCCGGCCGAGGTCGCTGCGTCCGTAGAGGAGGTCGTCGATGAACTCCCGGCGGTCGGCCTCCTCCTGGCGCATGGCGAACTTCTGGGCCCGCTCGTGCCCCTCGGCGAACGCGTCGACGGCCTGTTCGACGGCGGCCAGGACCCGGTCGACGCCGGCGGCCGCCAGGTCGGGCGCGAACGCCCGTGTCTCGGCCAGGTGCCGGCGTATGAGCGTGCGCAGCCCGTGTCCGGCCTCCGCCGCGCGCTCCCCCTGGCCGCGCAGGGCCTCCAGCTCGTCCCGGGTGAGCCGGCGGCCGGTGGCGCACACGTCGGCCAGGATGCGGGTGTACCCCGCCAGAAACTCGTCGGACCCCTCCGGCCGTGTCACAGCCCTTCCCCCCAGCCTCGTTCGGTCGCTGGCGTCTTCTTAACCCACGGTGGTCGGCCGTGCCAAACCCTCGGCCCGAGAGGGCGGCCCGGGCCGCGGAAACCCGCGGGAGCGGACCGTTTCCGCCGCGCGCCCGCGACCCGTGCCCCGGGGCACGCGACCCGATCCAGGGGCCGGTGTGATGATCGACTCGACAGGGCGTTAGCATATGAGCGCCACCTAGCTCGAAAGAGAAACCTGTGACTGTCAACGACGACTCGTTCACCAACTGGAAGCACCGCGAGGAGATCGCGGAGTCGATGATCCCGATGATCGGCAAGCTGCACCGCGAGCGGGACGTCACCGTCCTGCTGCACAGCCGCTCGCTGGTGAACAAGTCGGTGGTGAGCATCCTCAAGACCCACCGTTTCGCCCGGCAGATCGCCGGCGCGGAGCTGTCGGTGACCGAGACGCTGCCGTTCCTGGAGACCCTCACCACGCTCGACCTGGGCCCCGCGCAGATCGACATCGGCATGCTGGCGGCCACCTACCGGGCCGACGACCGCGGTCTGTCGGTGGCCGAGTTCACCGCCGAGGCCGTCGCCGGCGCCACCGGCGGCAACAAGATCGACCGGCGCGAGGGCCGCGACGTCGTCCTCTACGGCTTCGGCCGCATCGGCCGTCTCGTCGCCCGGCTGCTGATCGAGAAGTCCGGCTCGGGCAACGGGCTGCGGCTGCGCGCGATCGTCGTCCGCGGCGGCGGCGACCGGGACATCGTCAAGCGGGCCTCGCTGCTGCGCCGCGACTCCATCCACGGCCAGTTCCAGGGCACGATCACCGTCGACGAGGACGCCAGCACGATCGTCGCCAACGGCAACGAGATCCGGGTGATCTACGCCGACGACCCGACGTCGGTGGACTACACGGCGTACGGCATCAAGGACGCCATCCTGATCGACAACACGGGCAAGTGGCGCGACCGCGAGGGCCTGTCCAAGCACCTGCGGCCCGGCATCGACAAGGTCGTCCTGACCGCGCCGGGCAAGGGCGACGTCCCCAACATCGTGCACGGCGTCAACCACGACACGATCAAGCCGGACGAGCGGATCATGTCCTGCGCCTCCTGCACCACCAACGCGATCGTGCCGCCGCTGAAGGCGATGGACGACGAGTTCGGCGTGCGGCGCGGCCACGTGGAGACCGTCCACTCGTTCACCAACGACCAGAACCTGCTGGACAATTACCACAAGTCCGAGCGCCGGGGCCGCTCCGCGCCGCTCAACATGGTGATCACCGAGACCGGTGCCGCCTCCGCCGTCGCCAAGGCGCTGCCCGACCTGAAGGCGCGCATCACGGGCAGCTCCATCCGCGTGCCCGTGCCGGACGTCTCGATCGCGATCCTCAACCTCCAGCTGGCCCGCGAGACCACCCGCGAGGAGGTCCTCGACCACCTGCGCGAGGTGTCGCTGACCTCGCCGCTCAAGCGCCAGATCGACTTCATCAGCGCGCCCGACGCGGTCTCCAGCGACTTCATCGGCTCGCGCCACGCCTCGATCGTGGACGCCGGCGCGACCAAGGTGGAGGGCGACAACGCGATCCTCTACCTCTGGTACGACAACGAGTTCGGCTACTCCTGCCAGGTCATCCGCGTCGTGCAGCACGTCTCCGGCGTCGAGTACCCGACCTTCCCGGCCCCGGCGGTCTGATCCCGCCGCCCTGAGCGCCGACGGCAGGGCTGCCCAGGGTTCCGCTGAGCACCTGTGGACTGAGCCTGACCGGCGCTCGCGTCTACAGCCGAGGCGCACACTGAGGGCCGCCACCCGCAAGCCGGGTGGCGGCCCTCAGTGATCGACTACAGGCCCAGGGGGTTCTCAGGGAGTTTCCGCGGGCGCCGGACGACTCCCCGCCCGAGGCTCCAAGCGAAGCCGCCCGAGAGCCTGGTAGGGCCGGACCGCCACCGGGAACTCACCGTTCAGGTTGAGCGCTTGGAACACCGCGAGCCCGGCCCCTTCACAGTGCGCCTCCACCCACCAGATCCACGACCGCCGGCGCCTTCGGCGTTGTGGCAGGGCGACCTGGTCAAGCATGCCGTCGACCCTCGACACGGCCGGAACGCGTGAAGCAACTCTTGAGGCGTCCCTTGATCAGTTGTGTGACCTTGGTTGCGGTATCTCCGATGAAAATGCCGAATGAGATCTCTCCGCCCACTTCCTGCCGTCCTGCTCGTCCGGTACCCGCGGGTCCGGTGGTTGACCGTCCTGGGGTTCCGGGACGGCTCGCCGACACGGGTAGGACTGAGCCCGCCCGCGCCGGCCGCTCTCGGGCCATGCACGTGCCTGTCTCATTCCTGAGCTGTCGTTCTCCGATGTCGAATCGTCCGACAGGTCCGCCAACAGGTGTGGGTGTCAGCGCAGAAGATCCCGCGGTGCTCGATCGACAGATGTGACCTCAGCAGACCGTGAGCAGTCCACTACATTCCTTCGCATTTCTGGATTTGGTGCATTTCTCCGCGTCGCCGTCGGCGATGGCACTGGACCGGCAACGCCGGCAGTACCCATGACGCGCTCGGCCCCCACTGCCTTCGGGCGGTGGAGGCCGATTCGTCATGTCCGGTCAGGGCCGGTGGAAGACCTCGGTCGGCCGCCATGGCTCGGGCATCGGCGGCAGCTTGCCGAATACGGGAAGCGTGACCCGCTCGGCCCGGGCCGGGGCGTCCTGGCCGGTCTCACCGGCGGCGGCCGCTAGGTCCTCGGCGACCCCGGACGGCGTCCATTCGTGTCCGTCCCATTCCTGGATGGCGCGTGCGGCGTCCGGGTCGACGTGGGCGCCCTGCTCTGGGCGGTCCCCCAGCGGAGTAGCTCGTCGCTCTCCTCGTGCGGGGCGGCGTTCGTCTCGGCGTGCCGCCCACTCCTCGAGGGGTTCGTCGTCCATGAGGTGTCTCGCTTCTTCCGTCTGTTCGCTCGCTTGGGCGTGGGGGTGGTCGTATCGTGGTGGTGCCTCCGGGGTTGCCGACAGCTCCCCCGGAGGCGCTTCCCGTTCAGGCCGCCTTGGCCACCGCAATCTCCTGGATCCGGCTGGCGAGTTCCTGCACTGTCCGGGTCTTGGCGTACGGGGCGAGATCGGTGCGCATCGTGGCGAAGTGATCGTCACCGCGCACGGATGAGACGTGTTCGTACTCGTCCAGGAACCGGCGCCAGGAGTCGCACGAGGCGTCCAGGTGCCCGTACCGCAGTTGGCGTTGGGCGAGAACTGCGTAGGCGTGGGTTCGGCCCTGCCGCTCCTGGGGAAGCTGGGCGCGGATGGACTGCTGCATGGCCTTGATGCTGCCCGCCAGGTCACCCTCCTCCATGAGGACGTGGGAGACGTGGAAGAGGTATGCGGTCTGGTCGTAGCCGCCGATCGCGTCGCGCCGGCTGTCGGCTTTCGACAGGGCGGTCTCGGCTTCGCGGAGCCGGGTGTGGGCGGTGTGCCGGTCGCCGACCATGGACGCGGCGTGAGCCTGCTGGCCGCGTAGGAACGCGACCAGGCGCGGGCCGGCCGAAGGCGCGGCTTCGGCGGCGGAGTCGGCCAGCTCCAGGGCGAGCTGGCCGTGGCCGAGGTTGGATGCCTGCAGCGACATGCCGCGCAGGGTGCGGCAGTAGGTGACGTGGTCGCCTGCCTCGTCGGCGAGCTTGAGTGCCTTGGTGTAGTACGTCTGGCCCAGGCCGTGCGCCTTCTCGTACATGGCCATCCAGCCCGTGAGGTAGGTGAGGTCGGAGGCGGCGGCGAACATGTCCCGCTTGACCGGCTCGGAGGCTTGGGCGCGTAACCAGGGACCGACGGTGTTGACGAGGAACGCGGCCGCCATGGGCCGGGCGTGGCCGGCGCCGAACGCGTCGAGGATGTCCGCGATGCGTTCGGTCATGGACCGGACCGAGGCCACCTGCGAAAATCCGATGCGGGTGGTGGCCTTGCCGGACGTTCCCGCAGTGGGTGCGGCCTGCGCGAATCCCGGCAGGGGCAGGGCTGCCGAGAACAGCGTCGCGGCCAGCACGCCGCGGCGGGATGGGTCCATGTCCGCCCTTCCTAAGTCGATCAGCTCCTCCACAGTGTCGACGCCGGCGGAGCCGTCGGCGCCCGGCGCAGGCTCAAGGCCTGCCTCAGCATGGGTGACGGGCCGGCCGAGACGCGCGGACAGCGCTTCGAGAATCAGCGGCCTGACCTCGGGCTTCGGCGGTGTGCCGGCGATCCAGTGGGCAACTGCTGTGCGGTCGTACGTGAGTTGCAACCCTGCTTGGGGGCCGAGCCGGTTGACGTGCTGCGCCAGTTGCGTACGCGTCCATCGCGCCTGCTCAAGCAGCTTGTCCAGGGCAGGGTTGGGCGTGCGGTTCCTCGTGGCCATGTGATCAACTCCCGACAGCTCCATGGCGTTCACGGTGTTCACGGTCCCACCTGTCACCCACGGTACCCGCACACGGTGATCAGGCGGTTACCTCTTGCACGGGAAAGCGGACGATCTCAGGAGCGAACGGTGGCCAGTGCATCAGGCGTGTTCGAGACGAGCGCCCGTCGTGGGCGCCGGACGGCTGCGGAGGATTGGCTGCTGCAGTCGGCCGAGGACCGGGACACGGCCGTGAGGGAGTGGACGGCCGAGCTGGGAGTCGCGGTGCTGACCGCCGGGATCACGTGGGACGCCGTGCGGTTGCCGTACGCCGTGCTCGACGGCTCCTTCGGCCGGGACGTCGCGCCGGGCGCGCTGCGGCACCGGCTGGAGCAACTGGAACTGGCGGGGGCCGTGTTCTGCGACCCGTTCCGCCCCTGCCTGTACGTGATGGTGCCGGCGGGCACGGACGCCCAGTGGCCGCGGCTCCCGGCGCTGCCGGGCGTGGAGTGCCTGGTCCGGACGGGACCGTGCGTGCAGCACGTGGGAGTGCCGCGCCTGGACCGCACGGATCCGACCGGCCCGTACTGGCTGCGGCCGCCGGACCGTACTTCGGGCCGGTACGCCGACCCGAACCGGCTGCTCGCCTTCTTGCGCGCCCGGGCGACCGAGCCCGGCCCGGAACCGCCCGCGCCGCCGAGCGCCGCGTAGACCGCGTCGGCCGGGCGTGCCTACCCCGTCGCGCCCGGCCGGCGCCCCCAACCCCTCTGCCTCGCCACCGTGAAGAGAGCCATGCCGCCGACACTCCTCAAGCACAAGGGGCGTCCCGTCCCCTACATCGCCCCCTGGTCCAACGGCCCGGAGGAAAAGTTCGCCGCCGCCCAGGCCCGCGCCGGTCTCGGCGGTGTCCTGTCCGCGCTGGACTGCCGGTGGGTGAACCACCCCACCGCCATGGCCCGCGCCGAGTACAAGCCCGTGCAGCTCGCCGCCGCGCGGGCATGCGGCCTGCCCATCCCGGCCACCCTCGTCACCAACCAGCCCAACGACGTGCGGACGTTCGCCCTGCGGATGGGCCGGCCGATCGTGTGCAAGCCGGTGGCCTCACCGGTCCTGATCGAGGACGGGCGGCTCAAGTCCGTCTACACCCGCAAGCTCAGGTCCACCGACCTCACCGACCTGCGCGGCATCGACACCACCGCCCATCTCTTCCAGGCCTGGGTGGACAAGGTGTTCGAGGTGCGGCTGACGGTGGTCGGCGAGCGGATGTTCGCCATCGCGATCCACGCCGGCAGCAACGCCGCGCACGAGGACTGGCGCAGCGACTACGGGTCACTCAGCTACGAGGTGATCACCGTGCCCGACGGTGTCGCCACCGCGATGCGGCAGCTGATGCTGCGGCTTCGGCTGCGCTACGGCGCGGCGGACTTCATCGTCGGCCCCCATGGAAACTGGACGTTCCTTGAGGTCAACCCGTGCGGCCAGTGGGACTGGATCCAGGGTGCGACCGGCCTGCCGATCGCCGCGGCGATCGCCGACGAACTGCAGGGAGTCAGCTGATGGACTGGAAACCGCGCGCGGCCGCCCTCGCGGCCCAGGCCACCCACCCGGTGTCGCCCTGGTGGACACCGGTCGCGGAGACACCGCGGCACCTGCTCGTCCCGCGCTGGTTCACGCCCGGCCCGGACGGGTGGACGGTGCGGGACGGGGCCGCCGACGAGGAGGCGTGGGCGGCGGCCGCCTACGCGGACACCACGCTCGTCACCCGTGTCGGGTCCGTGCACGCCGACCAGGCGGAGCCCGGCCGGGTGACGGTCGGCCGGCCGACCTCGTCATCCACGCTGCCGAGCCTGGTCGTGTCGATGCTGGAACACGGTCGCCTCGCGCCGGGCATGCGGCTGCTGGACGTGGCCACCGGCTCCGGGTACAGCGCTGCTCTGGCCTGCCACCTGCTCGGCGACGAGATGGTCACGACGCTGGACGTGGACGCGTACCTGACGCGGGCGGCGGCCGGCCGACTGGAGCGCGTCGGCTGCAGCCCCTACGTCGTCACCGCGGACGCCAGCGAGCTGCCTGGCGTGTTCGACCGGATCGTGTCCATGGTGTCCATGCCGCGGATCCCGGCCTCGTGGCTGCGTGGCCTGGCCCCGAAGGGCCGCCTCGTGACGACGATCGCCGGTACCGGTTTGATCATCACCGCCGACAAGACCCCCGACGGCGGCGCCGTCGGGCGCGTCGAGTGGGACCGGGCATCGTTCATGGCCACCCGGGCCGGCGGCGACTATCCACCCCTGCTCGATGAGCTGTTCACCGTCGCCTCTCAGGAGGACGGCGAGGTACACCAGTCGCCGTTTCCCGTCCTCGACGTCATGCAGGCGTGGGAGGTGTGGTCGATGCTGTCCCTGACGGCACCGGGGATCGAGCACCGCACCGGCACCGGCGACGACGGCGCGCGCCTGACATGGATGCTGCACCCTGACGGATCGTGGGCCCGGGCCCGCACCGCGCCGGGCGAGCACACAACGACCGTCCACCAGGGCGGTCCGCGCCGCCTGTACGACATCCTCGACGCCATCCGCCGGCACTGGCTGAAGCACGGCGAACTGCCGGTGTACGGCGCCCGGGTCGCCATCACGCCGGACGGTGAAACGACGCTGTCGCGCAGTGGCTGGACGGCAAGGCTATGAGATGACCATGTCACCGAGTGGGATCTCGAACGCGTTGTGCACTGAGGCACTGATCGGGACTCCCCGTCCGGGGTCAGCCAGTCCCGGACGGGGTCGGCGAGCGGGACGTCGAGGACGAAGGCGATGCACAGGAGCGTGCCGACCTTGGACTCCTCGCCGACTTGGACACGGTGGAGTGTGTATCGGCTCGGAATCGAACTCATGTTCGCTCGAACGAGCGACTGATCTTGAGTCGGTGCGTCCGCAGGTCAGCAACCGTCCAGAGGGCTCCACGCGGGCGGCCGGCGCCCCGGTGCGGGGGGCCGGGCCGCCCGGCGGTCTGCTTCCGTCAGCCCTGGCGGGCCTTGAGGCGGGGGTTCTTCTTGTTGACGACGAAGACCACGCCGCGGCGGCGCACCACCTGTGCGCCCGGCTTGGACTTCAGCGAGCGCAGGGACTTGCGTACCTTCATGGTCAGCGCTCCTCACGGAACAGGACGTGCCGGCCGGCCGCCGGGTCGTACTTGCGCAGGACCAGCCGGTCGGGGTCGTTGAGACGGTTCTTGCGGGTCACGTAGGTGACGCCGGTGCCGGCGGTGGACTTCAGCCGGACTACGGGACGCACGGTGCTGCGTGCCATGGGGGGTCCTCCTTTCGGCCGGTCCCGGGATTGACCCAGGCATGCCAGCCATGGTCGTCAACAGCGGGACGGGCCGGTGCATTCCCGCAGGAAACGGCGGCCCGGAAAGCGGATCTTCCGGGCACAGCGGTCGCCCGCCGGACTGGCGCGGTGTTAGAACTGGGAGCATGGTCGGACGTTCCCGCCGGTCCGCTCCCGCAGCGGCGCCGCCGTCCAGCGACCGGCGGGCAGGTGACGCGTCCCGCCGTCCGAAGTCCCGGCGTTCCCCGGGACGCCGCTTCTCGCCGTCCTCCTGGAACCTGGGCACGGTGGCCGCGCAGGTGTTCCTGCTCCAGGTGATCGTCGTCCTGGTGCTCGTCGCCGCGGCGGCCGGCGCCCTGGTGCTCCAGGGCCGCTACGACGGCGAGAACAGCGCCCGGGTGCGCTCGCTGGCCACGGCGGAGGCGTTCGCGCACGCGCCCGGCACGCTGCGCGCGCTCCAGTCGCCGAACCCGACGGCGATGCTCCAGCCGGCCACCGTGCAGGCGCAGGCGGGCTCGGGCGTCGACTTCATCTCGGTGCTGAACAAGGCGGGCGTACGGATCAGCGACACCGACCCGAGACTGATCGGCGCCCACGCGCAGGGCGTGGAGCGGGCGGCGGCGGGCGAGACGTTCACCGAGCGGTTCCACGGCGAGCCGTCGGACGCCGTGCGCGCGGTGGTGCCGGTGCTGGACGGCAGCCGGCGCGTGGTCGGCATGGTCGCCGCCGGGATCCAGGTGGAGAACCTGGGGCATCTGCTCGATCAGCAGGTGCCCATGGTGCTCGGCTCGGCCGCGCTGGCCCTGGCGCTGGCGACGGCGGGCACCGCCCTGGTCACCCGGCGGCTGCGCCGCCAGACCCACGGCCTCGGCCCGGCCGAGATGACCCGGATGTACGAACACCACGACGCGGTGCTGCACGCGGTGCGCGAGGGTGTGCTGATCCTCGACGGCGAGGGCCGGCTGCTGCTCGCCAACGACGAGGCGCGCCGGCTGCTGAACCTTCCGGCCGACGCCGACCAGCGGCACGTCACGGAGCTGGGGGTGGGCCCCGAGCTGACCGGGCTGCTGGCGTCGGGCGAGGCCGTCTCGGACGCGGTGTGCCCGGTCGGGGAACGGCTGCTGGCGGTCAACGCCCGGCGCACCGCGCCCTACGGCGGCGCGCCGGGCCTGGTGGCCAGCTTCCGGGACACCACCGAGCTGCGGGCGCTGACCGGCCGGGCCGAGATGGCGCGGGGCCGGCTGACGCTGCTGTACGAGGCGGGCGTGCGGATCGGTACCACGCTGGACGTACGGCGCACCGCGCAGGAGCTGGCCGAGGTGGCGGTGCCCGGTCTGGCGGACGTGGTGACGGTGGAGCTGCTGGAGGCGGTGCTGCACGGGGAGGAGCCGACGGGCGCCCTGAACCGGATGCGGCGCACCGCGCTGCGCGGCACGGGGGCCGGGCAGCCGCTCCAGCCGGTGGGCGATCTGATCCAGTTCGTGGTGGCCGACACTCCCATGGTGGCGGCGCTCAGCCAGGGCAAGGCGGTGCTGGTGCCGGATCTGGAGCGGGCCCAGGACTGGCGGGCGCAGGACCCCGAGGGCGCCCAGCGGGTGCTGGACTCGGGGGTCCACTCGCTGATCACCGTGCCGCTGCGGGCGCGCGGCGTGGTCCTCGGGATGGTCAACTTCTGGCGGGCCGACGGCTCGCCGCGCTTCGAGGACGAGGACGTGTCGGTCGCCGAGGAGCTGGGGGCGCGGGCGGCCGTGGCGATCGACAACGCGCGCCGGTACACCCGCGAGCACGCGATGGCCGTGACGTTGCAGCGCAGCCTGCTGCCCCGGGACCTGCCGGAGCAGGACGCGCTGGAGGTGGCCTGGCGCTATCTGCCGGCGCAGTCGGGGGTGGGCGGCGACTGGTTCGACGTGATCCCGCTGCCGGGGTTCCGGGTGGCGCTCGTGGTCGGGGACGTGGTGGGCCACGGGCTGCACGCGGCGGTGACGATGGGCCGGCTGCGCACGGCGGTGCTGAACTTCTCGTCGCTGGATCTGCCGCCGGACGAATTGCTGGGCCATCTCGACGAGATGGTGATGCGGCTGGACACCCAGGCCGAGGACGCGGACGGCGAGGGCTCCCTGGTCACCGGGGCCACCTGCCTGTACGCCATCTACGACCCGGTCGGCGGGCGCTGCACCCTCTCGCGGGCCGGGCACGGCGTGCCGGCGGTGGTGGACCCGGGGGGCCGGGTGTCCTTCCCGGAGCTGCCGCTGTCGCCGCCGCTGGGCGTGGGCGGGCATCCGTTCGAGTCGGGGGAGCTGGATCTGCCGGAGGGCAGCCGGCTGGTGCTGTTCACGGACGGTCTGGTCGAGGACCGCAGACGGGACATCGACGAGGGGCTGCGGCTGCTGGCGTCGGCCGTCGCGCACCCCGGCCAGAGTCCGGAGGACACCTGCCGGGCCCTGATGCGGACGATGCTGCCGGAGCACCCGAGCGACGACGTCGCCCTGCTGGTCGCCCGCACCCGGCTGCTGGACCCGTCGCGGGTGGCGGTGTGGGAGGTGCCGTTCGACGCGATGGCGGTCTCCCGGGTGCGCACGGAGGTGAGCGAGCGGCTGACGCAGTGGGGCCTTGAGGAGTCGTCGTTCGCCATGGAGCTGATCCTCAGCGAGCTGCTGACCAACGCCATCCGGTACGGGGCGCCGCCGGTGCGGGTCCGGCTGCTGCTGGGCCGCACCCTGGTCTGCGAGGTCTCCGACGGCAGCAACACCTCGCCCCGGCTGCGCCGCGCCACCAGCACCGACGAGGGCGGGCGCGGGCTGTTCCTGGTCTCGCAGTTCGCCGAGCGCTGGGGCACGCGCTACGAGAACCGGGGCAAGGTGATCTGGGCGGAGCAGTCCTTGGGCCGCGCCCCGGAGCCGGACCCGATGCTGCTGCTGGACGAGATGGCGTGGTAACGACGCCTTATTAGACGTCGAGTCAAATTACTGAACCGTAACCCACCAGGCGCTACCGCCGGTAACCGACTGCTGGGTAACTTCTGGTCAGCCCACTCCCCGGCGATGCGAGGGGCCGGAGGGACGACCGCGCCGCCTCGCATCGACGACATTGACATGTCCTTGTCCAGTGCGTCCGGTCCGTCGGCCACGCCCCGGGCGAGGGCGCCTCTCCTGCTCGCCGCATCCCAGGAGGTCCCCCATGCCCGCACGCAGACACCTGATCGCCGCGGCGGTCGCCGCCGCCACGTGCCTCGGCGTCCAGGCGCTGCCGGCCGCCGCCACAGACTCCGCCCCGGTGGTCTCCCGGGGCGTCACGATCCCCGCCTTCTACACCCCGCCCGCCGAGCTGCCGGCCGCCGACGGCGCCCTGATCCGCAGCGAGCCGCTCCCGCTCGCCCTCAGCGTCTCCGGCCTCGACGGCCCGCTGCCCGGCCGCGCCACCCGGCTGATGTACAAGTCGACCGACGCGAACGGCGGGCCCGTGGCGGTCACCGGCGCCTACATCGAGCCGACCGCGCGCTGGCAGGGCGGCGGGGCCCGTCCGCTGGTCGTCGTCGCGCCGGGCACCATGGGCCAGGGCGACCAGTGCGCGGCCTCGCTGGGCCTGGAACACCCGATCACCCTCAACGGGCAGACGATGTCGGTCGGCTACGAGGACCTGTCGATCTACCGGCTGCTGGCCGCGGGCGCCGCGGTCGTGGTCACCGACTACGCGGGCCTGGGCGCCACGGACCGGCTGCACACCTACGTCAACCGGATCGACGAGGCGCACGCCGTCCTCGACGCGGCCCGCGCCGCCCGCTCCGTGCAGGGCGCCTCCGTCACCGCCGCCTCCCGCGTCGGCCTGTACGGCTACAGCCAGGGCGGCGGCGCCACCGCGGCCGCCGCCGAACTCCAGCCGTCGTACGCCCCCGACGTCACCCTCTCCGGCACCTACGCCGGCGCGCCGCCCGCGAACCTGACCGAGGTCACCAAGGGCATCGACGGCACCGAGCTGGCCGGCGCGCTGGGCTGGTCGCTCAACGGGTTCCTCCAGACCGACCCGGAGCTCAAGCCCATCGCCGAGGCCCACCTCAACGCCGCCGGAAAGGCGGCGCTGGCCGACCTGTCCACCATGTGCGTGGGCGACGCGCTGCTGACCTACGGCTACGCGCGCAGCACCAAGTGGACGACCGACGGCAGGTCGCTGAGCGACATCATCGCCGCCACGCCCGCCCTCCAGGACTTCCTGGACACCCAGCGCATCGGCACGCTCAAGCCGTCCGGCCCGGTGCGGGTGGCCACCGGCACCAGCGACAACCTCGTCCCGCACGGCCAGGCCAGGCAGCTCGCCGTCGACTGGTGCCGCAAGGGCGCCGACGTCACCTACCAGCCGATCATCCTGCCGAACGTCATCAGCCCGCTGCTCAACCACTTCGGGCCGCTCCTCACCGACCAGGGCTCGGCCGTCTCCTGGCTGACCGACCGGCTGGCCGGCAAGTCCGCCTCGTCCAACTGCTGGACGCTGCCCTTGCAGCCCTGACCCGCTCCCCCGCCGCGACCGCCCGCGGCGCGGCCGCCCCGTCCGGTGACGGGGCGGCCGTCGCGCGCGCGGCCTTCGCTCAGGGGGCGGCCCGGCCGCGGCGGCGCAGGGCCAGGAAGGCGCCGGCGCCGCCTGCGGCCACTAGAGCCACGGCCACGACCGCCCCCAGCGGGAAGCGGGCGGCGTCGGCGGCCGCCGCGGTGTTCCGCACGGCGGGACCCGGCACGATCGCGGCGGCGACCGGCGTCACGCGCCGGATCGGGCCCACGGATCTGACCGAGCCGTCGCCGTTCAGCAGCACCTGCCGGTTGTGGGGGTGCCGGAAGTCGAACAGGCCGACGAGCGAGCCCGCGCGGGCGTCGAAGGAGTGGCCGCCGATGCGGCCGAGACGCCAGTTGTCCTCGATGAACCGGATGATCGAGGTCTGCTCGGTCGGCGTGTGGTCGACCGCGTTGACCTTGCTGTAGGGGGAGACGACCAGCAGCGGCTGGCGGGGGCCCGGCCCGCAGCGGTCTTCCTGGCCGCCGGCCGCCCGGGGGCCGGCCTGGCAGGCAGGGCTGTCGGTGGGCTTGCCGTTGGACCCCGGCGCGGTGTCGGTGGAGCCGTTGCGCAGCGGGGCGTAGACGTGGTCGTACCAGCCGTCGGAGTCGTCGTAGGCGATGACGATCGCGGTCGAGGACCACTGCGGCGCACTCTGGATCGCGTTGACCTGCTCGATCAGGAAGCGCTGCTCGTCCAGCGGGTCGGAGTAGCCGGCGTGGCCGTCCTGGTGGGCGGCGGCCTTGACGAAGCTGACGGACGGGAGGCGGCCCGCCTTCAGCGCGGCGGAGAAGTCGCTCAGGTCGTAGTTGTGGTTGGCCGGGCCGGCGTGGCCGATCTCGGCGACGCTCGCGGGCGCCAGGTGGTGCGGGTTGGCCGTGGAGCGGTAGTAGGCGAACGGGTTGTGGTGCGGGCTGTAGTCGACCACCTCGGCGCCGCCGACGTTGGGGTGCGTCGCGTCGCACCGGGCGTACGCGCCGCGCTCGCCGCTCCACGCGGTGGTCGGCCGGAAGCCGCCCTGGAACCAGCCCCAGCTGACGTCCCGGGCGTTCAGCAGGTCGCCGATGGTGCGGCCGCGCAGCACGGCGAGGGCGTCGGAGCCGGTGTGGTTCCGGTTCGAGCAGTCGTCGAAGGCCGGGTCCGGGTCGGTGACCAGCGTGCCGACGCCGTGCGCGTCGGGCGACTTGACGGTGGCGGGATCGGGCGTCGCGGTCTGCTTCGGGTGCTCGGTGCCGGAGGCCGGGTCCACGGAGACGACGCCGTGCGTCTGACCGGAGACCAGATTGACGGCGCCGGGTGTGGAGGGGCCGTAGGTCGAGCTGAAGGAGCGGTCGTTCAGGGCGTAGTGCTGCGCGTAGTTCCACAGCGCGGTGACGGTGTTGCCGTCGTAGTAGTCCATGACCAGGCCCGGCCGGCCGAACAGGCCGCCGCTGCACGTGCCGACCTCGGTGTTCTCGACGTACTTGTCGGCCCGGCCGCCGTCGGCCGCGTACTGCTCGGGTCCGTAGGAGTGGTTCTGGTCGCAGGTCAGGGCCTGGGCCGGGGTCAGCCGCCGGGGCGTGTACAGGTTGGGGTTGTGCGTCAGCAGCCCGGCGCGGGCGAGGGTGTCGATGTCCTTCGGCGTGCCCTCGGCCGCGGTGAACCGCGTGCCGTCGGTGTTGGCGGCGTGCGGGTAGGTGGCGAAGTAGTGGTCGAAGGAGACGTTCTCGTCGAAGAGGACGACCACGTGTTCGATGGGCGTGGCCGGGGACGGGTGTCCGGGCCGGTCCGCCGCCCGGGCGGGGGCGATCCCGCCCAGGACGGTGAGCGCGACGGCGCCGGCCAGCGCGCCGAGCCGCCGCGGGGTCGCGCGTCCTGCGCTGTCGGCCATGCTGCTGCCTCGCTCTCCGGGCGGGCCGCGCGCGGGATCGTTTCCGCGGCGCACGGCGCGGGACGCGCCGCCCGGGTGGGCGGCGCGGTGGCGCAGTCATGATGACGCCGTCGCGCGCGCGGGGCACGAAGGCCGGGCCCGAACTCGACGGTGCGCCGGCCGTTCGGGTGAGCCGGCCCCGCGGCGCGGCGGACGCGGTGGACCGTCAGGTCAGCAGGGCCCGGCCGTACCAGTCCGTCTCGTCCCGTACGCCGGGCAGGGCGAAGAAATAGCCTCCGCCGAACGTCCTGATGTAGTCGGTCAGCGGCTCGCCCGCCAGGCGGCCCTGGATTTTTTCGAACTGGCGGGCGATGTCCTGCTGGTAGCAGCAGAAGAGGAGGCCCATGTCGAGGTTGCCGTTGGCGTCCACGCCCCGGTCGTAGTTGCAGGCCCGGCGCAGCACCCGCTGGTCGGCGGTGGCGGGGGTGCGCGGGTCGGCGCGGCGGATGTGGGCGTCCAGCGGGATGACGTCGCCCGTGGGATCGTCGGCGTAGTGCGGGCGGTCGGTCTCGGCGTCGCCGTCCAGCGGGGCGCCGGACTCGCGGGCCCTGCCGATCATGCGCTCCTGCTCGGCGAGCGAGACGCGGTCCCAGAACTCCACCAGCAGGCGGATCAGCCGCACCACCTGGTAGCTGCCGCCGACCGCCCACGCGGGCTCGCCGCTCCCCCGCCCCACCCACACCAGGCGGTCCATCTCGCGGGCGTCGGCGGCGTCCGGGTTGGCGGTGCCGTCCTTGAAGCCCAGCAGGTTGCGCGGGGCGCCGGACGGGCGGGGCGGACTGGTGAAGCCGTCCATCCGCCAGCGGACCTGGAGGCCGCCGCGGGTGTGCCGGGCGATGTCGCGCAGCGCGTGCAGGACCGTGTCCGGTTCGTCGGCGTGCAGCTGGAGGCCGAGGTCGCCGTGGCACCAGTCGGGCCGCAGGTCGTCGTCCGGGAAGACCGGCATGGCGCTCAGCCGGCGCGGGCGCAGGCCGCCCAGCCCGAACCGGCCGTCGAAGAGCGCCGCCCCGACGGCGACGGTCACCGCCAGCGCGCCGGGCGGCGGTGCGCCGCCGAGGACGCCGGAGTCGGCGGGCGGGCCGGTGATGCCGACCGGCTCCGGGGTTCCGCCGCAGGTGAGGAACCGGGCGCGGGCGGTGAGCGTGCGCAGCAGCTCGGTGAGTTCGGTCCGGTCGCCCGCGGTGACGTCGAAGGCGACGTACGCGGTGGAGCGGCGCGGGGCCGCGAGCAGGGACTGCTGGTGGGGGCCGTGGAAGGGCGGCACCACCGTGACCGCCGTACCGGCCCCGGCGGTGCGGTCGCCGATCCGGGCGCCGTCGCCCGCGACCGCACCGGCGGTCGCGCCGACGGCGGCGGCGCCGGTGAGACCGGCGCCGGCCGCGGCCGCGCCGCGCAGGAAGCACCGCCGCCCCACCGGCGCCCGGACGCCGGCCGTACCGGTTTCGGCGGTGACCGTCTCGGGCGTACCGTCTCCGGCTGCGCCCGTCCTGTCCGTGCCGGTTTCGGCGGGCGTCGTCGCGTCTGTGCGGGCGGGGTCGGTCACGCGGTTCTCCGGGGGGCGCAGAGGGTGGCCACGGAGGAGAGGCGTTCGACCAGGTCGCCGAAGACCGCGTCGGTGCGCTCGCGCCGGGCGCGGCTCAGGCGGGTCAGGGGCGTCCAGCGGGCGCCGTGGCGGAAGCCGTCGAGGAGGGCCGCGGCGCGCTCCAGCCGCCGGTCCAGCGCCGGCAGGCCGGGGTAGCGGGTGGTGAGCAGCGGGCGCAGGCGTGCCAGCACGGCCCGGGTGCCGTCGAGGTTGGCGCGGGCGGTGGCGAGGTTGCTGCCGCTGCCGTGGTCGGTGCGCCCGGTCAGCTCGGACTGCACGGTGTTCTCCAGGATCTCGTGGGCCCGCAGGCCGAGCTGGGCCGGATCCATCCGAGCCTGGTCCCAGCTCGTGCGCAGCGCGGCGACGTCGGCGGCCAGCGCGGCGGCCGGCGCGCGCAGGGAGGCGGCCGGGACTCCGTGCCACAGTCCGTGCTCGATCCGGTGGAACCCGGTGAACGACGGGTCGCCGACCCCGCCGGGCAGCCCGGCGGCGGTGCCGTTGATCCGGGCGTCCGCGTCGCCGAAGGCGTCGTAGGCCGCGCCGAGCCGCTCGTACGCCAGGTGCGCCGGCAGCCAGGCCGTACGGGCGGCGGCCAGGTCGCCCCGGTCGATCGCGTCGCGCAGCCGCCCGGTCAGCCGGACCACCGTGTCCAGGCCCGCCGCGACCCACTTCTGGTAGGCGATCGCCGGCGGGATCAGGTCGTGCTCGGTGACGGGCGCGGCGGCCGGACCCGCCCGGCCCCCCTCGAGGCGGACCGTGGGTCCGGTGACCGCGTCGGCGTCCTCGGGCACGCAGCGGAAGGCGTACGCGCCCTTGCCCAGGCGGACCGTCAGCGTGCGGGTGGTGCCGGGACCGATGCCCTCGGTCTCGCCGAGGACGGCCCCGCTGCCGCGTTCGGTCAGCCGGACCTCTGCGGCCGCGCCCGAGGTGTTGTGCAGGCGGAAGACCTGGAGGCCGGGCGCCGGGCGGTCCCAGCCGCGCCCGCAGCGGCCGGGCGACACCTCGACGGTGGTGTGCGGCAGCCCGCCCGGCGCGGCGGCGGTGGGCGGCGGGGCGTACGGGAGGAGCAGCAGGCCGGCCGCGCCGAGCACCGGCGCCAGTGCCACGGCGGCCCGTCCGCGCGGTGACCGCGCGCCTTCGCCGGGCGTCCGCCGCATGCCGCTCCTCGCCGGGGTCGGGCCGTTCGTGACGGCCTCATGCTAGGCACCGGGGGCGCGGTGCGGGGGTGTCCGGCGGGCGTGGTGTCCGGGAATCGACCCGGTTCCGCGATCGCCGCCCCGGCGGTCGTCGCGGCGCGCGCGCCACGCGAGGGGCCCTCGCCGTGATGCGCGGTGCGGTCGTCGCGGTGCACTGTGGAGAGCGTGGGTTCCTGGCAGGAACGCTTCGTGACGCGGGCGCGGCCATGGCAGTCGGGCCATGCGCTGCCGCTGGTGGCGATCGCGCTCGTCGTCCTCATCACCGTCGTCGACATCGTCTCCCCCTCCGACATCGTCCTGGGGCCGCTGCTGGTGATCGCGCCCGCGATCACCGCGTGGTCCGAGGGGCCCTGGACGACGGGCGGCGTCGGGATCGCGGCCGTGGCCGCGCAGGCGCTGATCGGCTGGCGCTCAGGGGTGCTGTCCTCGCGCAGTCTGCTGGTCCAGGTGATCGCCCTGGCGCTGCTGTCGGCGCTGGTGGTGGCGCTGGCCCTGGTCCGGGACCGGCGGCGGCGGGAGCTGGCGCAGGTGCGGTCGGTCGCCGAGGCGGCCCAGCGGGTGCTGCTGTGGCCGCTGCCGGAACGCATGGGCTCGCTGCAACTGGCCAGCCGCTACGTGGCCGCCGAGGACGAGGCGTCGATCGGGGGCGATCTGTACGCCGCGGCGCGCACCGAGCACGGGGCGCGGGTGCTGATCGGGGACGTGCGGGGCAAGGGGCTGCCGGCCATCGGCGAGGCGGCGCTGCTGCTGGGCGCGTTCCGCGAGGCGGCCCACCACCACACCGGCCTGCCGGCGCTCGCCGCCTCCCTGGAGCGCAGCGTCACCCGCTATCTGGCCGACTTCGAGCCGGAGGAGGAGTCGGGGGAACGGTTCGTGACCGCGCTGCTGCTGGAGATCCCGGACGACGCCCCCATCGTCCGCATGACCAGTTGCGGGCACGTGGCGCCGTTGCTGCTCGGGCCGGAGCGGCGGGTGAGCGTGCCGGAGCTGTCTCCGGCGCCGCCGCTCGGGGTGGGTCTGACGGACCCGGACGGCGGGGTGGTGGACGAGGTGCCCTTCGGCGCCGAGGACACCCTGGTGCTGTACACGGACGGGGTCGTCGAGGCCCGCGACTCCCGCGGCGTGTTCTATCCGTTCGCGCAGCGCACCGCGCGGTGGGCCGGCTGCCCGCCGGGCGCCCTGCTCGACCACGTGCGGCGTGATCTGGTCGCGCACACCGGCGGGCGCCTCGGCGACGACGTCGCCCTGATCGCGATCCGCCGGGCGCCGGCCGGGCGCGAGGCCCGTACCGGCGCCCGTACTCGGGCCGGGCGGCACGGCGGCGCCGCGCCGGGGTGAGTCCGGGCGCGGCTCAGGAGGAGCGGCGCACGGCGACCACTCCGGTGGCGGTGCCCTGCCAGAAGGTGCCGTCGGCGGTCGTCGTGCCGGTCATCTGGAGCGGGTTGTAGAGCAGTCCGATGCCCAGGTATCGGGTGCTGAGCGTGCGGCCGGTGGCGGAGTCGAGGACGGCGTAGTGGTAGGCGGCGAAGGTGTTGGTGCCCACCGCGCTGTCGGTCGGTCCGGTGACCGTGAGCGTGTAGATCCGGCCGTCGGCCACCGACAGGCGGGGCAGGGCGGCGCTCTTGGTGCTGTTGCTCCACACCTGGTGGCAGCCCTGGCCGTCGGCGTCGACGTCCACCCGGGTCAGGCCGCCGGTGAAGGAGGCGGAGGAGGGCCGGGAGGTGCCGGCGTCGTCCGGCAGCGCCGGGTAGGGGTAGCCGTAGGTGGAGGTGACGAAGACGCTGCGGCCGGTGGCGATCACGGCGTCCTCGGTGCCGTCCACGGCGGGCACCGTGCACACCTCGGAGCCGTCGCGCCGGCGCACGACGAGGTTCTCCCGGCCGTCGGCGTTGTCGGTGATCGCGACGTAGTCGGTGCCGTCGCCGGGTCCGAAGTAGACCGGGGTGGCGCCGGTGCCCCAGGACAGCTGGCCCGGCTTGCGGGCGGTGCCGCGGTCGTAGGCGCGCCGCCACTGGATCGTGGGGACGCCGTCCGCGTCGGCGTCGAGGGCGTACAGGGCGTGGCTGGTGGTGACGGCGGTCTGGCCGGGGACGGTGGACAGGGAGTTCGCGATGGTCTCGCCGGCCGGCAGGGCGAGGGTGTGGACGTCGCCGGCCGGGGTGACGACGCCGACCGTGCCGCCGGGGGTGGCGAACCAGACGTTGCCCCGCCAGTCCGGGGACAGACCCACCACGCCGCCCCGGGCGGCGGCGCCGAGCGCGACGGTGGCGTCGGCGCGCAGCTCCCAGCCGCCGTCGGCGGTGCGGTGGTGGCCGATGCGCAGCAGGTTGCCGTCGGGGTCGACGGTGACGAGCCGGTCGTCGTGGTCCAGGTAGGCGTAGACGCCGCCGAAGAGGCTGCCCTTGGGAAGGTCGTAGCTCGCCGTCCGGTCGCCGTCGGCGGGGTCGATGAGCTGGACGACGGGGTTGCGGCCGAAGATGCGGGTGCACAGGGCGACCACGAGTCCGTCGCGGCCCGCCGTGACGGTGGGGCACGCGGACTGGAGGGCGGTGCGCCGGTAGGTGACCTGCGCGGTGCCGGTGCCCGGGTACGGCGTGGTGTCGGAGTTGGCGGTGTCGCCGTGCATGGTGGCGGTGCCGGTGGCGGCGGTGTACGGGTTCGCCGGCGGCAGCGGCCCGAACTCGCCGGCGACGGCACGGGGCACGGCGACGGCGAGCGCCGTCAGCGCGAGGGCGGCGAGGGTGGTCCGGCTGCGCATGACGAAGCCTTCCGGGGGTCGGGGTCGGGAACACTGCGACGGTAGTGATCGACCGTTGCGGCGGTGTTGCGGCAACGTGGCGGGGTGCGAGGGCGGTGCGCGGGGCGCTCCGCCGGAGCGTCGGGCGAGCGCGTCCGGTCCGTCCGGCGGGGGGCGGCCGGAGGTTCGTACGGTTCCGGCGGGCGCCGTCTTGTGAGGAAGTGACGGGCTCGGGGCGGGTGATACGACCGAGACCTTTTCCATATGATCACCAAGGCTCGTATAGTGACCGTCAGTTGAGCACCACGTGTCACCTGTCACCAGCCAGGCCCTGTCCGAGGAACAGACCGAGGGCCGCCCTTCGACCGAACGGCGGCCGCCCGAGGATCCGATTGATGACCGCGCCCACGCCTCGCGGCGAGCGACCCACCGTCCGCACTCTCGTTCCCCTTCCCGCGCTCACCGCCGTCGTGTCCGTCGCCGCGGTCGCGGGCGCGGTCGCGGCGGCGCCCGCCTCGGTACGCGCCCCGCTCGCCTGGGGCGGCGCCCTGGCGGCCGTCGTCCTGGTGGCCGCCGTCTTCTGGGCCGTCCGCGCGGCGCAGTCGGCGCGGCTGGCCCGGCAGGCGCTGGACACGGCGGCCCAGGACGCCGGACGCCACCTCCAGGAACGCGACCGGCTGCTGCGCGAGGCGCAGCGCGAGCGGCAGCACCTGATCGACGAACTCGCCCGCCAGCGCGCGGAGTTCACCGCCGTCCTGGCCGACGAGCAGGCCCGTCTCGAAGGCGCCGGAGCCACCGAGCGCGACCGCCTCGCCGGGGAGAACGCCCGCCTCGCCCGGGAGCTGGAGCGGGCCACCCGGGCCCGGGACGCGGCGGTCTCCGCGACGGCGAACGCGGCCGGCCGGATGCAGGCGCTGACCACCGCCATGCTCGCCGACCTGCGCGCCATGGAGGAGCGGCACACGGACGAGGAGGTCCTCGCCGATCTGCTCCACCTGGACCACCGCACCGCGCAGGCCGGCCGGCTCGCCGACTCGGTGGCCGTGCTCACCGGCTCGCGCTCGGGCCGCCGTTGGGCGCGCCCCATCGCGATGGAGTCCATCCTGCGCGGCGCGATGGGCCGCATCAGCGCCTACCGCCGGGTGCGGGTGCACGCGACGAGCGAGACCGCCGTCGCCGGGCACGCCGCCGAGGGCGTGATGCACGCGCTGGCCGAACTCCTCGACAACGCCGCCAACTTCTCGCCGCCCACCTCCGAAGTGCACGTCTACGTCGAGGAGGTGCCGGCCGGCGTCATCGTGTCCGTGGAGGACAGCGGGCTCGTCATGGGCGAGGTCCAGCTGCGCCGGGCCGAGCAGGCCGTCTCCGGCGACATCTCCGAGCTGGGCGGCCTCACCGGCACCCGGCTCGGTCTGGCCGTCGTCGGCCGGCTGTCGGGCAAGTACGGTCTGAAGGTGTCCTTCCGGCCGTCCGCGCGGGGCGGCACGGGCGTCCTGATGCTGATCCCGCAGGAGGTCCTCACCGCGGCGGCCGCCGCCTCGGCGCAGCCCGCCGGACCGCCGCCGAAGGACGAC
This sequence comes from Streptomyces similanensis, assembly GCF_039543625.1. Taxonomy (NCBI): domain Bacteria; kingdom Bacillati; phylum Actinomycetota; class Actinomycetes; order Kitasatosporales; family Streptomycetaceae; genus Streptomyces; species Streptomyces similanensis. The sequence goes on along the minus strand of NZ_BAABKC010000039.1, from coordinate 45,382 downwards.
GACCGCGCCGGACGCCGGACGGCTCCCGCCGAGCCCGCGCCGACCGCCGCCGCGCCCGAGGAGGCCGCGCGGCCCGCGCACCCGGGCACGCCCGACGGCTCGGACGGCGACACGGCCGAGCACCCCGTGGCCGGACTGCCCAAGCGGCGCCGGGGCCGCACCCTCGCCGCGGCCGAGCGGGCCCGGGGCACGGCCCGCACGCCCGAGACCCGGGAACCGGCCGGCGCCGAGGAGGTCAAGGTCCGCGCCGCCCGATTCGGCAGCTTCCGCCAGGCCGTACGGGCCGCCGGCGCCGACCACGCGGCGGCCCCGGACGAGCGGGGCGGCCCCGACCACGCGGCCCCGACCGAGCACGCGGTCCCCGCCGGCCGGGCCGCCCACCGGCCCGCGGCCGAGGGCGCGGGCGACACCCCGGCCGCCCCGGCCGACCCCCAGCCCCACCCGTACGCGCACCCGGAAGGCGACACCACCTCATGACCGGCCAGACCACCGCCGACGACAAGCTCACCTGGCTCCTGGAGAGCCTGCTGGAGCGCACCCCGGGCGCGCGGCACGCGCTCGTGCTGTCCCGTGACGGGCTGAAGCTGTGCCGCACCCCGGAGCTGACCGTCGACCAGGCCGACCAGCTCGCCGCGATCGCCGCCGGCATCCAGTCGCTCTCGCACGGCGCGTCCGCCGAGTTCGGCGACGGCAGCGGCGGGGTGCGCTCGGCGATGACCGAGTTCTACGGCGGCGTGCTGTTCATCGTGGAGGCCGGCCAGGGCGCGCATCTGGCCGTCGTCACCACCGAGGACGCGGACGCCGGGCTCGTCGGGCACAACATGAGCGAGCTGGTGGAACAGCTCGGCGAGTACCTGTCCGCCCAGCCCCGCACCTCATGAGCCGGCCCGGCAGGGACGACTCCCCGGACCGCCTCTACACGCTCACCGGCGGACGCACCGGCACCGGCCCCGACAACCCCTTCGACCTGGTCACCCTGGTCGTGGCGGAGTCGGAGCCGGCGCCGGGCATGCAGTCGGAGCACGCCGCGATCCTGCGGCTGGCCGTGCTGCCCACGGCCGTGGTGGAGCTCGCCGCCGAGCTGCGCCTGCCCGTGAGCATCGTCAAGGTGCTGCTGTGCGACCTGCTCGCGGCCGGCCGGGTCAGCGCCCGGCATCCGCAGAAGGCCGCCGTTTACGACCCCGACATCCTGGAGCAGGTGCTCGTTGGACTCCGCAACCTCTGACGCCCGCACCCCCTTGGGTGCCTCCGCCGACAACGGCCTGAAGATCGTGGTCGTGGGCGGCTTCGGCGTCGGCAAGACCACGCTGGTCCGCTCGGTCAGCGAGATCCGTCCCCTCAACACCGAGGAGACGATGACCCAGGCCGGCGAGAGCGTCGACGACGTCAGCGGCGTGCGCGGCAAGTCCGCGACGACCGTCGCCTTCGACTTCGGCCGCATCACGCTGGACGCGCACAACGTGCTGTACCTGTTCGGCGCGCCGGGGCAGGAGCGGTTCTGGTTCCTGTGGGACCGGCTGTTCTCCGGCACGCTCGGAGCGGTCGTCCTCGTGGACACCCGCCGCATCGGGGACTCCTGGTACGCCATCGACCGGCTGGAGCACCACGGCACGCCGTTCATCGTGGCCTGCAACGACTTCGGCGGCCCGGCGCACACCCACGCCGAGATCCGCGACGCCCTGGACCTGGACCCGAGGGTGCCGCTGGTGGACTGCGACGCCCGCTCGCGCGAGTCCAGCAAGCAGGTCCTGATCACGCTGGTGCGCCACCTCCAGGACCAGTACACCGGCCAGGCCGCCGAGACGGCCGTGCCCCGACAGGAGTTCGTGTGACCACCGACGCGGTCCCGCTCAGCGGCCCCCGGTTCCAGACCGAACCCGCCGTGCTGTACCGGGAGATGCGGCGCGAGCACGGCGCCGTCACCCCGGTGCTGCTGGACGGCGGCATACCGGCCTGGCTGGTGCTGGGCTACCGGGAGCTGCACCAGGTCACGGGCGATCCGGTGCTGTTCAGCCGGGACTCGGAGCTGTGGAACCAGTGGGAGAACATCCCCGACGACTGGCCGCTGCTGCCCATGATCGGCCGCAAGCAGCCGTCCATCCTCTACACGGTCGGCGAACGCCACCGCGAGCGCGCCGCGATGCTCTCGGGCGCCCTGGAGGCGGTCGAGCCGTCCGAACTGCGCCGCCATTCCGAGCGGTTCGCCGACGAGCTGATCGACGCGGTGTGCGGGGAGGGCGCGGCCGACCTGGTCGGCGACTACGCGATGCTGCTTCCGGTGCGGGTCCTGGCCCGGCTGTACGGGTTCCCCGACGAGGAGGGCCCGGCGCTGGTGACCGCCCTCAACGACATGATCGACGGCCGGGAGCGGGCGATCGCCGGCCAGCAGCACCTGGCTTCCTCCATGGCCCGGTTGCTCGCCGAGCGCGGTGCGCGGCCCGCCGACGACGTGGCCTCGCGGATGCTCGCCGACCCGGCCGGGTTCAGCGAGGAGGAGATCGCCCAGGACCTGATGGTGATGCTGGCGGCCGGGCACCAGCCGACCGCCGACTGGATCGGCAACTCGCTGCGTCTGATGCTGACCGACGAGCGGTTCGCGGCCTCCCTGTTCGGCGGCCGCAACAGCGTCGCGGAAGCCATGAACGAGGTGCTGTGGGAGGACACGCCCACGCAGAACGTCGCCGGACGGTGGGCGGCCCGCGACACCCGGCTCGGCGGCCGCCGCATCCGCGCGGGCGACCTGGTGCTGCTGGGCCTGCAGGGCGCCAACTCCGATCCGCAGGTGCGCGTCCACGGCTCGGCCCTCACCGGCGGCAACAACGCCCACTTCTCCTTCGGTCACGGCGAGCACCGCTGCCCCTTCCCCGCGCAGGAGGTCGCCGAGGTGATCGCGCGGACGGGCATCGAGGTGGTGCTCGACCGGCTGCCGGACATCGACCTGGCGGTGCCGGCCGAGTCCCTCGCCCGTCGCCCCTCGCCCTGGCTGCGGGGCCTGACCGGACTGCCCGTCCGCTTCACCCCCGTGCCCGCGCTCTAGAGACTCCGCGCGCCCCCGCGGTCCGGCCCCCGCGGGCGCCGGGCCGCGGGGGCGCGCCGGCTCGGCCCCGTATCCCGACCCCTGCCCTGGGAGGCACGTCACGATGACGACCGGCATCGAAGAAACGACCGGCACCGAGAGCACCCGTATCGCCCTCGATCCCTTCGTCACCGATCTGGACGGCGAGAGCGCCCGGCTGCGCGCGGCCGGGCCGCTGGCTGCCGTGGAGCTGCCCGGCGGCGTCCCGGTGTGGGCGGTCACCCACCACGCCGAGGCGCGCGCCCTGCTCACCGACCCGCGGCTGGTGAAGGACATCAACGTGTGGGGGGCCTGGCGGCGCGGCGAGATCCCCGCCGACTGGCCGCTGATCGGACTCGCCAACCCGGGCCGCTCGATGCTCACCGTGGACGGCGCCGAGCACCGCCGGCTGCGCACGCTGGTGGCGCAGGCGCTCACCCCGCGCCGGGTGGAGCGGATGCGCGAGCGGATCGAGCGGCTCACCCAGGACCTGCTGGACGGCCTGCCGGCCGACGGCGGCGTGGTCGACCTGAAGGCGGCCTTCGCCTACCCGCTGCCCATGTACGTCGTCGCCGACCTGATGGGCATCGAGACCGGTCTGCTGCCCCGGCTGAAGGTGCTGTTCGAGAAGTTCTTCTCCACCCAGACGCCGCCCGAGGAGGTCCTCGCCACGCTGATGGAGCTGGCGCGGATCATGGGCGAGACGGTGGCCGCCAAGCGGCAGGCTCCCGGCGACGACCTGACCAGCGCGCTGATCCTGGCCTCGCAGGACGGCGACCACCTCACCGACGAGGAGATCGTCTCCACGCTCCAGCTGATGGTGGCCGCCGGCCACGAGACGACGATCTCACTGATCGTCAACGCCGTGGTCAACCTGTCCCGGCACCCCGAGCAGCGGGACCTGGTGCTCTCCGGCGCCGCCGACTGGTCGGCGGTGATCGAGGAGACGCTGCGCTTCTCCACGCCGACCTCGCACGTGCTGATCCGGTTCGCCACCGAGGACGTCCCGGTCGGCGACAAGGTGATCCCGGCGGGCGACGCGCTGATCGTCTCCTACAGCGCGATCGGGCGCGACGAGAGCGCGCACGGCCCGACCGCGGGCGACTTCGACATCACGCGCGAGTCGAAGAACCGGCACATCTCCTTCGGGCACGGCCCGCACGTCTGCCCCGGCGCGGCCCTGTCCCGTCTGGAGGCCGGGGTGGCGCTGCCCGCGCTGTACGCCCGCTTCCCGGGGCTGGACCTGGCGGTGCCGGCCGAGGAGCTGCGCAACAAGCCGGTGGTGACGCAGAACGACCTGTTCGAACTGCCGGTCCGCCTGGGGTCGTAGGGCCCGGACCCGATTCAGAAGCGGCGCCGCTGAGTCCGATGGAGGGCGGCGGTTGGACTTCGGGATCACTCCGGAGCAAGGTGGGGGCGTTCCGCCGGACCTGGCGGGACGCCCCCACCGCACCACCCGGAGAACACCCGATGACCTACGTCGCGGACCCCGCGCGCTACGACGGCGCCATGCGCTACCGGCGCACCGGCCGCTCGGGACTCGACCTGCCCGTCCTGTCCCTGGGCTACTGGCACAACTTCGGCGACGACCGCCCCTTCGAGACCCAGCGCGAGATCGCGCTGCGCGCCTTCGACCTCGGCATCACCCATCACGACCTGGCCAACAACTACGGCCCGCCCTACGGCTCGGCGGAGACCAACTTCGGCCGGCTGATGCGCCAGGACCTCGCGCCGTACCGGGACGAGCTGGTGGTCTCCACCAAGGCCGGCTGGGACATGTGGCCGGGCCCCTACGGGCAGGGCGGCGGCTCGCGCAAGTACCTGCTCGCCTCGCTCGATCAGTCGCTGAAGCGGATGGGCCTGGAGTACGTCGACATCTTCTACTCCCACCGGCTGGACGCGAGCACGCCGCTGGAGGAGACGATGGGCGCGCTGGACACGGCCGTCCGCCAGGGCAAGGCCCTGTACGTCGGCATCTCCTCCTACGACGCCGAGCGCACCCGGCAGGCCGCCGCGATCCTGCGCGACCTGGGCACCCCGCTGCTGATCCACCAGCCCTCGTACAGCATGGTCAACCGCTGGATCGAGACCGAGGGCCTGCTGGACGCGGCGCGGGACGAGGGGTTCGGCGTCATCGGGTTCACCGCCCTGGCCCAGGGCCTGCTGACCGGCCGCTACCTCGACGGCGTGCCCGAGGACTCGCGGGCCGCGCGGGGCACCTCGTTCGACGCCTCGTGGCTGACGCCGGACATGCGGGAGCGGCTGCGCGCCCTCAACGGCGTCGCGGAGCGCCGCGGGCAGAGCCTCGCCCAGCTGGCGCTGGCCTGGGCGCTGCGCGACGAGCGCGTCACCTCGCTGGTGATCGGCGCCTCGCGGGTGTCGCAGCTGGAGCAGAACGTGGCCGCGCTGGAGAACCTGGAGTTCACGGCCGAGGAACTGGCCGAGATCGACGCGTACGCCACCGACGGCGGCGTGGACCTGTGGCGCGAGGCGCGCACCGGGAACCTCGGCTGACCTCCGCGGGCCGGGCACGCCTCGGCCCCCGCCCGATGCCGGGTGGGGGCCGAGGTGTCGCGAGCGTTGGGCAGGCCTTGCACCTGCATCTCCCCGCGGGAAGCGGGGTGTCTTTCCTTGGACCACCAACGCGCGTTCGCCGTCCGGGAGTTGAGGTCCGGTGCGGCTGCCGTGCCTCCACCGTAGCCCGCGCGCGGCGCGCGCGCCCGGCGAGGCGCGCGCTGTCACCCGAACGCCTCGGCGGCGCGGCTCAGGGCTCCCGGCGGGGCCGGGCGCCGTTCAGCGCCAGGTCGACCAGCCGCTCCACGTAGGCCGGGCCGACGGGGGCGCCGCTGAGCAGGACGCGGGTGAACAGCGGTCCGCTGACCGCCTCCACCAGCAGTCCGGGGTCGGCGCCGGCGGCCAGTTCGCCGCGCTCGACACCGCGCTGGACCATGGCGGCGGCGCGGTCCAGGCGCTCGCTCCAGTAGGGGCCGCGGCGGTCGTCGAGCGTGTCGTCGCGCTCGACGCTCAGCCGCAGCAGGGCCTGGCCCTGGGCGGTGTCCAGCAGGTGCGCCAGCGCGGTGAAGAAGCGCACCAGGTCGTCGCGGACGCCGCCGGTGTCGGGGATCGGCAGGGCGGTGTCGAGGCCGCTGGTCAGCGCGTCCAGGATCAGGTTCTCGCGGCTTCCCCAGCGCCGGTAGACCGACGTCTCGTGCACGCCGGCCGCGCGGGCGACGGCCGCGACGGTCGCACCGGCCAGCCCCTGGGTGGTCAGCAGGTCCACCGCGGCGGCGAGCACCGCCTGCCGCATCCGCTCGCCCCGACGGCGCAGGGGCGGCACGGGAGTCCGCGCCGGGTCGGGGTCCGGGGTGGTGTCCGTCATGCTCAGATGCTAATGCAAGTCTGCTTGCGTTGTTCGGTGCGCCGCCGTACGGTGCAAAGCAAGGTGACCTGCGACAGGGCCGAGGTCGCCGCCCCATCGAGGAGGTCGCCCCCATGGACCGGATGCTCGCCGCCCGGCTGCACGTCCCGAGCCGCACCCTGCGCCTGGAGGAGGTGCCGAAGCCGCAGCCGGGGCCCGGGGAGGTGCTGGTCAAGGTGGCGGCCGCCGGCGTGTGCCTGTCCGACGTGCACCTGATCGACGGCACCCTGACGCCGCTGCTGCTGGAGGGCGACACGGTCACCCTCGGCCACGAGGTGTCGGGCACCGTCGCCGAGGTCGGCGCGGGCGTCACCGCCTGGACCGAGGGGCAGCGGGTGGTGCTGTACGCGGGTGAGACGCGCGGCGGCGTGACCTACACCCGCGGCGTGGACTACGACGGCGGCTGGGCCGAGTACGCGCTGTCCTCGGCCGCCGCCCTGACGGCGCTGCCGGACGCCATCCCGTTCGAGCAGGGCGCGATCATCCCGGACGCCGTGTCGACGCCGTGGGGCGCCGTCACCGGCACCGGCGCGGTGCGGCCCGCCGAGGCGGTCGGCGTGTGGGGCGCGGGCGGACTGGGCGTGCACGCCGTGCAGTTGCTGCGCACGGTGGGCGCCTGCCCGATCGTGGCCGTCGACCCCAACCCGGTGGCCCGTGAACGCGCCCTGGCCGCCGGCGCCGACCTCGCGCTGGACTCGGCCGACCCCGGGCTGCGGGCCCGGATCGGCGCGGTCACCGCGGGGGCCGGGCTCGCGGCGGCGTTCGACTTCGCCGGGGTGCCGGCCGTACGGTCGCAGGCCCTGTCGGTGCTGGCGCCCAAGGGGCGCCTCGTCCTGGTCGGACTGACCGACCAGCCGCTCAGCGTCGCGGACGGCACCCGCTTCAGCTACCTCCAGCAGCAGATCCTCGGCCACTACGGCTCCGACATGCCGGTGGCGCTGCCGCAGTTGCTGCGGCTGATCGAGGGCGGCCGGGTGGACTTCTCCGCCTCCATCAGCGGCGTGCTGCCGCTGGCCGAGGCGGCGCGGGCGGTGGAGCGCCTGGAGAAGAAGGAGGGCGACCCCGTCCGCCTGATCCTGCGCCCCTGACCACCCGCCGGGCCCGGTCCGTCGGCCCTGGTCACCCGCCGCGCGCGGCGCCAGCGCCTGCCGTGCCCGTGGGCGCTATCGCCTGCCGTACCCGTGGCCCACGGTCCGGCCGCCGGGGCGGGTGACGGGCCGGCCGGTCGCGGGCACCAGGACGGGGGCGGCGGGGTCGTGGACGGCGAGGTCGTGGACCGTGTCCAGGGTCGGGGCGGGGCGGGTGTCGGTTCCTCCCGACGTGCCCGCCTCGGCCGCCTGGGCGGGCAGGACCGGACCCAGCAGGAGACCGCCCCCCAGGGCCAGGACCGCCACTACCTGCCGGCCGCCGACGCGGCCGATCTGCCCGGACAAACGCCCACCTCCCTGATGCCGGCGCACCGTGCGCCGGCATCAGGGAGGCTGGCAGATCCAAGGACCGCCGCGTCGGCGAGTCGGGTACGGCTCCCACGGACGAGCGAGGTCCGGACGGACGGATGACGAACACCCGTTCCAACCCGGCACCGCTCCCGTGCCGACGCCCGCTCAGCCGACCTGGCAGAGCGCGCCGTTGAGGCTGAAGGACGCGGGCGCTCCGGTGTTCCCGGTGTGGGTGGCCTGGTAGCCGAGGGTGGTGGAGGCCCCGGGGGCCAGGGTCGCGTTGTAGGCCGCGTCGCGGGCGGTGACCGTGCCGCCGGACGACGCGAAGACGGCGTTCCAGCCGGAGGTGAGGGTCTGTCCGGCCGGCAGGGTGAAGGTCAGCGCCCAGCCGTCGACCGGTGCGGCGCCGGTGTTGGTGAGGGTCACGGAGGCCGTCAGGCCGGTGTTCCAGGTGCTGGCCGTGTACGTCACCCGGCAGGCGGCCGCGGGCGTGGTGGGCGGGTCGGTCGGCGGCGTGGTGGCGGAGTCCAGTCCGAAGAAGGCGATGGCGCGGGCGGCCATGCCCGCGGCGGGCAGGGTGTGTCCGGCGCCCTGGACGCTGACGGCCTCGACGGGCGCCCGGTCACCGGTGCCGCCGTAGCGGGTGCGGGTCCAGGCGGACTGCGGGTGGTCGGTGGCGGCCGGCGTCCCGCTCACCCCGAGCACGTCGGTCCACTGCTTGATCTCCTCGCCGAGATTCGGGTAGCGCAGCGTGGTGTCCTCGGTGCCGTGCCACAGCTGCATCCGGGGCCGGGGCCCGCTGTAGCCGGGGTAGGCGGCGCGCACCAGGTCGCCCCACTGCTGGGGGGACTTGGTCAGGACGCCGTCGGCGCAGGCGCTGTTCCAGCTCGATCCGTCGGTCGTGGCGAAGCAGCCGAAGGGCACGCCCATGAAGGCGGCGCCGGCCTTGAAGACGTCGGGGTAGTCGCCGAGCAGGACGTTGGTCATCATCGCGCCGGAGGAGGCGCCGGTGACGTAGACGCGGTCCGGGTCGGCGCCATAGCGCTGCTCCGCGTAGGTCACCATCGACATGATGCCGACCGGGTCGCTGCCGCCGCCGCGCCGCAGCGCCTGGGGCGAGGACACGTCGAAGCAGCCGCCCTCGCGGGTGGCCGAGGGGTAGACGACGAGGAAGCCGTACCGGTCGGCGAGGGCGGCGAACTCGGTGCCGGAGTAGAAGGCGGGGCCGGAGCCCGTGCAGTAGTGCACCGCCACGACGACCGCCGGGTGGGCCGGGGCGCCGTCGGGGCGGTAGACGTACATGCGCAGGTTGCTGGGGTTGGCGCCGAACCCGGTCACCTCGGTGAGGGCGGCCGCCCGGGCGGCGGGCGCGGCGAGCGTCAGGGCGGCGAGCAGCGGTACGACGCCGGCGAGCAGAGCGGTCAGCAGGGGCCGGAGGACCGGCCTTCTTCGGATCATGACACCGTCCTGAGTTCGAAAGTTTCGGACTGGTTTCGGGAAGGTGCCGGGCCACGCTAGGGGGGTCGCGGAGGCGCGTCAATCGTTCCGCCCCCTCCCGGCGGGCTTGCCCTGTCACGGGGCCGGGCTTTCGGCCAACCGCCGGGAGAGTGTGCGCGAACCGTTGACCGGCCTCGCCTCCCTTCGTAATCTGCGCGTCACATTCGACCTCGTGACCGAAACTTTCGAGACAAGGAGATGTCATGCCCACGCTTAAACGAGCCCGACCGGCAGCCCGGGCGCTGACGTCCGTGCTGCTCGCCGCGGCCACCGTCACGGCCCTGTCGCACAGCGCCTCGGCCGCCGACTCGCTGGCCTCGGCGGCGGCCGGGAAGGGCCGCTACTTCGGTACGGCGGTGGCGGCGAACCACCTGGGCGAAGCGGCGTACGCGAACACGCTCGACCAGGAGTTCGGGGCGGTGACGCCGGAGAACGAGATGAAGTGGGACGCCACCGAGTCCACCCGCGGCGCGTTCACCTTCACCGCCGCCGACCAGATCGTCAGCCACGCGCAGAGCAAGGGGATGAAGGTCCGCGGGCACACACTGGTGTGGCACTCGCAGCTGCCCTCCTGGGTCTCCGGACTGGCCGCGAGCGACCTGCGCACGGCGATGAACAACCACATCACCCAGCTCATGCAGCACTACAAGGGCAAGATCTACGCCTGGGACGTGGTCAACGAGGCGTTCCAGGACGGCTCCAGCGGCGCCCGGCGCAGCTCGCCCTTCCAGGACAAGCTGGGCAACGGCTTCATCGAGGAGGCCTTCCGCACCGCCCGGTCCGTCGATCCGGACGCCAAGCTCTGCTACAACGACTACAACACCGACGGCGTCAACGCGAAGAGCAACGCGGTCTACGCCATGGTCAAGGACTTCAAGTCCCGCGGCGTGCCGATCGACTGCGTGGGCTTCCAGTCCCACTTCAACAGCGCCTCCCCGGTCCCCTCCGACTACCAGGCCAACCTCCAGCGCTTCGCCGACCTCGGCGTCGACGTGCAGATCACCGAGCTGGACATCGAGGGCTCCGGCGCCGCGCAGGCCACCAGCTACGGCAACGTCGTCAAGGCCTGCCTCGCCGTCACCCGCTGCACCGGCATGACCGTGTGGGGCGTCACCGACAAGTACTCCTGGCGCTCCAGCGGCACTCCGCTGCTGTTCGACTCCAACTACGCGAAGAAGCCCGCCTACGACGCCGTCCTCGCCGCGCTCGGCGGCACCGGCGGCGGGGGCGGCGGCGGGGGCGACAACGGCGGGGGCGGCGGGGGCACCGGCGCCACGTGCACCGTCACCTTCGCCAGGACCGCCGACTGGAGTGACGGCTACAACGGCGAGGTCACCGTGAAGGCGGGCTCCTCCCCCATCACCGGCTGGAGCGTGCCGGTCACCTTCGCCTCCCCGCAGAAGGTGACCGCGCTGTGGAACGGCAGCCCTAGCTGGGACGCCGGCGGCACCGTCGCGACGGTGCGGCCGACCTACAACGGCAGCCTGGCAGCCGGCGCCTCGACCAGTTTCGGCTTCACCGTCGCCAAGAACGGCAGCTCCGCCCTGCCGGCCGTCGGCGCCTGCACGGCCTCCTGACGGCGAGGGGGCGAGGACCGGAGCCGGGCGGCGCGACACATGTCCCTGGGGCATGGGAATGAGGTGCGGCAGGCATTGGACGCATGCGTCGCGGGAGCCGACCATGGGAAGACGTCCTTCTCTTCCCTTCGCAGCCTCCGAGGAGTCGATCCGTCCATGCAGGCATCGCGCGGCGTCCGGCTCACCCCGGTGCCCCTCGCGGCGGCGGCCAGGGGCGCCGTCGCGCTGGCCGTGCCGCTCCTCGTCGGCGTCCTGACCGGCGCCCTGACCCCCGCCGTGCTCGCGGGGATCGGCGCGCTGTGGGCGGTGGGCCAGGACGGCTCCGATCCGTACCGGCTGCGGCTGCGGCGGCTCGGCTGTGTTGGTCTGGCCGCCGCCCTCGGGCTGCTCGCCGGCGCTCTCGCGCTGCGCGGCGGGCAGCCGCTGGCGGTGCCGGGCTGCCTGGTGGCCGCCGCCCTGCTGGCCGGCGCGGTCAGCCTGCGCGGCCCGCTGTCCTCCGTGGCCGGCCTGCATCTGCTGCTCGGTGTCACCGTCGGCGCCGGGATCCCCGTACCGGGGCCCTGGTGGCAGCCGCCGCTCGCGCTGCTGAGCGGGGTGGCGCTGGTGATCGCGCTGTCCGCGACGCCGTGGCTGTGGCGGCGGCACGCCATCGAGCGCGACGCCGTCCTCGGTGTGTACCGGGCCGCCGCCGAGGCCCTGTCGGCGGCGGGCTCGGCCGAGGCCGCGGCGGCCCGCCGCCGGCTGACCGCCGCGCTCGACCACGCCCACCAGGCGATGGGCCGCCACCTGCCCCGGCGCGTCCGGTCCGGCACGGAGCTAGGCGCGCTGCGCGACGCCTTCGACACGGCCGTACGGCTGGGCGAGGTGACCTCCGCGCTGGTGTGGGAGGGCCGCGCGCTGCCCGGGCACGTACGGGACGTACCCCTGGTGATGGCGGCGCGTCTGCTGCCGCGGGCGGCGGCGCCCGCCGCGCCCCCCGCGCCCGCCGCCGGGGCGGCACCCGTCGGGACGACGCACGGGACCGCCGTCCGCCCGGCGTCCCGGTCCGCCGACCGCCCGGCCGCCGGTACCGGTGTCCGGCCGGTGCCCGCGGACGGAGGCGCCCCCGCGCCGGCCGCCGCCGCGGCGGACTCCCCCGCCCTGCGCGCCCTCGCCGCGCTGGCCGAGCGGTCCGGGCCGGCCGCTCCCGACGAGACGGCGGCGCGGCTGCCCGCGCTCCCCTGGCACGGGCGGGCGGCGCAGCTGCGCTACGCCGTGCTGCTGGCGGGCTGTGTGCTGGTCGCGCAGCTCGCCGCCCAGCTGCTGCACGGCCCGCGCGGCTACTGGCTGCCCATGACGGTGGCCTTCGTCTACAAGCCCGACTTCGCTCCCGTGCTGCGCCGGGCCCTGCACCGCTGCGCGGGCACCGTGGCGGGCGTGGCCGCCATCGGCGCGGTCACCCTGCTCACCACCGACGTCTACGTCCTGATCGGCGCGGTCGCCGCCTTCGGCGCGGTGATGGCCGTGGGCGTGCGCCACCACTACGCGCTGGCCACGACGGGCCTCACGGCGGTCGTGTTCGTCCTGGTGGACCTGCTCGGCGACCACCGGGCGCTGTACTCGGCGCGGCTGCTCGACACCGCGCTGGCCGCCGCGATCGTGCTCGTGGCGCACTTCGCGCTGTGGCCCGACTCGGCCGCCGGGCGGGCCGCCGCGCAGACCGAGGCCGCGCTCGCCGCCGCCCGCCGCTACCGGGACCTGTCCCGCGACGCCGCCCCGGCCCAGCGGCACGCGCTGCGCCGGGCCGCCTACCACCGGCTCGCCCGGGCC